>NZ_AP025019.1 GCF_019977735.1 Calothrix sp. PCC 7716 | reverse complement strand
AATCCGAAAGGTTCTCCTTTCTCTGCATCAGCATCTTATGTAGCTCGTACAGCAAATAATCCTGGTTTAGGTGCAGGTCTGACAAATGGCGCCTACACTGCTCTTGGTCAACTAGTTTTCCAACCTAGTAAAGCATTAAATGTTGGTTTGACTTATGCTCGTAGCTATCAAAACAGTTTGTCTGGCATCAACATGTTTGAAGGCACTGGGAGTATCTACGCGGGTAATCCTTTTAATGGTATTGCCACTACTACCAACCACTATGGTATACAAGCAAATTTCATACCTAGCTCAAGCTTGACCATTGGTGGCTGGTACGGTTATACCGATGCTGAAGCATTGGTAAATGGTGCAGGAGTAAATAAAGGAGATAATGCATCAATCAATTATTGGGCTGCAACCCTTAGCATCAAAGACTTTGTGAAAGAAGGTAACTTGCTTGGTTTTATCTTTGGTCAACCACCTAAAGTCAGCAGTAACGATGCTTTCACTTCTGCCACGAGAACTATTAGACGCGAAGATAACGACACTTCTTACCACCTGGAAGCTTTATACCGTATGCAAGTAAATAAGAATATTTCTGTGACTCCAGGTTTATTAGTAATCTTCAATCCCGAACATAACAACAACAATGACACTATCTACGTAGGTACACTCCGTACTAACTTTTCATTCTAGAGTGCAATTGGCTGTCGTTTAGAAAGCATACCACCTCTAGAGACACGATATTATCTCGTGTCTCTACAAACTTGAATTGAGTGCTTGCGCGCGCAATTCGTAAACACGGATAAATTATAAATTATACATATTTTTTCTATACACACATCAACACAAGTAATTTACTTGTATTAATTAAGTCCTTTTAGGAGCATAACATTTAATTAAGTTTTCGTAGTTTCCAACATAAGCATAAATTTCTTATATCGCTTCATATTTCATATTGATTTCATCTTGGCCTGTCAGGATTAAAATAGCTCAATCAGGTCTATTGCACTTAGTTAAATTTTATTACTACTTTAACTAAGTCTCACTTACACCTAATTAGCAATTAGACCTGCTGAGTGTTTCTTAATTTAATTACAGTAATATTACAATTTTATTAATAACAAAATATACACTATAGCGACAAGGATATTTTAAGTCATCCTTGCCGCTATTGTTCTGCAAGCCTATCTGGAAGGGTTTTGTTGATTGTTCATCATTTGATGCATTTTGCTGTCCATCTGCTGCGTATTGCCCATCATTTTTTTTACAACAAGGGCATCCTTTGTCTTCTGACTGCTGTTTAGTTGGGGAGGATGGTGTTTGGCTAATCTGCTGTTCAGTTTTGCTTGTAGTTGTATTCGCATTGGTAGCGCGACTCTCTGCTCGACTGGGACTAAAAACTAATGTCAGAAGTGCAAAACTTGCGCTCGGCGCCAACAAATAAACTTTTCATGTGTGTAGTCATGTGTTTTTTACTCTCTACCTTGTTTTCTGTCAGCTATTTTTGGCTGACTGATGTCCATGCTAAACTCTCAAGTCAGCTAGAGAGTCAAGAGATCACCTTGGTCATGAACTTCTAAAAGCTCCTTAATTTCTAACAAACTTAATCCAAGATTTTGCGCGCGTTTAATAAAGTGTAAGCGTTCATAAATATCAGAGTCGAATAATCGCTCACCCACCCTCAGTTCTACCCGACGCTTTGAGTAACCCTAACTCTTCGTAATAACGGATAGTTTTAATTGGTACATTAGTTTTTTTTGCAACGGCGCCTATTTGTTTTGTTTTTTCTTGGACTAACATAAAACATATTTCTAAAATCATTTCCTAATCTTTATTTTAAACTCTCCAGTTAACTAGAGAATCAAGAGAGAGAGTAGGGAAACCAATCACCCTTTCAATAACTAAGTCTTATTTTGAACTCTCCTGTTAACTGGAGAGTCAAGGGAGTTGAGAAATTTTTTTGCCGAAATTATCCAAAAACTTACGTAAACTAAGCCAGCTAATGATTTCAGCTTCAAGAGCAGATTGCAGTTATTTGTGCCAAAAGCCAAAACAAACTAGAAATTTCATCCTAATTTCATTTTTGGCTGAGAAACTGAGTATGGGCTTCCCTTAATTTTTAACTTATTAGATGCAGCCAGCAACCAACCACCAAAAGATTTACAAAATTACTTAGGTGAAAGAGGACACTTAGTCATTCTCAAACACTCATCACCGCTAACCGAAGCAGACTATATCCATGCTCATGCGATGAAAGATACTCCTCCGGGTGAGATTCATTTTATTACTAGTTTTCCCCAACCAGGTAAGTATAAGATGTGGGGACAGTTTAATCGTAATGGCAAGATTATCACTGCTGACTTCTGGGTTGATGTGCAATAGTTGTGCTAGCATTTCATCTTAATTTCATTTTGATTTACTAAAATAAATTATAGAAACGAATTCCTCATGTTTCGCCAGAACCACAGCTTCACAGGTGTAAACATATTTTTCATGTGTTTACTACTATGAAGCTGTTTTTATTAAAAACAAAATGAACTATAAAAATTTCATCTTGATTTCATAAAGATATAATAAAATACAATTTGAAAACATCTGACGAAATTCTCAGAGATACTATTTTTAGGCTTTTAGCTTTACTAATGTCTTAGGGCTAAAAGCCTTTATTTATATTGATTTATCCGCTTGAAATTAAATAATAACTTCCAACACAGCCTGCAAGACGGTAAAACTGGCATCCTTAGCTTTTGAAAAAATTTTTGTATTCCCCTTGACTCTCCAGTTAGGTGGAGCATTTAAGGTAGTTTGAAACGAGGTTGAGTTATTAAATTCTAAACAGCATTTCAAAGTATAACATTAATTTTTGTAACTTTTCTCAAAATTTCATCTTGATTTCATAGTGAGGCGCCAAGCTAGTTAAAGGGAGCTTCATTCATCATTGATGAATCGCTGGTCTAATTAGAGTTCTTTTTGATTATAGCAGTCAAGATGATGCGAAAGATAATTAATGTTGGAATATTGGCTATAAGTGCTTTAACGATTATCAATACTGGTTACGTAAGCGCTAAAACAAATGATACTAAACCGACTAATACTGAGAATAACATGCAGTTATTCCCAACTCAATGGCAGGTTGTTAAGCAAATTTTTCAAATACGTGTTCCTAAACGTGGTAAACCTCTGAAGCAGCTAATAATTGAAACTCCCCCTACTGTAGCTGTAAGTAATGATATTAATGTTTTTGATGATAAAGGTAAAAAAGTTAACATCGATATTTCTGTTGATAATAGAAAAATCATTATAACTTTTCCAGAGACGGTTACTTCTAGCACTAGTAAGATTTTAGTCTCACTTAACAGAGTGCAACAGCAAATTAATGAATCGGGCACTGTCTACAGTTTATCGGCAAAAGTTATTGGAAGCGATGTACAGGTTCCTATAGGTCAAGCTCAGTTTCGTAATTTTTAGAAAACTAGGATAAATTTCACATTGATTTCATAGTCACCTGTCAAACTAGTAAATAGAGGTAAAACATCTTTTTGAACAACACCTCTACAAAAGAAAAGAAGTTAACGGTAAGTCAGTGGTAAACTTTACCTGCTTTTATGAAAGTTTTAGTGTAGGGGAAGTGAATTCTGACTTCACCAAATTTTGATGTATTGATTGATAACAGGTTCATTTTTAGAAAGGAATCTGATACTTTGCTATATTTGTTAATTAAATAAGGAGCTAATATGAAAAAAGCATTAATTTATACTGCTGTCGGCGCCATTGCTGCTACGTTTTTAATTCCTGTAACTTACGTAAGTGCGAAAGATAACAATGGAACACTTCCCCATATTGATGGTAATTCACAGTTTCCTCGGCTCTTCCGTACTTAGCGTGCTAAATCTGTTGATAAATTAGCTTAAAACCTTTGTTATACTTATGTTACAACTATTATTCTCTTTATAACGATAAAATTACTGAAATTTCAACTATAAGTGGCTGTAAACCTTGATAATAAAGGAGAATTATCGACTGTAATTAAAATTTAGCACGCTATGTACGCAAGAACCACTTTTCTTATTAAGAGTAAGAAAAGTTAGATGATTTTGCAATAATTGTACCATAGATGATTACAAGCAAATTTCAAAAAATATATTTAAAATAATGAAATTTAACACCTAAAATTTCATCCTCATTTCATAAACGGGTATCACAATAATAAATATAGGAACTACCAATTCACTAAATTAAACCAGGAGAATAGAAATGAAAAAATTAATTTATGCTACAGCTTTTACCTTAGTTCTTGCATCTACAGTTCCTTCAGTTTGGGCTAAAAGCCCCAATGATGCGAAAATTACTCATCTAGGGAAAAGTGCTGCTATTCCTATAGATTCGTTAGTGCCAGATGCTACTCATAAGTTTGATGTTCATGTTCAAGGCAAAGCTCTTTCAGAACTGGCAATTGATATACCTGAAGGAGTCAGTGTTAGAGGAATCAAAGTTAAAAATAAATCAGGTCAACAAATTCCTGCGACAGTTTCAATTAATGGTAGAAAAGCGACAGTAGCATTTTCAGAACCTGTAGCTTCTGGAAACTCACTGACAGTTTTTATGAATGGAGTTGACGGTCCTGACTATGGACAAACTTTAAATTATCAAGTATCTGCAAAGAAAGTCGGTATGAATGGAAATATTTCTCTAGGTTTAGCTAGAGTTCAAACTTCCCGCGACTAGATTGTAAATTAAGTTAGTAATCTGAGGGTGGGTAATGAATTTAACCTACCCTAGCTAACTTTTCGGTTTCATCTCAAGCAAATAATTTTTCATTTAATTCGGTTTTGTAATTTTAATTATGAAGACAATTATCATTCGCAGTGTATCAATTTTTGCAATTTCTTTCGGATTGACTATGTTTAGTGCTGCTTTCATTCCTGGTGCTTACGCACAGTCACAAGAATTTCCTAACACTAACACGCAACAGCAAAGTAATTTCAGCAGCAGTGCATGTAACTCTGTTCCTCCAGCAAGACCGACTGGTGCGGCAACTTTAAGAAGACTTGAAGCCCTTCAGGAATGTTATAGAAAAATGTTGCAAGGGAGTAAATAATTACTGATGTATCAATTTTTTCAAAATCACTGATATTTAGTAAACCATTGGAGCTTGACCGCGTAAGGCACGTAGAGCATTTTGGCAGTAGGGACAATCACAGCCAAATACAGCAATTGCAGCATCGCTATCACTTTCACTAAAGGTCAATGAAGCGACTTTTTCGCTTGAGGAATTTGCGGCATTGAATTTGGATGAAGTAGCGTAACGAGGGTCAATTTCTGTCTGGGAAACGCGCGTACAAGCAAACTTATTGTAAGAAATGTGGGGATGGCGGATGCAGGCTGTACCATCTTTAAAGCGGATGACTGGTGTAGCTGCATGAGCAGGGTTAACTACTCCAAGTATAGACATAAAGGTTGTAAAAACAGTTGGGCTAGCCAGCAAACTAAGTATAAATCTTTTGTTCATAGTATGAGTATGAGGGATATGTCTGAGCGTTAAGGTTATTCGATTTGCGCTCGAAGGTCAAGTCAAATTGTACCCAGAATATGAACGAATGACTGTTTACTACTGACAAATGTTTCCCTAACTTCACTTCTTTTATCAATTAATATAAAAAATGAAGGTAGGCAAACTTTGCTTACCTTCTCAATTAAATATTAAGGTGTTAATTTTATTTCTGAATTTCCTGAAGTATAGATTGTGTTTGCTGATACCCTTGAACATCTCGCTGCTGTTGAAATAAAGTCGCAGCTTGCTGTAAATCAGTAATAGCGTTGTGTTTATCTCCTAGAGCATATCGTGCCAGCCCTCGACTGCCATAAGCATCAGCTAATTTAGGATTAATTGCTAACGCTTGGTTAAATTGTGATAAAGCTTGTTTATGGTTTCCTAATCTGTAGTTAAGGAGTCCCAAGTTGTAGTAACCATCCACAAACTTAGGATTTATTTTGATGGTTTGGTTAAAATCCGCAACAGCCGCGTTTACATTTCCAAGTTCAGCATATAATGTTCCCCTGACATTGTAAGCATCAAGGTGTCCGGGACTCAGCTTTACGGCACGACTATAGTCAGCTAGGGCAGCTTGGTAGTCGCCAAGTTGCGCTTTCGCTTGTCCTCTTAGACAATATGCTTCTGAATATTCTGGTTTGAACTGTACTACTTTATCAAAATCCGCGATGGCGCCATTAAAGTTACCTTGAGCAAGCTTTTGCACGCCTTGATTATATGACAGTTGGAAATTTGTTCTTTCTACAGGCTGTTTTAGTGCTTGTGCGAAACCAACTGCGGGTATTGCACATAACACGCTGCTGATTCCTATAATTGCGACGGTTTGCTTAATATAATTCATGGTACCTTTCTCCGTGATGGGCATTTTGAGGCACAATTACACGGAACTGTTCCCCACACCTCTATTTTAAACCCTTTAAATCAGCGAGATTATAATTTAGACAAATAATATACTTTGCAATAACAACCACATATTTAAGCAGACAATTACAATTGCGACTAATCCAGAAATAAATTTTAACCAAAATGGATTAACGAATTCACCCATTAAGCTACGGTTACTGGTAAACATTACTAATGGAATAACTGCAAATGGTAATTGTAAACTCAAAACCACTTGACTAAAAACTATTAAATTACTAGTGCTTTTTTCTCCAAAGAAAATAATTGCAATTAATGCCGGAATTATCGCAAGCAGACGGGTTACTAAACGACGTAGCCAAGACGGGAGGCGAAATTGTAAAAATCCTTCCATTACAATTTGACCTGCTAAAGTAGCAGTTAAAGTTGAACTTTGTCCCGAAGCAAGTAACGCAACACCAAAAATTGCGCTAGCAGCACTAACACCTAATAGCGGTGACAGTAATTTATATGCGTCTTGAATTTCTGCCACGTTTTGATTACCAGAGAAATGGAACGTTGCTGCTGAAACAATTAGTATTGCTGAATTAATCAAAAGTGCCAAAGACAAAGCGACGGTTGAATCAATTGTACTAAATTTTATTGCTTCCCAGCGTTTTTCAGGAGTTGGCTGCCAATCGCGCGTCTGTACTATGGAAGAATGTAAATATAAGTTGTGCGGCATTACCGTGGCGCCTAAAATACCAATGGCAATGTATAGCATTTCAGGGTTCTTTAAAATCTCTGGCTTGGGTATGTATCCCTGTAAAATTCCGCCTAAAGAAGGTCGAGAAAATATAATTTCCGCTGTGAAACAAATCCCTACAGTCGCAACCAGCAAAATAACCAAACCCTCAGTATAGCGAAAGCCCCTACTCTGCAACAGTAATAAAATTAGTACATCTGCGGCTGTAATACATACCCCCCAAATTAGAGGAATGTTAAAAAGAAGTTGTAGAGCTATAGCACTTCCCAGCAACTCCGCTAAGTCACATGCAGCAATTGCAATCTCGCACAGCACCCACAAACAAAAACTTACCTTCTTACTAAAATAGTCTCGACAAGCTTGTGCTAAATCTTTCCCCGTTGCTACCCCTAACCGCACGCATAACGATTGCAGCAGTATCGCCATTAAATTTGATAGTAAAATGACTGACAGCAAAGTGTAACCAAATTTTGACCCACCAGCAATATCCGTTGCCCAGTTTCCAGGGTCCATATATCCAACTGATACTAAGTATCCTGGGCCTGCATACGCTAGCAGTTTCCGCCAAAACCCTTTATTATTGGGGATTTCAATGCTGCGGTGTACTTCCGGAAGGCTAGGTCTATTTTTAGAATGAGTCATTGGGTTATATTGGCACCTTTTTCATTTTCTTTTCATAATCTATCTTTATAGTATATTTCTTATACATGCTAAATTTAGGCGACAAGTACAAGTGCGCTCCGGAAACATGAGACTATATCAGTGAGGTGGCAAAATGTTAAGTAATATTTCGATATCTAAACGAAAATCACGCTTATTTAGTTTGGTTTTAATGGCATTTTTGAGCTTCTATCTAATTGTTGGCAGTAATGCGAAAGCTCACGCTATGCACATCATGGAAGGCTTTTTACCTGTGGGTTGGGCAATTTTTTGGTTTGTAGTCGCATTACCATTTTTTATTTTGGGTTTACGTAGTCTTACGCGCATTACTAAAGAAAAACCTGAGTTAAAGCTGCTAATTGCATTAGCTGGGGCTTTTACGTTTGTACTATCAGCATTAAAATTACCTTCAGTAACAGGAAGTTCCTCACATCCCACAGGTACAGGTTTGGGAGCAGTGCTATTTGGTCCTTTGGCAATGTCAGTTCTTGGTACTTTAGTATTAGTTTTTCAAGCTTTACTTTTAGCTCATGGTGGTTTAACAACGCTAGGAGCGAATGCATTTTCAATGGCAATTGTTGGACCAATCGTTGCTTTTTGGATTTATCGCAGCTTGGCGCCAACTGGTAATCAAAAGTTAGCGATATTCCTTGCATCTGCTGTAGCTGATTTAGTTACGTATATCGTTACTTCCATACAGTTAGCTCTAGCATTCCCTGCTACAACAGGCGGGTTTATGGCTTCGTTTATCAAATTTGGAGGGATTTTTGCAGTGACACAGATTCCTTTAGCGATTAGTGAGGGATTATTAACTGTTTTAGTATGGAATTGGCTTTCTAGCTATGGGCGCCAAGAGTTGCAAATGCTGAATTTAATTAAAGCAGATTAGATAATATATAAATCAATAAGCTGATAAAAGGAGCGAATAACACATGGCAAATAAAAAATCTCATAATTGGCTGTTAGTATTAGGAGTAATTGTATTAGCAGTTGCACCACTATTATTTGTGAAAGGTGAGTTTGCCGGTGCTGATGGTCAAGCAGAAAAAGCAATCACAGAATTACATCCGCAATATAAACCTTGGTTCAATTCATTAGTTGAATTACCAAGTGGAGAAGTTGAAAGTTTGCTGTTTGCTGTACAAGCTGGATTAGGTGCTGGTGTGATTGGCTATGTGATTGGGCTTTACAAAGGACGTAGCGAACAGCGACAAAAATAAAATGAAAATTCAGATAGACCAGCTCGCATACACTAATCGTTTGCGGTGGTTGCCTCCAGAACATAAACTTACATTTGCAACCACGCTTTTTTTAATTACTTTTTTTTCTCATCCAACTGTACAAATATTAATTGCAGTATGGATGAGTATTTGGATAGTGATTTATGCAGGCATTTCTGCTAAAGTTTATTTAAAACTACTATATGTTGCGCTATTCTTTTGGTTGACTAGTTTATTCGCTTTAGTTTTTAATATAGTTGCTAGTGACAGCGTAGCTAATATACAAAACGATGCACTAGCTGGTTTAACTATTGGCTTTTTTCATATATATATTAGCTTCAACGGAATCTTACAAGGCTTAAGCATTTTAACGCGCGCATTAGCTTCGCTTTCCTGCTTGTATTTTGTAATGCTAACTATTCCTTTTTCTGAGTTATTAGAAGTTTTACGTCGCATTGGTTTACCAGAACTGCTATGCGAAATTTTATTATTAATGTATCGTTTCATTTTTGTTTTATTGAATACAGCTAGCCAGCTATGGACAGCTCAACAAGCACGTTTTGGTTATTGTACTTTTAATACCTCAATAAAAAGTTTAGGATTATTGGTTGGTCAATTATTCAAGCGGACTCTAGAGAATTATCGCCAAGTATCTCTAAGTGTTGAATCGCGAGGTTTCAACGGGCAATTTCGTGTTTGGCATCCTTACCGATATAGACCATCAAAACGGTATGCGATAGAAGCAATTATTGGTTCTACAATATTACTAGGACTAGAACTATTAAATCATGCAAGAATTTATACTAGAGTTTGAACAGGTAGATTACAATTACCCCAATACCAAGAATAAAGCATTAAATGGATTAACCTTAAAAATACCAACAGGCAAAAAATGTGCTTTAATTGGTCAAAATGGTTGTGGAAAGACTACTTTATTTCTATTATGTAATGGACTTTATCAACCTAATAGTGGTCGAATACTATGGAAAAAAAGACCTATAGATTATAACCGCAAATCATTGATACAGCTACGTCAAAAAGTAGGGTTGATATTTCAAGACCCAGAGCAACAATTAGTTGCTTCTACGGTGGAGGAAGATATTTCTTATGGTTTGTGTAACTTAGGTTTACCAGAAACCGAGATCAAAGCACGAGTCGAACAAGCTTTAGTCGAATTTGGATTAACAGAACTTGCCCAAAGACCAGTACATCACATGAGTTTGGGACAGAAAAAGCGAGTTTCTATTGCGGATGTCATGGTTTTACAGCCTGAATTACTTTTACTTGATGAACCAACAGCTTATTTGGATAAGCTGCATACTTATAACTTAATGACAACTCTAAAAAAGATTCATTCGTCTGGAACAACAATACTTATGGCATCCCATGACTTTGATTTAGTTTACCGTTGGGCAGATTGGGTTTTTGTGATGGGTGATGGAAAACTTTTGTTGGAAGGAAAGCCAGCGGAGATTTTTAACCAACGGGAAATAATTGAAGAGTTACGTTTGGAAATACCTTTAATACATGAAATGGTGTCTACTCTTGAATTAATTGATGAAAAAGCAGTTTTACAAAAGTTAAAACAACAAATATCTAATCAGTTTCGGTTCTAGTGGGGAACAGCCGCTAGAGGTAACGGGGAAAGTTTGGTGTAAATCCGACGCTGTCCTGCAACCCAATACTGCAATGTGCGAGCCAATACTACGTCAAGTACGATGGTTTATTGCCTTGGTCACAACGCCATGAGCCTCTGAAAAAGGGAATTTTAGCAAAAATTCCACCAATAAATAAGTGGAGAAAATTGAATATAACTTGTTGTTAATATTTGACTAGACAATATTTTCCCTTAAACAAGATCACCCCTGAAATAAATAATTAAGATATTTAAAAATAATATGCTAATGCAACAAGGTAATTTTAATCACTTGAGCTTATTTTTTTATTAATTTTGTCTTATCTAGTGGAGCATTGCCTTTAACCCACGTTACAACTCACCTAGAACCTGTAGAAGACCCTGTTTCCTGGCAAGACCAGGAGTTAGAACGTTCGATTAATCAGGAAATACAGTAGCAACTTTAGTTATCCTAAAAACCTATCAAAAATTAGGCTTGTGAGTCTCCTAAATCCTCTGCCAAAACGCTGTAAAGATTAAAAATAGTGCTACCCGCTAAACTATAATAAATTTTTCTTCCTTCACGACGATATTTAACTAAACGCATTACTTTAAATAGACGCAGTTGATGACAAACCGCAGATTCGCTCATATGAGTCAATGCAGCCAAATCGCAAACGCATAACTCCTGTGAAGCTAGTGCAGAGACTAATCGTAAGCGATTTGGGTCTGCCAGCACTGCATAAACGGATGCCATCTCCTTTGCTTTATCTAAGGGCAAAAGCTTTGGCATTGATGCACGTACACTATCGAGGTGGACTAAATGCTCATCACAGTGTATCTGTTCAAGGGAGGCGCCGTCGTCTTGATACTTGTCTACGTTTTTCTTATAAACAGCTTTTTTCACCACTTACCTTAGTTTTAAAGAATAATTATCACTCTACATTATATCATCTTTAGTAAATAAATATAATACTTGAACAGTTATTCAACTTTTGTGATAAAGTTTTGGTAAGTAAATATCTTTTTGTTAAAATTTCTCAAAAGCTTATGAGTCAAACACCTTCCCTTAAATCCCAACAATTTCGAGTGACTGGCATGGACTGCGGAAGCTGCGCGAAAACGATAGAAGTCGGTTTACAGCAGTTGGATGGAGTCGCATCCGCTTCTGTGAGCTTCGCTACAGAAAAAGTCAAGGTTTCCTACGACTCTGCTAAAGTTAGCCAAGAAGCTATTTATAGTCGGATTAAAGCTTTGGGTTTTACGGTTGAGCAGAGTAGTACAGTTGATAAAGACGTACATTCTAATGTTCATGACCATAAGCATGAGCACACTCATAGTGATGCTTGCTGCGACCATGAACATCATAAACCAAACCATAAGCATGTTCATAGTGAAGCCTGCGACCATAACCACGAGCATAATCATGTCAAAGTGGCTGGGGCAAAAACTTTTAGTGCTTTGATTCATGGAATGGACTGCGGAAGTTGTGCAAAAACTGTAGAAGCTGGTTTGCAGCAACTTGCGGGTGTTTTGGATGTATCGGTTAGCTTTGCCACTGAACGATTACAATTATCTTATGAACCGAGCTTAATTCAGGAAGAAACGATTTGCGAACGGATTAAGCATTTAGGTTACACGGTTGAGCAATCTGTTGAGATAAATTCTCATCATCATAGTCATCACTCACACAACCATTCTCACAAAAATTCCAAACCTACACAACAAACGGCAACAAACTGGCAATTCTTTCTTTATAACCGTCGCGCGCAAAGTGTCATTTTGGCAGGAGCGGGATTAGTTTTGGGTTTGATTGCTCAAAAACTAGCATTACCGATTTGGATAGCACGCGCGTTTTATGGCGTTGGAATCATTGTTGCTGGTTATCCTATAGCACGCGCGGGTTTGTTTGAATTACGTTTACGGCGTGCCGACATGAATTTACTAATGAGTATTTCAGTTATCGGCGCCATTATTCTGGGAGACTGGTTTGAAGGGGCTTTGGTAGTTTTTCTATTTTCCTTGGGTAGCACACTACAACTTTTCAGTATTGGTCGTACCCGCAACGCAATTCGTGCTTTGATGGACTTAACGCCAGCAACAGCGACTGTTAAACGTAATGGTAGAGAAGAAACAGTTAATATCGAAAGCGTTCAAATTAACGAAATTATTACAATTCGACCAGGACAGCGCATTGCATTAGATGGTTTAGTTGTTTCTGGTAGTAGTGCCGTTGACCAATCACCAATTACAGGAGAATCAATACCTGAAGATAAAGAGATTGGTGATACAGTTTATGCGGGGACAATGAACCAAACTGGATTTTTAGAAGTAAAAGTTACCCATGCAGCAAGCGATACTACGGTAGCAAAAATTATTCATTTAGTTGAAGAAGCACAAGAAAGTCGGGCGCCTTCGCAGCAATGGGTAGATAAGTTTGCAGCAATTTATACGCCGATTGTGATTGTAATAGCGCTTGCCATTGCTTTTATTCCACCCTTGGCATTTGCTCAACCTTCGGATGTTTGGATATATCGCGCGTTGGTAATGTTGGTAATTGCTTGCCCGTGTTCACTGGTAATTTCTACACCAGTTTCTATTGTAAGTGCAATCGGCGCCGCAACTCGTAACGGTGTCTTATTTAAAGGTGGTCATGCACTTGAAACAGCTGGAAGGTTGCAAGCTCTTGCATTTGATAAAACAGGTACAATTACACGGGGATTGCCAATTGTACAAGGAATTTATAAAACTGATAAAATTAGTGCGGAAATGGTGCTATTAATTGCTGCATCGTTAGAGGTACAATCTGAACATCCTTTAGCGAAAGCAATAGTAACAGAAGCAAAAAATAAAGGGATGGATTTAGCGACACCCGATAACTTTAAGTCATTTACAGGACAGGGAATTTGGGCAAGCTTGGGAGAACGAATTTACGTAGTCGGCAACCGTCGTCTGTTTAAAGAAGTTGGTATTCCAATTTCAGGTGAAGCCGAATCTATGTTAATTAAAATTGAAGCCCTTGGGCAAACTCCTGTATTAGTAGGGAATGATAAGGAATTTTTAGGCGCCATTGCATTGGCTGATGGATTAAGATTAGAAGCTACTGTCGCGCTACGGCAACTCAAACGACTTGGGTTAAAACAATTGGTGATGCTCACAGGAGACAGAAATGCAGTGGCTCAACAAATTGCTCAATCAGTAGGAATTAATGAGTATCGCGCGGAACTACTACCGCAAGATAAGTTAAATGAAATCCAACATCTGCGACGTACTGGAATTGTTGGTATGGTTGGTGATGGAATAAATGACGCTCCTGCGTTGGCTGCTGCTGATATTAGTTTTGCGCTTGGTACTATTGATATCGCGTTAGAAACTGCTGATGTAGTGCTTGCGGGAAGTGACTTAAGAAAGCTTCCTTACGCAGTTGATTTAAGCCGTCGTACATTATCTGTAATTCAACAAAACGTTGTGTTTTCGCTTGTTACCAAAGGATTATTTTTATTGTTGGGTACTTTTGGTTTTGTTGGGTTAGCAGTTGCAGTCTTGGCAGATACTGGAAGCTCTTTGCTAGTTACAGCAAATGGAATGCGACTGTTTAAGGTTAAGGATAATAAGTTAAACGCTTAGATCATTCGGCGCCAGTCATGAATAGTGTCAGCATCAATTCTAATTCTGATACTATTGTTAATAATTGTGATGTTGTTCTGTGTTAGTACAAAGGTATAATTATTTATTGAGTAGCTGCGGTTGGATTCGCTTGAGTCAAAAATAAGCTAACAGCAGCATCTTTTGGGTAAATACAAGAGATTTGTGATGAGTTTTCTAACTTTTCTGTAAAGGCAAAAGTATTTAAACGATTTTTACATTCGTTGACTGGTCTAGATGAAATCAGATTTCTTTGCTGTAAAACAGCTCAGTCACTACGGGAGCAATACACATCCTCGTTGCATACGCGGTTGCGTAACGTAAACTTTAAATGGAATAATCCCAAATACAACAGCGGCGCCCTTCGTATAGAAATGGTTAGTGGCTACTATACGGATTTGTATAGTCCGTCGAATATAATTTGCAATGTGTTTACAACGATTGAAGAGTTTCTAGGACGCTCGGTGTTGCTGTTTTTATCTATGCTCTGTTAATATATATGAGTTCTTAGATGAAAGGAATGAATATTAATATAAAGATTAGTCACAATAGTTAAAAAGCGTTTTATAATTCAGGTCAGGTATTTTGCATGAGAAGTTTGATATGGCAGGCTCAGTTCTCCACCATTTAAAGCTGGAGTCTAAGCCTATCATTGTAGTTAATATTTAAGCGATTGTTACAGAAGTGGTATTTTTCACAGTTGCAAGTAAGTCACTACCGACACGAATTAAAGTATCGTTGCCACTTAAGCTAACAGAAAGTAAATCTGTTGCTTTGAGAGTACTACCACGTGCAAGCTGGTCATTTGTTGAATATCCATAAATGGTTACAGAATCGGCGCCTGCATCTAAGATAAATTTATCGGCACCACTACCTGCATATACAGTATCATTACCAGTACCTGCTGCAATAATATTCTTACCTTCACCAGCGTAGATTAAATCATTTCCTGCACCAGTGCGAATTTCATCGTTGCCGGCGCCTGTATAAACAATATTGTTACCACTACCAGCAGCAGTAATATAGTTATTACCTTCGCCAGCGTAAATTAAATTGTTTCCTGCACCTGCATATATTTGGTCGTCACCAGCACCAGTATAAATTGTATCATCGCCAGCACCGGAGAAGATATTGTTAATTCCTTCGCCTGCATAAATAAGGTCTTTACCTGTACCTGAGTAAATAAGGTCATTACCTACACCAGTGTATACTTTATTATCACCTTGGTTAGCAAAGATATAGTTATTACCTTCTCCAGCGTAGAAAGTATCATTATCTGCTCCACCATAGAAGATGTCATCTTTGCTGTCACCATAATAGGTTTGAGAACCTTTTAGTGTTGGTTTATCAGCAGAACCAGTAACCGCAGCATACATTGTTTTGTAAATTTGCGACTGGTCTACAAGACCTGGGTTTCCAGGAACTTGATAACCATAGCTTTCGTAACCAGCACCAATATAATTTGTCAAAACATCGGCGCCTGCACCTTGATAATAAACTGGTACGGGACGGTTAGAATGGTTTCCCCAACCGTATTTCACATTTGGATCTGAACCCCAGTAATGACCAACTTCTTCCGGTGTGTCCAAATCAGTCAACGCTTGACCCCCAAGCGATTGTACCAAACCAGGGAAATCTGGGTTGAGTGTTAGATAATGGTCGTGGTCAGCAGTGACAATTAGCAGGTTTTCTTCCCAACCACCATTATTCTCAATCCAGTTAATCGTGGAAGTAACAGTTTTATCAAAATCCAACATAGTACCTATTAAGTTATCCATGTTGTTGTCGTGTGCTGACCAGTCAATGTCACCAGCTTCGACCATTAACCAAAAACCATCTTTGTCTTTACTTAATACATTTAATGCTGCATCGGTTAACTCTTTGAGTGTAGGGTTTTCGTTGCGTTCTGTAGCAATGAAAGATGCGTCTGTTTCTCCCGGAAGTAAAGGACGTTTAGTATCAACCTTCTCCCCTTTGGTTGAAAACACGCTGAACATATCGAGCCCAGTCGTGCTGTAATCTCCATTTGCTGAACTTACAGGTAAATTACCATTTTGCCCGCGCGCACCATATAAACCGAATAAACGTTCACCTTTATTCGGGTCAAGATTGTTTGCAGTCTCAGCTAACGTTGCAGCAGCATTGGCGCCTCTTTCCAAAAAGGTGTAATCGTAAATATTACTATTTGGGTTTTTGCTAAGTTCGTTGTAAGTTTCTTCAGTAACAAAGTCTTCAGTGCGAGGTGGTTCTACACCTTCGGGTAATGGGTCTTTTGTATTCGATAAAGGATGTCCACCACCTAGCAATACGGTAGGCTGATAAACTCTTAACTCTTGCTGAAGAATGTTATCTATATTTGGATATTCGCCGTCGTACTTACTTCTACGGTTCACAGCTGCCGCTGCGGCGCCAGGGGTAGCATGGTCTATAGGTACTGATGTCACCAAACCTGTTGACTTACCCTGTAAGTTTGCACTTACCAAGATTGTTTCTAAAGGTTGTTCATAAATATCAACACCGATAGCGTTGTTATAGCTTTTGACACCTGTATATAAAGTCGTTGCAGTATTCGCAGAATCTGGATAACTGTACTTGATATACTCTTTATCTGTTCCGGGAGTCCAAGGAGTGGCGCCACCACGCACAGGGTCATATCCAACCAAGTTACCGACTACACCATCAGCAATTAAAGCACCTCCAGCAGCAGTAGCCCCAGGATTAAAAGTAGGGTTAAATTCAAAACCTGGACGAACGCCACTACCTCCTGTTACGGGGTCTGAGCCATCTAACGCAGAATTATTAGTGCTGTAAACTCCTTTACTGTCAGCTATTGTTGTACCGTATGTTGTAGCGAGTGTATAGCCTGACAAATCTTGATAGCTAAGTCCTTTACCTTCGCCCGCCGTATAATAATCACTTAAGTTAGTACCTTGCTTACCAGCTTGAATTTGTTTATAAATTGCAGCAGCACGAGCCATTTCCCAGCCCATGCCATCACCAATCATGATAATGACATTCTTTGTCATAAAAATGTATTTCCTTTCTTATTGCGGTGAAATCAGTTCATTTACACTATTGCCACCGTGATATATAGATAAAACTCTATACTCAGTATTTCTAAGTTTTTCACCTATAGGTTAAGAAAAGAGTGCATTTTTTATTAAAAAGATGTTAAGTAATAAGATTTGAAAGTGTTTTAAACTCTCTTTTTCAAATTATAGTTATGAATAAGTACTAGCTTGTTGTACTATTAAGCATAGTAGTTTCAGTTACATTTGTCTGCTTATGCTTCCAAACTGGATAAATTTTGGGTTTGGTTACAATTGGCTACGAAATCTATTAATACCAATAGCTAAAAAAACAAAAAGAAAGCCTAAATGACTAATGACTTGCCATAACTAATGAAATCGATATAAACCGAATTTCAAAAAATAGACTCAGAAGTATCAATAGATCATGACAAATCAATTAACTACAAACCAATTTAGTTCAAGAGAACTATCTGGCACAAATCCAATTTTGTCAGTACTTTCTTTAGGTAGAAAAGTGCAGGATAGATGGGTATGGCGTAATTTGAGTTTTGAGTTGCAGGCAGGGGAGCAAGTAGCAGTGGTCGGTGCTTCGGGTTCGGGAAAAAGTTTACTGCTACGCGCGCTAGCTGGTCTTGACTCTGTGCAGTCGGGAGAAATTATCTTTCAGGGAAAATCAATAAATTCCCACTTTATGCCACAATACCGTTCTCAAATAATTTATGTGCAGCAGCGACCTGCTTTGTGGGAAGGAACAGTCGAAGAGAATATAAAGCAAGTTTATCGTTTGGCTACTCACCGTCATCAAAGGTATGACCGTAATAGAATATTAGATTACTTACAGCTTTTTAATCGCGGCGCCGATTTTTTGCAAACTCCTGTAAATGCTCTTTCTGGTGGTGAGGGTCAAATTGTGGCGTTTTTACGTGCGTTGCAGCTACAAGCTTCGATTTTACTTTTAGATGAACCCACCGCTTCACTCGATGCGGAAACTGAAAAGTGTTTGGAAGCTTTAGTAACTGCTTGGCAAAGTGAAGACCAACAACGCGCGTACATTTGGACAAGTCATAACCCAGTTCAGCTTCAACGTGTTACCAGGCGCCAAATTAGTTTGCAGGAAAATAAATAATGGAAGCCAATTATATCTCAATTAGTTACGGGCAACTTACATTATCAATTCTGTTCATTCTCATTAATATAGTACTTTCGTTAGTACTACGTTTAGGATTAGAGCGAAGTCTTTTCATCGCCTCAGTTAGGATGGTGCTGCAATTATTACTTGTCGGCTACGTGCTTGAATGGGTATTCACACTGCAAAATCCTTTTTTAGTAATACTTGTAGCTTTGGGAATGACAACAATAGCAGGTATATCAAGTATCAGCCGTACCCGTAGACGATTTCAAAGTATTTACTGGAATAACTTTGTATCTCTGTTGAGTGCTTCGTTTTTAGTCACAGGAATAACCGTAAGCGGAATAATTCGAGTTCATCCTTGGTATGACCCACAATATCTAATTCCTTTTTTTGGCATGGTTTTGGGAAATGCCCTAACTGGTACATCTTTAACATTAGATAGATTTATGGAAGATTTAACGAGTAAGCGACAGCAAGTAGAAGCTTTACTAACGTTGGGCGCCACTCGGAGCGGAAGCAGCGCATCAAATTATTCGCGACGCTTTAAGAATTGGTATGACTCCCACAATAAACTCAATGATGGTAATGGGATTAGTCAGTTTACCAGGAATGATGACAGGACAAATACTTGCAGGCGCCAATCCTAACGATGCAATACGCTACCAGATTATCATTATCTTTGCCCAAGCCTGCGGAACTGCAATAGCAACAATCGGGGTTGTGATTTTGGCGTTTTTGTCCTTATTTAATAAACAGCACCAAATTACAGATATTTTACGTAAGCTTACATAGGTTGTTCTGACAATAAATGTTCAGCAGATTTACCAATATACCTGTGTTCACTTACACATTCATAAATTTTCTTAATTAATTTACAACTGGAAAAAAGCATCCTGCAAATTTAGTTCTAAATCAATAAGATGGTAACTTGGTCGGCACCATTACACTACCGTAAAAAACACAAAACACAAGACTTTTTTAATTAATAGCCACAGGCGAAATTTAAGCAACAATTGCAAACTGTAAAATTTCGGGAAAGTTTTTCCAAGCTATAACCCCTTTATGGCTTAATGTAGCGACGTGATTAATCACGTCTCTACACATCTACAGTCTCCACAAATAAAAATTATTTTGAATTTTCTTCGTCCATTGCATCACTATTATGACCATCAATTTTCTCATCAAGGAAAGACCAAGGTCTAGCTCGTAACAATATTGCTAAAGCAAGCAAGAAAACTCCAATTGCAACAATCTTACCTGTGGCAAATTCGAGCAAACCTCGAACAATGACTTCTCGTAATATCGAGACTATTGCTACCTCTACTGCTACTTCAACAGAAATACGATGCTCCTCAAGATAAGTTACTAAAAGCCGAAATAATTCCACTAAAATCAATAAAATTAAAGTGTCAGATGTAACCTCTTGGGGATTGCGAATATATATTAAGGCATGAAACATATCTGCTAACTGGACTATCATTGCCCCAAACAGAGCAAAGCATACACATATAACAATCAAGTCTTGAAAAAAAATGAGATTGTTAATAATACTAGTGCGCTTAAACCATCTTAACTTGTACTTACCCATTCTACTTTCCTCTAATAAAATATAATTTTTCTTGTTCAGACTGGTCAGATAAATTTATATCGTCTACTTTAAATAAGAAAAATAAAGAACTCGAAAAGATTGCTTTCATTAAGTATTTATCTTTTAGTGTTTACACCATATATATGACGCAGAGTCCTGGTTTTTAATCAATCGGTATTTTTTTTAACAGGGTAAAAGCAAATAAAATATTAATCATATATTCTATATATTTTTGTTCATTGAACACTAAAGCTAACTTACTAAATGTTTTTATAGTCAAACCGATGTTTTTGTTAACCTTTAAATATAAGTAATGTTTCGGAGTAAATCACCTTTTACCTTGGCAAGAAGGACTGTTAGTACCACAAGGAAATCCGTTAGGTATCAGAACAATTAAAGATGTGGTCAAAGCAAAAGTGACTATTGTTGACCGTGAAATTGGCGCCGATAGTCGAATGGTTCTAGAAAGACAAATGAAACTAGAGCATGTGTCACCATCAGCAGTTAAAGGGTTTGACCGTATTGCATACAGTCATCAAGATGTAACAACAGCGATTATTTCGGCAATTGCGGATGCAGGTATTAGTACAGCTTCCGTAGCTAATATGTTTGGGTTGGGATTTCACAGAATAGCGCGCGCAACATCCTTGTCTCAAGCGCGGTAAATCTTTAATTAAGTAATTTTGATTTTGGTGTAGATGGTCTGACTTTTTACCGCAAATAACGGCATACTGCACTTTTAGTCTTTTTAGTTACTGATAAAATTAAGGTTTTACCCTCTTGTAGACTGGATTATACTACTACGTCAGGCAAATTTAACAGCTCGGTTAAAACCCTTTTCCTAACTGATTTCACTGAAACGAAAGATAATTACCTTAACATTTTAGCACGTAAAGTACGGAAGAGCCGGATGGCACGCATTGTGCTAGTACTTGGGTTATTATTAAAGACCCATGTTCTTGGGTCATCCCAATTACCCTGAAAGTCGTTATAAGCGGTGACAAGTTTTTGTGTTATCCAAATCTTTGTTTTTTCCATATGTCTAGATAAGTTAATGTATTATCCCTCCTTCAGTACTAGCAATAGCATTTAAGCCAATATCAAAACGTTGCTATTACTTTTGTTTAGTGCGATGAATACTTTAAGGTATCAATGCTGTCACTTACACTGTTAAACTCGTCAATAGGATAGTTTTCGTCAATCATTGCTTTGAACTGTTTGCGTGTATTCTGAATGTTGTGGAATAATTTGCTACACTCAAGTACTACTGATGTTTGACGCAGTGGGAACAACCAAACTAACTTTTGGATGGAGTACATGTCGTTTGTATCGAGCAGTGTATATGTTAGTAGCTCGTAGAGATTTGTGAGCGTAAATTCACGCTCAACAACTACGCTAATAATCGAGTTTCCAACAATTAAGTCGGCTTCGGCGCCACCGATACGCGCGGATAAATCAAATGTTGGGCTTATTACTGGGATGTTATGTGGTTCCCACTTATGGCACCTGGGAAGATACCCAAGGGTATAAACCATTCTACGTACTTGTCTGGTTTTATTCCCCTATAGGAACTTTTACGTTTTTCGTCCTACGGACAAACTGCGTCAACACAGTAAGGGGGAGAAGTAATGATTAAATCGATACATTGTGAAGGCATTTGTTTACTTTCATTCTACATACAAGGAATTACATCGTCTACGGTAAAAGGAATATATTGCCACTGTTCGGATGCATGTCAGTATTCGCATTCCGAGCAAGCGTGCTCACAGACTTAGTTTTAATTCGCCTCACTAGTTTATAAATAGTGGTGCCAATTTAATTTATTATACTTTACTAGAAGATTAACACCTTTTTATTATCCCACTTCCCTAATAACTATGAATGACAATTTAAAATGACAGGTGCCTCCCAACACCATCTTCAATTACAATCCGCCTTGTTGCGTTTAATAGGCATAGCAAACTTACTACCGGATTGGGTATTTTCTGTAACCGCTTCTTTCTTCGGCGCCGCTTCCCCTTTACGCAGTGAGAGAGCTTCTGCTTTCATCTTCTTACTAGCTTTAAGAAACTTCGGCGCCTCTTGTAATGGCATCCCTTGCAAGTGACTCGAAGCCGAATGCATTTTTGTAAGGAAGGAACTTAGCTATGATAGAAACAAAGTATGGTCGTCCCTGCTCTTCCTTCGGCACCTTGGGATTAAATCTAAACGGGGGTACAAGTGCATCCTTCCAAAATAAAGGAAGATGACTAGCTTTCATGAATTTAACCCGTTTGGTAACATCTGACTTTTTGATATATTCTAATCTTTGTTCTGTAAAGTTTTTGAAGATGGAAATACAAGGAGTTTGGCACACAGGGATAAATTGCCATATCCCACTAAGTTTAAATTGCAGGTCTTTTAATTCCCCATACATCCCTTCATTATTACCAGAGTCAAATGCTACAAGCTGGAATCCTATTTGATGTGGTTTATCTCGTCCTGGGAAGTGAGTTACTTTGGGATAAACTATTAAACGATAATTATTATTTCCAGTTGAAGCTATATTCTTTCTTAGCGCGTCAAAAGCTACTGAGCCTTTATTATTGGGTATGTAGAATAATGGGTATTTATTACCACCAACTGTGACGGTGGCAGACCTTGTATCTTCTACGAACTCTACTGCACCTGAAATTATACCTACTGCTGTAAACAATAATTCTCTTGCAGGTTTATCAGAATTTTCTTCTGTGGGTTCTACAGGAGGGGTAATTTCTATATTCTTTTTAGGCTTGATGATTGGTGGTAGCACCCGTTTTTCTTGATTGTCTGACTCGCGAATTTTTTTTATTAATTATATAACAGCGATGTTGGCACCGTCATAAGTCACGCGCGCGCATTATACGGTTAACTAAGCTTAGATAGTCGTCTAACTCCCCATACCGATCTAATTCGTTTTCTTCATCAAGAGTTAATGACGACTCACGACTGCGTGCCATTAATGTTTCAATGCGTTCAATTACAGTAGCAGAAGCGCGAAAAATCGGTACACCTTCCACCAATTCGATGCGAACGGCGCCATCTAATGGTAAATTATTGGGTAAATGTTCTAATTTAATAGGTAAATTAGTTGTCATAGTGTTTTATTTAAGAGCGCAAGTTTTACTACTAATCACTATCATTGCAAAAATATAAAGTACGGCGCCACTCGATAAGCGCGTTACTACTGAAAACCTCATAATGACTAAACACATAAGTCAGTCGGCGCCATTAAAAATATCTTAGCTAGCACAGTAAACTTTCTTACTGACGATATTGTCACTATTGTCATCGTCAAAGTCATCGAGTATGAGTCAACCTTGGATGTAGGTAAATGAAAGTCACCGTTTCCGTGTAAGAGTTGTAATAGTGTGCCTATTCTACAAATGTTTCGGCTTGTTGCCACCAGATGTATTAATTCCTGTGCAATTATTCCTCGTCAAACTGTACCCCTAAGTCAATACCCAAAACAGACTCAATTTTGCGAAGCGTGTCAATAGCTACACCACCCAACACTGCTTCAGCCTCCAACTGATACCAATAGTTTCTTGAAATACCCACTTCTTTGCAAAGTTTTGTAACTGGACGGTTACTAGCCTCCCTTGCAATTTTAATGCGTTCCCCCAATCCAGGGACATCAATCTCATGTTTGATAATTCGCCTTACCTTCACCGCCATAAGCACTATAAACCAACTCTACAAGTATATGTTAATTGTCAACTAGACATTTTGACAAGTGTTAATTAACAAGTTTACAATTATGTATATAGAGAAGGCGCCCCCGACTACCAATCTGAAGCGCCTCTCTAATCCCATAAACACATAGGAATACACTGATTATGACTCAAAAAACGATTCAGCCTCAATTTTTGATGCAATTCGACCAGTGCAAATATACCAAAAAGTCCAATGAACTGGTGCCACCTTATGAGATAGACAGCGTTTTTGATAAGGATTTTGGCAAGTTGTACCGTGTTTGGAAGAGTTATCGCTTGCTTGGAACTTTTTACAAAGCGCTCGATGGTAAATGGATAGTACAACCCGTCAATGCCACCGTCAACGGTAGATTCAATACTAGCAACCAAGTAATTCTGCTGATTATTGCAATTGATTCAAACCCGCAATTACAACAAACTGCTTAAGATTTTCCATCACTGTTTGAGACGTATTAGCTACGTCTCTTTCTTTCTTTTATTTATGAGCTAATGCATGAGTGACGCTCTCGTTCGTGACGACTTACCCAAGAGTGTATGCACGTTCTACGTTTCGGTGCAGGCAGCCCAAAACACATGTATAGGAGCATCTTTGATTATGGGGCAGATAGAAATAGCATCGGTTGTTGAGCAAATACAATCAGAGATTGAAGTCGATATTCAGGGAAGAGGAAAAGCTAGTGTTCGCGCAGCGGGTAGGCTAGCAGGTGTAAGTGATACAGCATTAAGAAAAGCATTTAGTAGTGCAAACCTGGAACCATCAGAATTAGCTAAAAAGCTCATGCAGCAAGGGTTTGAATCCGCAAACCTAAATGATTGGTTAACTGCTGGTATTCCAGATATTGCTGTTGGGATTATCTTAGAGTACTACGGATATGATGCTGGAAGATATTGTACACGGCAAGCCAAGTTAGTATGCCAAGCGTTTCGGACTTTTGGTATTCGTAAATGGATGCAGCAAATTAAAGGGTGGGAACAACAGGAAAAACAGGCGCCACAACCTCAACCACAACCACAACTCCCAATACCGACCTTAGAAGAAATATCAAACTTGCTTGATTTGACACTCGGTAAAGCGGGACTTGACATAAAATTAGTAGCAGGCGCCAAACTCAACGCGATGAGTAAAAGGTATCCTCACTTGTTACCAGAAGCGGAAGAAGCGAAGTCAATGCTGCTAGTCCCAGTGGAAGAAAAATTGTTGGCACCGAAACAATTAGGTGAGATACTCGCAGAACGCACTGGTGATACCTGGTCATCACAACGTGTGAATAAATTATTGATTGAACAGGGTTTTCAAGTGCGTAACCCAGAGGGCAATCCTGATTATCTCGCTACTGATAAAGGTAAACCACATTCACAGCTAACACTTGGCACAGCGAAGGGGCGTGATAAAACAGTGCAACATTTGAGGTGGTTCGAGTCGGTACTTGAAATTATGGAGGCGCCATGATTTTCTGCCATTAATCAATTGACACGTAGTTTATTTTATTGAATGCGCCTCGAATTAATCGTTCGAGGTTTTATCATTGAGTGGCACCAATTTTGATATTTAAGCACCACATCGAATTTGTATCAATATGCTTTTTTATAATATTGAATTATATTTTTATTACAATTGTTGTAGTTATGCTTTTTATAATAGTTGAGGGCTTTGCTGCCAGTAAGATTAATATCAATATTAGAATATTATTTACCATTTTTTGCTATCTTTATATTGATGATAATTAATATTGAATATTATTATTGCTTGATTGACTTAATCGCATTATTAGCATATGCTTTTAGAAGGTAAAATTTTATTGATATTATTATTTTTAATATAAATAACGAACATCAGGGGTAGTAAATGTCAAAAAATATTTATTTAAATAGGAGTATCGACAACTCAACTGTAGAGGCAACAATTGTCAATTTAACTACTAAGCATGTTGGAGATTTTGAAAATGAATGGGTTGCGTTGCTCACACAGTACAAACAGGAAGATAAATTATGGGATTTAATGGTAAAACTTAGAATGATTTCTAGGTACGATAATTACGAAGGCTATGCGGTTGAGTGTGAAAACCAAACTGAAGGCTTGCTGGTTATCGAAACAACCATGCACGGTTCACAAATTACACGTGGAAAGCGTTTAGTTTATATTTACTACATCGCTACGGCGCCATTAAACAGGAAAGATATTCAAAATCCCCCAAAACTTCGAGGCGTTGGAACTAATCTACTATTATTTACCAGAGAAAGAAGCTTAGAACTTGGTTACGAAGGGAGAGTTGGGTTACATGCTCTCCCAGGTTCTGAAAAGTTTTATGACAACCGGGGAATGTACGACTTGGAACCCGATGAAGATTATGATGAGCTAGTATACTTTGAGTACCCTGTTTGGCGCCGACGTTTACAAGGAGGTTAAAATGAACAACTTAAAAGAACAAATCCACGATGTTTCTAATCCCCTTGATTTAATGCTCGACCCTGAGTATATGCAGCAAGCGATTGCAGCCGAAGATGAGGTAGGGGGAAATATCGGCGCCGGCTTGGATTGGACTCCACTAATAGGTAAACTATTATCAGACTTACCTTTGCTTGGGCGCCTGACTACTTTGCGTATATCCCTGAACCGCGAAGCACGATTAAATATTGAAGCCTTGAACTTAGGAGACGGCACCAAGCAAATTACGCGAGTTGCGAGAGCTTGTATAAAAAATAGATTATTGGCGCCAACAGATACAGCGATTCCTCATATCAAAGCTGTTTTATCACAAGATGATTTATACACCGAAGAATTTATATCCAATAGGCAAGTACTAAAATCTTTACTCAAAGAACTTCTGACTGACTCAGATAGAGAAGAAATTGCAGCGGCAGGCGCCAGTTTGATACGCACGCGAATTGTCTCTCAACTCAACTTTATGCAAGAAGCTTTACTTTAAACAACTATAAAACACTAAAATTGGCACCTTTCGTTGTGATTGTTAAATATTGCATCGGCGCCATGATTTCCCACTATTACATTGACACTACGCTTATTTAATTGAATGCGCCTCGAATTAATCGTTCGAGGTTTTTTCATTGAATGGCGCCAATGCTTTATTGATGCTAATGTTAATTATCATAATTTTGAGTTATGAGATTTATAATGCGCTGTTGCAATTTATCATAATCTACTGGTTTGTTTGGTACGCTGACCAATCCGAATACTGGCAAGTTCAAACGGTGGCGCCGCAACACCCTCAACACTTCCTATAAGCGCACGTAATAATAATCTACTGCTGTGTATAAGTGGGTGCGATGTTTATTTCTTACCCCAAACATCATAACTTATTGCTTATTGAATTAAATATATCGTGGATGTTGGCACCGTAATTATCCATTTATTGTACTATATTAAACTCGGCATACCCATTCGTTTATATCTTTACATAACTATATGTAAGTAAAAGTGGAAAATAGACACCTGTAATTCAATTATCTGAGTGTTTACGATTATACGCGCCAGTTCATGTATCATGATTCACAGAAAGGCGCCGTTAGTTTGAGTAACAATATGGAAGTGGCATTAGATGAGAACACACCCGCAGAAGTTCTTCGAGAATTGGCATTAAAAGAAAAATCAGCAATGTTACTGTCTTTTTATGATGCTGACCCATACTCGGAAGTAATGCCACCGCAGTATGAAAAGTCCAAAAGTATTCTGAGCGCGATTGCTAAAAACCCCAATACAGCACCAGATACATTAAAAGAATTATTTGATTTTGATTGTTGTCCCGTTGAAGTACTAAACAATATTGCTTTGAGTTTAATACTTTTGGAAAACCCTAGTTTTCTTGAAGAGATGTATAATACTTACCCAGATAGTTATAAAGTTTTTGGGATGGATGATGCACCATTATTTTTTCAAGAATGGGGGGTATATAACGAGAATATATCGATTCGTCAACGTGCTGCTTTGAAAATAAAATCAGCATTTTTATTGGAAATATGTGCAAAAGATGATAATCTACGTGTGAGAACTTATGTTGCTGTAAACGAATATACACCTGGTGATATTTTAGAAAAATTAGCATTTGACGAACATAAGGAAGTACGCGAAGCAACCGCTAAAAACTTTAATACGCCAAAGAATGCTTTATCACTGTTATCACAAGATAAATATGTAGATGTTCGTATTAGTGTTGCTAGTAATATAAATACGCCTGAAGAAATTTTAAAAATGTTAGCAAAAAATAAGTCTAAACGCATTAGAGAAACGGTTGCAGCCAATCCAAATGTTAGTATAAAAATTTTAGAAATTTTATTAAAAGATAAATCTGGGTCAGTCTTAACAAAAATGGCTTATAATAAAAAAACACCCATACACATTATTAGAGCTTTAGCCAAGAAAAACAACTATTCATTTCATACAAATCTTATGATAAATTCACAAACACCTCGTGATATTTTAGAATCATTGACATCAGATGAATATGATAGTTAAAATACATCCCTTTTTTGTACGTAACCGTTCAGTGGCGCCTACATATTTTGATATGCTTCTATGGTGACAAATCGTAGCAGTTATAATAAGTATATTGATTATGCCTAAACACCCATCAGTAAAAATTAATGACCGAGTTTGGCGTTATCTCGACGACGATAAAAAGTATTATGGTACATGCATTCGCATGACCGATAAAGGAGTTCGTTGTAAGTGGGATGATTTTCCGCTTATAATTTACTACTGTAATGTTGTACAAAGATTATGGTAAAGTTTGGGAAAAAGTTAAGGATGGGGAAAGTAACGCCGTTTAAGATGATAGTTTCACAAAATAATATTCATCATTTCCACTACGACCGTTAATATGACTATGCCATTCAATAAAAATTGCTTTCTTCTCTACATCAATTTCTCCCGAATAATCGATTATTCCACAAGCAGAATTTGATGAGAATTTAATTATTTTATCGTTAACGGTGTAACTGCCTCTACCTAAATATTGATTTTCAGATTCCTTGTTAAACCATTTTGATATTTGTTCAGGATTGCCTGTAGAGCCTACGGTGATAACTGTTCCATCAACATAAAATCGAATATAGCCGTAGCAACCATTATATTTTTCCCTTTGATAAACACCGTCAAAATGAACCAGGTAATATTTTTGACGAAATGTATCTAATATTATATTAATTTCCAATGCCTCTATTTTCTTCAAAAGTTCATATGCATGAACTCTCACTAACTCATCTGGGTCATTCAAAGCTTTTATAACACAATTTAATCCTTCATGTTCATATTTAAGTGCTTCATCCAAAGCAGTTATTCGATGTTCAACAACTTCAGAAGTTAATCGGTGCTTTACTCCTTGTATTCCTCCCAATACGGCGCCGAATGTATTAACCTTTTTGTTCCCCAGAACCGCGTCATGTTCCCCAGGTTGATTTATACTATCTGACATATTACGAGTTTGGCTAATATATTATATATTAGCAGGCACCGAAGTATTCAGCATCCGAATATAATTACTTTCTATTTATTGCATGTACAAAACTATACTTATATAAGCATATTTTTGTAATAAAGATTCAACTTTAATCATTACTTTATTAAATAAATTACTTTCATAAAACTGCATTAAATAATATAATTATTTAGGTGCATATTAGGTAATGCAATGATTTTAATTATTCGGACACGTGCGACTCGTGAACAAATGGAAGAAATGTTAAAGATTTGGGGAGTGTATATTAAAATAGTTGTTGATATTGAACGTGAAATATTAGCAGGAGGTAGCGAAAAACATTATCAATGTGAGGAAGTGTTACTAGCTTCGGGAAGCAGACAACGTGATTTATGGGGCGCCGATTGGAATCCTTACACACAGACAATGTATTTTGAATCAATAATTAACATACGCCCAAGTCAAAATAATCGTACAATGATAATACAGTCTCCAGAGCTAAGAGAGAGAATAACCCAAATTATAACTAGGTTACTAGGAGAAATGTAATGCCAGATTGGACTTCAATCGAAAAATCATTTTTATGTATCAGTCATCAACGACAGTTAGGTGAGCTTGCATCGTCTTTGTCGCGCTTCAAAGCATGGGCACTTGCTGGTCAAGCAAACCGTGAGGTAGCTTCAGTTGTCCTCGATGAAAGTATTTTATACCTATCTCTCATACAAAAAGAAAGTTTGATTCCAGAATTAAGCGAACTTCAAAAACTACTACTTCAAGCGCGCCATAATTGGTCAACCATTACCAGTAATGAAGCCGAACTTTTAAAAGTTACCGAAATGAGTGCGACTTGGAGCAAAAAAGTATTAGATATGTCCGGTTTGCTCGAACTCGTGAAATAATTGTAGTGTTTTGGCGCCTATATTTTAACATTTGGTTTGAACCAACAATGAGGTGCCTCATATATGTAAAAATCGTTAGCGTTAGTATTTTAGTTTACCCAATAATGCTTCTAGCCCAATTTCTTCATCAGACTTGGCGAACAATTTTTCAATAGTCTGTTCTTTAAGTTCGTCAACTAAACCTAAAATCTTTGTATTCAATTCACGAAATTTAATAAGCTGTTTCTCCAATCTCTCAATTTCCTGATTTTGGCTAACCGAGGGTGATGAAAGCTTCCATTTCTTTAATTGTTCTGTGTAAAGATTTAAGAATTCTTTCTGCTCTGTATATACTTTTACTACCCTTTCTACCGTGTAATCATCCAAAGTATATGGTTTACCCTCAGCTTCTATTAAGGTAGATAGCTGTTGCTGGGTATCAATTATACCATCGTCAATCAGATGAGCGATAACAGGCAACATACTGATTGGTTGCCAATTGGGTGTTTGTTTGAAGTTTGTCATCGAATATTCCGTTTTTTGGGCAAGCGCAGTTTACCAGAAAATGGCGCCTGTTTTATATAAGTATTCAAAGAGAAGCTACTTTAAATCTTCTGAGCAAGAAACAAAACCGATAAATAAGGTTTAGTTACGTAGCCACCATTAGCATTTAATATTTCTGCTACAATATTAGATAAACTCTGCTTTTCTTCTTCAGTAAATGCTTGATAAGTAGTTTGAGTCTTTAGAAGATTTAAGTATTCCTGTGTTTTATAATTAATTGCCCAAGGATATTCCTTGATTATTAAATTTTTAAAACATTTACTATTAACTATCCATTTCTCTCGCTTTTCTACAAGTGAAGGTATTGAGGGAGGGTTATACACCATCGATGGTACATATTTTTGAAAAGCTTCGTTAAGTGCATTGAATACTGGTGTATCCGGTGCCGGAGAAAAATTCCAGAACAACGCAATATAACCATTCTCTTTCAAAGCTTGTGCTGCTTTAATATACCCAATATCCCGGTTAACCCAGTGGAAAGCTTGGGCGGATATTATCAAATCATAGGTGCCTGCTTTTAAATCCCAATCTTCAAACGTTGTAGTATCAAATGTAACCTTGGGATACGAGCGTAGGTTATTACTTGCCACTGCAACAAGTTTCTCACCTGGCTCGACACAGTGAATAGTGTAACCTTTTTCGGCGAATGGTAGTGTCCCTTTTCCTGTTCCGGCACCGACATCCAAAATTGTTGCTGATTCCTTTATGTTAGCTAATTTTATTACATCTTCAATTAATTCAGGTGGATAGCCTGGGCGCGCTTCATCATATATTTCTGCTACTTCATTAAACGAATCGCTACGTTTCTTATTTATCATTAAGCGTGCTTCCTTATGATACTGTTTTCGCTTATAGGCGCCTTCCAATTACATAATCCCCTGCTTCATTAATACTATCAACTGTAATAGTGCATTTCCGAGGCGCCTACATAATAATACTTTTTTTGAATCTCTCCAACTTTAGGATGACCATGAATAGGTGTAGAAATAATCAATTGCAATCCAAACTTTATTCCGATGTTTTTGAGTAAGCAGAATTCATATTATTTACACATAGCAGCAAAACAACGCTGCTCCCAATACAAATAACGATTATATTACGGAGATAAAACTATGAGTAACGAAATCAGCACTAATGCAATTGAACTATCTATTGATGAACTTGATACTGTTGCAGGTGGCTTGGCTATTACCTTGGGTGATGTCGGTGGATTTACGTGACTATGCAGGTAACACTTTCTCACAGAAGAACTTGGCTGTAGGTCAACAAACCTTCGCTGGTCCTGGTGGTAGCTACACTGGTTCTGTTACCAACTTTCAAGAAATATTCAGCAAAGCTGGTCAATCCATCGCTGCTAAATAAGCTTACCGTAATGGCGCCGCTTTTTAACATCCAAATGCGTGAAGGCGCCAATACTCGATATTAATGATTCATATAGCGCGCGTTTAAATTAACCTTGGTGTTGTTCTACTATTTAATTCGTCTCAATCACTATATAATTATCGAACGCGAACAACGCAAGGCTATAGTTTGGAAGCTTGTTGTTCGCGTTTGGTATTACTGCACCATTCGACCGTAACTCCTAAAAAATTGAAACCTTTGTTGGTTGAAACTATTGTATAGTCCGCTTTTGGAGGGTTCCGATAATTCCTTAAGTACAATAAACCCGTTTTGGATGCACTCCTAACTGCTTGTCTTATCGTGCTTTAACTATATATGTACTATTTCATAACTCGCAGTTTTCAATACAAAGGTTCGGTTTACCGTACAAAAAATATATGCGGTGCCTTTCCCAAATCAGAATTGTAACGACTTTATATACAGGCGATAACGGAAATGGTGGCGCCCGTATGCTTTATTTTTAATTACCCACAACGATTTTACACATAATCAAGTAGGGTAAGTGTTTCAAACCTTAATTCCTACTTGTTATAACAATCAAAAGCTTAATATGTAAAAAAATAACTTTTAACTATGGTGATTGCTGAGGTGGAACACTTTTTACAAACTCAACCCATCTAGCCATTTCTTTTTTGGATGTAGTTAATGCTAGGCTTGGTACATTTTTAAAATGTCTAGCTTCATAGTAAAATATCTTTGTGTTTTCGCTCTCCACCTAAAGTGAAGCTATTCATTACATTTCGTGCTTTCTCACAATCAATTGTAAAAATTCCCATCCATTTATTACCATCACCCGCTGAATAAACCCAAACAATCCCTTTTTCTCCTTCATAAGGTATAGGGCTATTTTGCCAATTTCGACATTGGTAATCGGTAACTTCAAACATTTTAGCAATATGAAGGTCATATCTTCTTAAACGACCTGCGACATTGCGGGTAGTATTTTTGTCTGGAACTGTTAGGGTTGCCTTTAAATAAACATCACCATCCCCTAAGTCAGTGCGGTCTTCAAAAGAAATTTCTGATATTGGGAATGCAGGACGCGCGTAGGCTGGTTTTTCAATCCACAAACAATTTGAGATTGAAGCAACAGCTAAAATAGCTAAAAATCGTTTTAGCAAAATAACTCCTTCATTTTTTCGTTCTGACATAAATTTATTAGACGTGATACTCTTAATACGTGTTATGATTATTGTTCCCATTTGAAGTAAATAATTAACAATTTTGGTGTCTTTCTCAAACTCCATTGGTATTTGAGGCGCCCTGACTCTGAGAATAAGAGCCAATAGTTCTTAAATTTCACTCGATACTTATAGTACTTATGAATTATAAAATATATAGTTTGCTTTTTCACTCCTTCGTTGATGCTAGAACAATTTGAGGTGCCTAGTTATTTACAGTTCATTTTCAGATAAATTATATCCACTTAATTGACCATCTAATAACATTTTGTAAATCATTTTGTAAATCAAATCTGATAGTAAATCCTGTACATCAGTACACTGTTGTTTCAATTGTATAATATCCGGCGCCATAGGTAGTAACTTATCTTTACTATTAACGCTACTACTATTATTTAATTGTTGCGGTAAATCTAGAATTATAGACCGCAGCGAACTTATTTCTTCCGATAAAGCGGTAATACGTGATTCAATAGAAGCAGCATGGTTACTGCGTTGCATCTGTCTATAAATTTGATAGCGACTCACCAAATTGAACAAAACACACCCAACGACAGCGAAAGCAATATAAATAATATTCACCCACACAGCAGCTAATAAACAAAGTGCTATAATAATTAATGCTACATATTCTGCTATTTCTAGCCCACGTCTACTATTCACGATTATTTTGATAGATAATACCGAATCCAGTCTAATCTACGTTTGATTAAACGTCTGCTATTCCATTTTGAATATATATTTATAATTTCTTAATGTCTTTTTATAAGAAGACCACCTTCTTTTACAAACCCGTATCGCGCGTACCAATTGGTTAATTCTTCCTGATTAAACCTGATTCCTCCGGCGCCACCAGGGTCTGCAAATAAACCTACAGGCAAATGACGCTTGTCAGCATATTTGATAATTTTACGTATCAAATACGAACCTAATCCTTTATCTTTATCTTGGTCGCGGACGACGTGCAATTCATCTACCATCAACATTTGTTCGCCGTTGATATTTTCAATTGTCGTAAAAGCAAAGGCAATACTACTTTCATGCTCAGAGCGATGGCGCCATCGCTTGTTTAACGAGTAATCGATATTGATTACGTCAGGTTTCCCTCTTTCAATTATCTTCAAATTATATGATAGAATAATCCATAAATTACGCAACCAACGTTTAATATTTATTACAATATCCAGGCACTATGTTGCTTGGAAATGAACAGGCTAACAAGGATGATAGAAATTATCTTTTATTGTTTTTTTAGTCGCAATGGCGATAAAAATTATTGCCATTGGACTTATGTCTAATTTTGAATTTCAAGGAGTAGCAGGAGCAGTTTGTGAATTGCCACCCCAAAACAATACTGCTCGGTTAAGCTTTTTTCGGCATGATAAACAATGATATTATAAGAGTTTCAGCCTACGTTATCTCCTTAACCGAGCAGTATTGCACTCCAAAAAGAAATTCCACCTGCTTGCCTATCTCTATCCCAACCTGCTTCGTAAGCTTCTATCGCTTTATCAGCTACGTACTCACCGCATTTTCCACCAGCTGCGTTAACTGCTGCTGTTGCACCTGCTTGAGCTAGTCCTAATAATACCGCTGTGATTGAAGGTTCCATTATATTTATCTCCTTTACTTAAAAAGTATTCACAATACTTATAGTTATTTTTATCCACAAAAATAAAATTTAGTAGTCTACCATATAAATCTTCAATAAATTTTTAATAAATATTTTTAAAGTATAGGTAAACATAGATTATTCTTTATTAATTGTTGGGCTGTGATGCTATGATTCTGACTTTGCTGGAAAATATTACAGATATTATTTGAAGGAACTGACAGTTGGCATAAATCTGAATGGTGGCGCCTCCGATACGCACGTTCCTGTGCAGCGATACAATTCGTTTCGATTTATAGATGTGTATTGGCGCCGTTGGCTAGCAAACTACACCTCCTGCTATCATAAATAAATTTCAAACTTACTATTGGCGCCTTATGGGGTTCAATTATAACAGTCACCAAACATAAATCATTTACCCACAAAAACTTTAAAGATACTCTTGCACTGCTATCAGGACAAGAAAACAGTGAAAGAAGTTGGACTGTTACACGCGGTGAAATTGAAGCAAGGAACTACAACCTTCAAGCTGTTAATCCCAATATATAAACGTATTCCGTTTACAAATTGTCGTGCTTACTATAGTGGCGGATGCTTTCGGTGATAATTACTCAAACTGCTGTAAATAAAGAGCGTTGCACTTCTTTAACATTGCTATCGTAGTTCAATTCTAAGGTTTGCAAATAAGCCTCTTCTTGGTAAGTCAAATCTGGAAGTTTTAGTAAAGTCTCCAATGATACAGCAATTGGCTCTATGCAACTGTATTTCTCCATCAACGCATGAATACGAAGGCGCCTTTGTGTTTCTGAGTCAGTAATAACTTCCGCGCGTATATCCCGTGGGCGTAAATGGACGACTTTCAGGCGCCAGTTACTCATACCCCTAAATCCAAATACCACGAACTCGTTGGTTATATCGATTACACGACCGACTAAGGTACAATCCTTTGGTCGTGCCTCTTCAGTAAATCTATATACATCCCACTGTTTATATTTACGGAAAGGGTTACGCTCCCCACTATTTACCAAACCAAGTACTTCACCCACAGTTTTAACGTCTCCTAATTCGAGAATGTTAATAGCTTGATTGTAGTCGGAACTGCGAATAAATTTGTACGCTGCGTCAATACTGCGGTTTAATTCTTTCTCTAATGCTGCGGCTGCAATAAGTTTACCTCCCTCAAGTAATTCCAGAATTCGCTTGTAGACTTGCTTTGAGTTGGAATATGGTCCGGCGCCCATCTTTAATTTCTTTGCTACGGTGTTCCGAACGTCTATTTTATGAATGTCTAAATCTGTCAAGTCTTGTTCCGTCGAATTCGACGGAAGGAGGAATTTTCTCATATACTCGGCGCCTGCTGCCTGATTTTTAGAAGCTAATGGTCTAAGGTGGCTTTCCCAGTGTTTTGCCTCGACCATTTTCTGGTAGTTAGTTTTACCATCGCGGTTAAGGTTGAGTGATAATACCCATGCTTCTTCTTCAGCATCGGATGCACAATCAACATATTGCACTGGTACACTGTCCCAACCTAACTTTATTGCAATCGCACGACGACATTTACCAGAAAGTAATAAATTGTTGAGAGATGAAACAACCAACGGTGTCACAATAATACCTCGATTGGCTATGTCTTGCTCCAAATCAGGTCTAGTTTCATGTTCTCCATAGATTTGGATGAGTTTAGGATGTACAACCAAGTTAGAAGGAGGAAAATATAAGATGTTAGATGACGAATGAATATTCATGAATTGCACCCACTAATATATTTGTTAAAAAGTGACGAAATAATGAGTACTATCTACGACAAAAAAGCATCTATCCTCAGACAGACGTGCAAAATAAAATTTATTCATGTTATGATGACAGTGATTTAATTAAATGAAATGCACGAAGCAACGTTTCCTGTTTGACGACAGGAAGTTGTGCTCGATTGCTTAAAGTACTGTTAGCCGCAGTACTTAGGTGATTTACCTTGCAGAACGTACATTACAGCAAAGTATATCAAATATCAAAACTTTTGGCAAAAGTCTGGGGCAAAATAAAGGAGAGGGCAAGAATGCCTCGTCATAAGGATAAAATACTAAATTCTATTGAAGAACAGGTATTGACACATATAGCCGCAACCGAGGCGCCGGAAGTGGTAAAAAGAGCTACTGTACTATTAGCAATAAACAGTGGACATACAGAGAGAGGTATTGCAGAAAAACTCGGTGTGTCTAAGAATACTGTTGGTGAATGGAAAAAAAGATGGTTATCACATGAGGCAATATCTCAAACTTGGGATGAAGCGCTTGCCAAAACATACGTAGTTCTTGGTGACAAAATAGGGCGCCCGAAAAAGGTAAAAGATAACAAGGAAATTACTAAGATAATTGAAATCAGTGAGTGGAATAAAACGCACTCACCCTGTCGTTCCAAGCATCAACACAACAAGGCTGTTGCTGAAACCGTTAAATCGAAAGGTTTGGCACAGTTGTCTCCTCGAACTGTTGGGCGCCTATTAGAAAATACTCAATCATTGTAAATACCTTTATCGCGCGCTCAATTTTTAGAATATTGTAGTACTTATTAATAGATTTTAATGGCTAGGAACGTTTCAGTGGTACTTTCGGCTTTGCTAGCCCAATCTATAAGCTCTAGGCTGATTGTACAGGGTTTGGTACAGTTGCTTAATTAAAAACCTAGGGCTTACCGTTTTTGGCTATCCACTCACATTGCTCCCTAGTCAAAATAGAGCGAATTGTCCAAAAAATTCCCTTGTACTCACCTTTAGCCAAACAAGTGGATTTAGCTTTGGCTAGCATTTGGGAGCGTAAGACATTTTTATAACCAAAAGCCGTTTGAGTGTCCATGTACTTTATTTCTGCCTCTGCCTTTTTATCAATATCTAGAGTGAAATAAAACATCATCTCTTGCAGGCACTCTTCTAGCGAGCCATCGACTACTAATTGTCCTTGCCCAGTTTCATCTATCTCCCAACCCTCCCAGTCGGTGCTAAAGCTGAAGGGATAGTAATCGCTTTGACGTTTGAACTTGGAGGGAGATTGAGCAATATACCAATTTTGACCCTCACACTCCTTGTTCTCTAAACACTGGACTTTTACCTTATCTCGTGCAGGTTTAAGCATCTGCTCCATTACTTGAGGAATTAATTCGGGTTTGTGCTGATATTCAATCTCTAGTTTTTCTATAACCTCGCCTGTCAAGATTGACTCTCCAAGTTCACAATCAATAGACTCTTGTAACTCTTCAAAGCAATCTGCAAAACTACCTTCCCAAACTTGATGCCAGTTTTCAGGACTATTAGTACCCAGACATTGCCATGCTTCCCACCGATTAGTCTCCGTAGTGGTAGTCAGATTTTTAGGTTCTACTTGGTTCCCAGCTTTGCCTTTACTGTTACCCAAGCTCTTTACTTCCCGCAAAGTGTTCTTCTTAGCCATAATACCCAAAACCGCTCAACCGACAGTTACAGCACTTTTTATTTTGAACTATACGGCTATCGAAGAACATAAACTTTGTTTGCAGCTTTCCTTTGAGCTACCAAAACTTAAGGCAGCCGTTGGTCTCTAATCTCAGCTAACCAGTTAAACTCAGAGCAGCACGGACTGCAAGAGAGTTCAAACAATTACCCTCTTTAAACATTTGGCTCTCCCACCGTCAAAATTTCTATCGGTAATTGGCTAGTGACCAAGTAGCAATTAGCCATCACCACAAAAACAGATACTCTGCTAATGCTCAACGGCACCTTAAAAAGTCAAGGCTTCAAAATATTGCCAAAAGCAAGTAAAGCTGCCAATCTGATTAATAAGCTCACTGCTTGCCTCAAACCATTCTCTTGCTTCTTCTCTTAGAGACTGATAAGAAGATTGAGCCAGTAAGCAATAGCGTAAGAATTTCTCCATTGCTTCTCGTTCCCTCACAGGTAAGCTGAAACTTAAACTGTTGCAGAACTGCTTGAATAGCTTCTTAGCTTTTTGCGCTGCCTCTAGCTTAAACTTCATACTGTTCCACTGCTGGCGTGAGACTTCCTCGTTATCGCTGTCCTTATCAGCTTCTTGATCGTCTTCTTCAAGATTCGCGTTGGTATCTGAACCTCCTACCTCTTGGCTTGGCAAAGCTTCTTGAACCGCAGTAACGCTTCGAGTCGAACAAAGTAGTACATGTCTATTGGCGGCAGCCAAAAATACAAATAAGTTCTGCTTAAATCGTAAAATTGTATTACTTACAGGCGCCTTTAGAGTATTTGAACATTGTAAACACTGATCACACTGATTAAAAACCTGTGTTAAGTAATTAATTACTTCCTGTACTTCTGGTTGGTTCTGATTAGCCTCTAATACTTCCATTAAAGAAATTAAGCAATTGATTGAATCAGGACTATTGGAATTAACTAATTGGCTTAAAGAATTAGCATGAAGTTCTTTAAGCAAATAACTTAATGTCTCGGAATTAGTTAAATTAATTGAATTGTTTGCTGTACTTGAATTTGTTATAATGGAACAGAGACTGAGAGTAATTAATTTATCTAGAACCAAACTGATTCTGCTATGAGATTGATTATTCGTAACAACCAGTTCAGGCGCCTCATAATCTCCCTCGCCCTCGCCCTTGGCTTCGGTCTCGAACTCCTCACTTATTGGAGTAGTACTCTTATTGGCTTCTGTCTCACAGTCGGGTACGACCCATATACCTTCATATATACTGACAACCTGTAAACCCTCTTCCTGGCTTACTTCTATTTTTCCCTCTTTTTTTGGTTCACTTACAGAAAACCTTATTTCTCCGTTCGACTCTACGCTAAAATCAGCATTTACAGCTGCTTCATTTTTTGTCTCTATTGGCTCCTCTTCTACTACCTCCCATAACGGATGCCATAGATACTTGTACTCGTCTTTATGCAAAGTATTTGGACTAAAACCCATATTGAACAATTCTTTAGCCTTCTCAATAATGGCATTTTGCCTCCCCATCACCGTATCAGGGAAAAGTCCTTGAGACTTAAGCATCGTTATTACTGCCTGTGCCCTGTATAATCCGTCTTGATGTCTTCGCTGGCTTGGGTCTTGAATATAGATTACTTCCGCACTGTAAAACTGCTCTCGGTAAGTTTTGTTCCTTATCGGTTTATTTGCGTAAGGCTCATAGTACCCTTCTGCCCACCTAGCTACGTCTTCAACTCTTTTAGTTATCTCGTGTTGGTGCCTGCAATAAGTTATATAGCCTGGAGAGTTTATAGCAGTCTGGAACATGTAATTTCTTAATTCTTCACCAGTTAATCTTAAAAAGATAACTCCATACTTACCCAGTACAATTAACTGGTCGTTAGTTTGATGCAGTCCCGTCCAGCCGATAGAAATTAACCGCTGTAACTCTAAGCGCCATTCCTCCCCTCTGCTTCTTTCTTGTTGAATAATGTAAAACTTTTGCTTCCTAGCTTCTGCCATCGCTGCGTTTAGCTGAAGCATATTTTGATTTTCGGCTGAATAGTCTGCCTGCTCCAGAAATAAGTACACATCTTGAGAGATTGGCTCTAAATCTACATCTAATAAGTATGAACCATACTGCAAAGGCAGTCTGTGACCATTGTAGTTGCTGACTTTATCGCTTCTCCAGCCCTTTACGTTTGGAAATATTTCAAGCCTTCCTGGTACTAAAATTAGCTTATGCTTATTCAAGGCTCTCTTAACCGTTAGAGCCAAAGTAAAGGTGTGAACATGCTCTGGCAAAAAATAGTAAATATGTATGCCTCCACTGTCGCTAGACTGGACAATCACTGGGTGCCTACCTCCTATCTCTTCCATTGCCTTTGATATGTCGTTAAACCGCTGCTTATTGTTTAACGGGTGATAACAACTCCATCTGTCTATATCCAGTAGAAAGTAATTGGTAAAAGAGCCAAACCGCAGACCTAAGATAGTCTCTTCTTCTAAGTACTTTGACCATAAAACAGGTAACTCTAAAGGATAATAGCATTCAGTACGCCACTGGGCTTTTTCCCCTTCCGTCGGGACTTTGGCTTCTATAAAGCTCCAGCCGTGATTGAAATAGTGGACAAAATGCTGCCCTATAAAGTCTTGGGGGAGTATTCGCTTACTGTTTGACTTATCCTGATGATAATGATTATTATTTGCTGCTGGTGTCATGACTGGATACAAAAAGATACGTTCGGGTACAAAATCGGAACAAATTTTTTGCAGCAGTGACAGTGACAAAACTTGTGTGATAAACTTAAAAGCAACAAGAAGCGGACAAGGTGATAGGTTTACCTCTTGCCAGTTCCCTGCTTTTAGTTCACTAAAGTTAGGTCTAAAGCCTCTATTTAACTGCTTTTATCACTGCTTGCGGTGTCTTCGCTTTTATCTAGTCGGTCTGTAGTCTCCTTTCTGTCTGATTTACGGCATTCGGATTGATGAGTCGCCAAACTAACAAAAATCCTTTGCCCGTGAGTAATTAGAACAATTAAATATCTTAGGGACACTTAATTGTGTAACTAGCATCATACCCTTGAAAGGCACTGCTTCTCAAGGGTATGCTGTTTTTAAGAAATTGTTTTTTAAAAATACTTCTAGAGTAGGATTTTTTCCTTCCCTTGTCCTTAACTATTTTTTAGTTTTACTGTTTTAGGCTACCAAATCGGCATTCTGATTCTAGTTCCTGCCTCAATCTGGCGAACTTCAACCTTTCTTGGTTGAACGGTTTCTTGAAATTCATTTGGAAACGGAGAACGCACATAGACTTTTTCTTGAGGGTGCTGCTGGAAATATTTTTGGTCTGCCTTGCGAAAATCTTCTGCCACTGCTCCTTCCACATTGACAATCACACCGTTGACTGTTTTATTCTTTGGAGACTGAAAGTTTTTAGGTAATGGCTGTAAGTACAAAAGACCTGCTAGAGCATCAGAGGTAAAAAGGGTAGTCCAAAACTTGACTGAGACATTATCCAACCGAAGTTTAGTAGGTTTTTTCTGTCTGACTTTGCTCATAGTCCCTAAGACCCTACAGAGGAATGACGGTAAATACAAGTATTGTAGTGTAGCTAGTATACATCTTTTCTTTTTTTAGCTGAAACTCATTTACTATCCTATTTGGCACTTCTACGGCTTTTACTGTGGAAGTGTTAAAGCGTAAGTCTTAAATTTAGGCTTGGCATTTGGTTGTTATTCCAAGAAAATACTATAGTTATATATAGATTAATGTATGTTATGCAATCTTGTGCAGGTGCCTAAAGCTAGAAACTGTCTGTTCATAATACATATGTTTTGATATAAATGGAAATTGTAAAGGGATTGAATAAAACGTAATCGTGCCGCGTATAGGTATATCAGATGTTGAAAATATAAAATGACGTGTTTAATTCCTTTATACGGCGTAAATTTATCATGAAGTTAATTGCTATACAGTTGACGAGCCTTAAGCAGCGAGATTAAAAATGAGGAATATTAACGTATGTCTTGGTTTTGGCGCCTATTCTCTGCATTCTGCTTCTAAAAATCCCTTAACTGTTGGTGGTAGTTTTATAATTCAGGGCGAAGTATGCTTCCCTTCTGAGATGCACCGTGAAATTCCTTAATTGCTGCTTTACTGTCAGCGGCTTTTGTGTATCTTCTAAAATTAGATACTGATTTATGCCGCATTAACGTCATCGCATGGTAAGGGTTAATACCTGCTAGTATCAAATTAGTCCCGAAAGTATGTCGAAACTGGTGCGCGTGAAAATTATGTCCTGTCTCTTTTTTTAGTTGGTGGCAAAGTTTATTTATAGTATCGTAAGTAATCCTTTCTCCCTTGTTGCGATATGAACAAGAAGTGAACAACGGCACCTCTGGTTTCTCGCTTTCTTTTTTATAACCGGGCATTCCCCGGCGCCAGTTCAAATAATTTTCAATTAAATCTAAGCACCATTGTTCTAAAGGCACTGTTCCCACAGAGCCTGACTTAGCAATTCTAACCTCCAAACACTCGCCATCGTAATCACCAAAATTTAAATTACAAACCTCACTAGCTCGTAGCCCATGCAGCAATACTCCCACTATTGCTAGATTACGTTCCGGATGATTAGTTTCTCCAGCGGCACCGAAAATATCAGCAACAATTTTTTCGTTAAGATTATTGGCTCCAGGTTCTTTTACTTTAGGTAAATCAACTGCCAAAGTCGGGTCACTCTTAACGTATCCTGAGCGAAACATCCAGTTATAAAAATTTTTCAGAGTTCCAAGCACCCGTCGCACCGTAGCTTCTTTCAACGCGCGCTTATTCTCTGACCCTCGCTGTAAATATAATTTAAAGTTTGCGATTTGCCTTGGCTCAACCTCGACCCACGAAGTATCACACCACTCAAGAAAATATTTCAAATCTTGGCGGTACGCTTTCTCGGATTTTGGCGCCAGGTTACGAGCTGCTAAAAATTCGTCAATCCTTAACTCCCTTAAATCCTTAACTTTATTAATCGGCACTGGCGCACTGTGATTGATTTGAATAATTACAGGGTCAGGAACAGTTCTAAATCGCGACATTGTTTTTTTGATGAGTACATTTGGCATTGTACACGGATAGCTATAAAACTGTTTTAGCTAAAAAATATCTGTAACCCGTTTTGGCACGTTCCTGCCTAGTACTTGCTCTACCAGTTCTTAAATTTGGCGAAGGTATTGTAAATTTGGTAAGGGTTTTAGGTTAACAGATTGGAAATGGTTGTCTTTGCGGTAGGGCTAACAGTGGCCAAGCTGTCACCAGCCGCCATGTAAAGTTGGAAAAACTCTCTGGGAAAGGGTTTCAGAAAAATTTGTGGCATTCTCGCTACTCAACTGACCTTCAAGCCTTAAAACTGTTGCTACATAAGCTTTGCGTGGCGGCTGGTTGCAGCCTCACTGTTAGCCCTTATAAAGCTCGAATATCGGTACTCTCTGATGGAGTAGCAGTTTTCCCGCCATCCAGCATTATTAACTTTGGTTCAGGTATATCTCTCAAAAGCATAAAACATTTAGTCAAATATTATTTACGTATACATTCCAGATAACAATCATTATTCAGTCTAATACAACATTGACACAATTTTTATTTAAAAAACTAAACAATACGTATCGTTTTTATTGTCGGTTCGCACTGAAGCTGCAAATTGTCGCGCAGAATCTGCAAATTTTTCGCTGTAAGCTTTATACTGCAAGGAATATTGCCCAAGGGGAAATCCAAGCATGATATAAGTAAAAGCGCTCTCCAGTATCTACCACAATGCTTTTGAACTCCGTGCCAGTCAAATCCTGGAATTTGCACCCCAAAAGCGAATTTTTCTGGAAATTAGCGCATATGCGAAAAAATTAACCAGGTTGTGCGTTTAGAGGCGCCTTAAACAACGTAATCACGTTTAATGATTAGCATCTTTTGTGCGAACCTATAGGTTTATGCAAAATGTGAACTCGATGCTAAAAGTCTTATACAGAGATAATTTTGGGCAAATTAAATGCTCTTTGAGATTAACTCTAATCTATTGCAAAGGCGCCTGCGCTATCTGCTAAGTAAGAAGATTTTTAATTTTTTACACAATTACTGAAAGCATTGTTAGGCAAGCATTTGAGCATTTAAAGTTTTGTCTTAGCGTACAATTCACCCGTTTTGCGGCGCCTCAAACCTGATTTTATAGCCGACGCTTGTTAGTACATTAGTCGCATCATTCGGTGTAAAACTTTTTTAGTTTATCAACTGGGGTGGAGAGTAACCGGAAAATAATGAGTGATAAAAATCACTGCTAGTGCTAAAGACAATCACATCAGCTCCGGGATTCTTAACGTACAGATTTCCTTTTTCGCGCCATCTATTCTCAATAGCCAGGATATGTGCTTTCTTTGAAGACCTGTTTGCGAATTGTTTCGGTAAATTGACTTAATCGGTGCCATTGTATAAAAACTAATAACTCAGTTTTGATACATACATTTGTTCTATGTTTAATACTTGAGGTTTCGATACAGTTGCGGCAGCATTACTAACGTGAATCAATAGGCTGCAATGGTGCCGACCTACAAATTTATTCGGTGTAAAAATTTATCCCTCAATAATCTTACACCGAATGAAATGCTGAAATGCTTGCCAAGCAAATAAAAACTGCCTAGCGATTCGGTTTCATCTGCTTTTGCATAAACAATTATTTCCAGTGCCTTATCAGGGTCGGCGCCTAGAAAATCCTAGTTTCCAACTTAACTGCTTGAAGCTTTGGTGTCTCTACTTCACTCGTATCAATTTTGTAATACACAGCACTACATAACAATGTAGGGATTTCGGCAACTTATAACCGGGTGACTGGCGCCAATTTGCAACGTAAGTACATTTGAATTATAAGCTACAACCCTGATTAAATCCTTCAGCTGTTTCCGCTCCTCAATCCACCCCCGAATCGCCAGCAGTATTCTAAAGAGTCAGGGTTTTTAGCATATTCCTTATAATTTTTTAGGATTTTATCTATATAGAAGCTGGAAACGCAATTACTATCCTATTTTTTAGAATTTTTACAGTAGTAAAGCAGTTTTTACTTTTAGCACGTCTATCAAGCAGTTTCTTTTCTTGAACAAAAATTAATTTTACAAAAGTACACCTTTATGCTAAATAGTTTATCGTTGTCCAAACAACGGAGGCAAAGTTTGTGAAAATTCCACATTTACTAGAAGAAGGTCAAGATTATCACTACGTACAGGATAAAGCAGCAGGATTAAAGCTAATCTATCAAAAAGTGCGTACAAAGCGTGGGCGGACAGTAGAATACTTTGACTATTTGACTCGCAGTCTAAATTTATTCTACGCTCTTGCGATTATGGCTTATAAACGGTCTCTAATGTTTGGGTATAAAAACACAATCATTAGCCATCTCAACAACCTTAATCGATTGCTTAACAGCAACGAGATAGTAGCTATCACCATTCCACCACAGGAACAAAGTGAAACGACCGACCGCAGCGATGACTTTATTTATTTAGTCAAGTACGAAAGTTTACTGTTTCTGGAAACGGCTAGCCCCTTGAAAAAATTAGAGTTGCGCCAGATAGCTCAAGATGAGCTTGAAATAGACAGTGTTCATTCATTTTGTGAAATAGCAGAAAAAAATGTATTGAGTGCTTTAGAGCATTTCTCTCAAGACAGTTCGCAGATAAACAATAGGTTTAAAAGCGAACTAGCTGTTTTTTTTATAAGCGTTCTGCAAAGCGGTGAGTTAGTCACAGCAGTCACAGAAGCTCAAACCCGATTAAGTGAGAATTTATTTAGCTTAACAAGCTATCGGTCTTAAAATTTCTGGCGATAATTACCAAATTTAAAGAGTCATATACGTTTTAGAACCTGACTTTTGGCAGGAGTTAGATAATCAAGAATGGTTGGAAAACTTATCCGTTAAGGATTTGAGCCAATATCATTAATCTTGGTGGCAAACTTGACTAATTCACCCACCTGCCAAGCTCGAAGTTACAGGTATCAAATATAAAGTTTTGATCACAAAAATGCTACAATGCTTTTTGGTTAAGGCTTTTTTATTCCTTAAAATGAGCAAACGCAAGTCGAAACCACAAAAATCGGTGCCTTCAGAGGCTCGTCGCCATATCCCCGAAAAGTGCAAAAAGTGTGCGATGCTAACGGCTGACCAGGCAAAGGAGTTGCATGGAGAAGAAGGTGATGGTTGTTGGAAACCAGAAGTCTGCCATAGCAAACGGTCGTACATTCGACATCGGGACAGGAGAAACCAAACCCGTAATCGTAAACGCCAAGCTGGTTTAGTAGAGTACATAGCAATCCCAGTTGATGAGTTTGAAGAAATTGTTAGTGCAGTTTTGGTTGTATATCGACCACCAGGTGCCGAATCTCCGGTTCATGCTATTGGCGCCTCTCTATGGAAAGGTCAAAAAAAATGTGCCTCAGTTGAAGCAATACATTGTATTGGCTGGACTCCTACACAAGTTATCGCTTACGTTAAAAAAATATTATTTGCACTTGGTGCCAGTTACGGTATTAAAAAATTTGCTTCAATAGAACGTGTTGACCCGTGGCGTTGTACTATTCGTCCATGCCCCCATCATCCTTAAGCAACACGTGAACGATAAAATAATACAACTAGAAATATGGAGTTTGCTTGAAGAAGCTTCACAGGTGCCAATGGAAGTTGAGTGGCATCAGTTGTGGCATAGTCTTGACTTAGCACTCGAAGATTTAGATTTGAACGAACAGCTTGTTGTTGCAGCCCAAGCACTTTCAAGTTTGGTTGAAATTTTTAAAGCGCGCAGTGCTGATACCTTTGAAGAAATAGACGCAGTTGTTAGTGATGATGGCCCAGTCATGGGTGATGCTCACTTTGCCCCGTTTATTCGCCAAAGTATGAGCATAGATTTTGACCAGTTTGTTGAGGCGCCCCAAAACTCATACCGCAAACCCTATGAATATAGTGACAACCCTTTGGGTTTTTTAGAAAATAACTCGATAGCAGAATTTGTCGATAAGCAAGTTTTACTCGAAGCGGTACAAGAAATAGAAGAAACTACCATAGAACAGCAGCGGGAGTCAGTTCTCAATATAGCCCATAGCGAAAACGTTGGTGCTTGGGTTGATACAATCACCAAATATATTACCGATAAAAGTACTACTTTAGTCAGCATGATTATGCAAGACTTGGATTTGGTGCCTGTTGAAGTTTGGTTAGGTTTATTATTAGGTGGGTTTTGTTTACGCTCTAATTGTCTAAATGCAGATGACTTTAGTAGTTACGAGGAGTATAGCTGTAAATTCTACTCTTCTGAGATTTTGGTTATTGGTGAGAGTGGCGCTTGATTAAAAGTGCGGTCGAATACCATCAAAAGCGAGTAAATGCAACGAGTGTATTCTCAAAGTAGTTGCGAGGTGGTTGAATTCATGGCATCGCGATTTAATATAGCCGATGCGGCTGATAATCAGCCAGTATTTCCTAGTCCTTCGTGTTGGATAGGGTAAATTTCTCAGTGATAGAGCATTGCGAAAAATTATGCAGGATATTTCTGAATTAGCTAGCTGGAATTAAGTTTAGTGCCCATTTTTTAAGGCATACTCATGCAACAGTAGCAAAGAAATATGGTGCCTCTAATTTTGATCTACAGTCTTTTTTGGAACATGTATCTCTAGCCACTACTGCTAAATATATTCATTATGTCGCGACTAATGGTATTGCACATGCGCTGCGAACTAAGTCAAAAGGTAAGTGTTGATAAATAGGGTATATTTCCAGTTAGTTAAATGTTTATTCTTATCTCATAGCAACATGTTATGCCGTAGCTGTGTGTTTATTTCTATTTTTTCTTTGGTGGTCATAGTGCTTATAAAATTTTATGTTTTATAGTACATAAAATAGTTCAGTTTATACTCGAACTAATTAATATATTAATTAGCTATGTTGTAATTTAATAACTTATAATTGTTTGTGATGTTTTACTTTTTACAATGTATGATATAATTCATTTCTATCTTATCCTCCGTACTGCTTATTAATTTTTTGTGTAAGTAATAACTTAATACACTTTGTAATGGATTCCGGCACCAATATATAAAGACTACAGGTAACTTTTCAAGTAGTATTTTGAAGAAGTGAGAACATTTGTTGACAAAATAATATAGTTAGTAGCGGTGCTGTGTGAATGGTGGGAAGATGCTTGGTATGACTAACTTTGCAGTTTGCCGAATCCAAAAGATAAAAAGCTGGGCATCGCTAATTAACAGTGCGATGCACGTAGCACGCGCGCATGAAATCGAGAACGCTGATTTATCAATAAAAAATGTTTCCTTAATTGATGGTGCCGAGGGTAAGGACATCAAGGAAATGTTTATGGAAAAAATCGGTGCCCAGAAGATACGCTCGAATGCAGTGCTGGGCATCGAAATGCTCTTGACCGCTAGTCCCCAATACTTCCGACCTGATAATCCAGACCAAGCTGGGTTCTACATCCAAGAACGAGTAGATAATTTTGCTGCTGCTTGTACCGATTGGTTACTGACTCGTTATTACGGTAAAGTTGTCCAAGCTACAATGCACTTGGATGAATCGACTCCACATATCCACGCTTATATAGTACCCCTGGATAATAGAGGAAAACTTAATGCGAAGGGATTATTCCACGGGCGCCATAAACTCTCAGAATTATTAGATAGTTTTGCCCGCGCGGTTGAACACCTAGGTATCAAACGTGGAGTCAAAGGAAGTAAAGCCAAACACCTTGATATAAAAAAATATTACGCTGCTGTAAACTGCAAGTCACTCCACATTAATTTAGATGATGTACTGCCGATACCAAACGATAATCAATCGGCTTTCGCATACCGTGAGTTAATCAAAGAAATTCTCCAACCCCAACTGGATATTCTGAATCATCAAATCAATGACCGTGATTTACAACTACGAGAGAAAAAACATATTGAGCAGACGGCACAAGCTAGCGAGCGTGAAAGGCAAAAGTTAGAATCGCGCGTGCAAAACTTAGCCTGGACTTTAGAATTATGGCAAGCGCAAGCTAACTTGTTACGCGACTTACCTTTAGAAGAGGTCGCCTATCATTTAGGGCTGCATCTAAATAGTAAAGGAATTTGGTCGGGCAATGGTTTTTCATTACGAATAGTCGGCACTAAATTTTATGATTACAGCGGCGCCCAATATGGTAGTGGTGGTGCCATTGATTTGGCAATGCATTTATTACAATGTAACTTTCGGCAAGCTGTTGCTTGGTTACATGAAATTTTTGGAGAGTCTGATTGCTTGCGTGCCGTCACCCACCGCGCACGAACCGAAGCACAAGAAATTATTTCCCAAGAATTAGCGCCGCAGTTTGTGGCGCCAGACAGAGATGAAAGTCGTTGGGATGCGGTGAGGGATTATTTGGTTGCTGTAAGAAAGTTACCTGGAAATTTTATTGATAACCTTCATATGGCTGGGTTGATATATAGTGACGCACGTGCGAATGCTGTTTTTGTGATGCGGTCGATGGAGAATAAAGTTACAGGCGCCTTTTTGCGTGGAACTTATGGATATAACAATACTTTTTATGGTTTAGCCAAGGGTAGTAAACGCAGTAAAGGTTGGTTTCATTTTACTGCCGGCGGACAAGGTGAGGACAAGATAACTCGTGCATTTTTGGCAAAGTCTCCAATCGAAGCGCTCTCTGTCGCAGCCCTAAACTACTCGCTGCTTACGAAAACTATTTATATTGTGGCGGACAGCCCTCGTTGTATGCCAACTGAATTTTTAGCTTATATAAAGAATGTAGTTGCCGCTTATGATTCAGATACTGATGGAGAAGAAATAGCAGGCGCCATTTTAAAAGTTTTACCGCAAACTACTCGACTCAAACCTTCATGTGCTGATTGGAACCAGCAGTTGATTTTAATGAGATAATTTTTGATGGCGCCTGTGAAAACCATACAACACGAGGTTAAAAACGATGAGTTTTGAAGATAAATATCTTGATGTGCTGCATAATATTGAAAGCACTATAGTAATGTATTATAGAGAACATCCTGATTTCATTGATGCTGAGATTATGCAGCGTTGGAGTCGTTAATTCAGTATTATAATGCTTCATCTCAAGGTTTTACCAGTTCTTCTCGACAGCTAAAAGGAAACTCAGCCGGACTAGTATCGGCTCTTAAAGTAGTTTGTGACTGGCGCCTGGGACGAGAAGCATTGCCAGTAACAGATAAAAAAGGAAATCCCGAAGAGCGTAAATCTAGATGTTGAAATTTTGACCGTATCGAAAATGGTTGCTTGTCTGAAACGGATTAAATCCTCTGTCAAATTGTGGACAAAAAAGGAAGGAAGACGGGGGTATCTTAATTTTATTCAGCAGCATATTTCTCAAGAAACAACTTCGTTTAAAAAAGACAACAATCCACTCAAAGTCTTGCTTGGTTTATTCAATAGACAGTAAAGGGGCGCCACTCGTTGTGTTAAAGCTAGACAAATTAAAAGCGCCTGCAATTGCTCAATAAGTATTTTTTACATTCATCCTTAAATTGAGTAGCGCCTGTAGTTCAACCGCTACTCACCACAAAAAGTCTCCGTTTGTATCAATTTCGACTTAAAACCATGTAAAAATCAGTTCCTCAAATCTAACAATGGCGCCATTTACTCAAGTTTTTAGTTTGAAGATTGTTTTCTCTAAGATTGCATAACTATTACATAGACGGGAGTATATAGTTATAGAAATATAGAAACCTGGTCTATTGAAAAAACTTTAACTGTATGATTTATTACCAAACAGATAACAGTAATATAGCCTTTGCGTTTGATATAGATTTAAATAAACGAATTGTTGCACGGCTTCGTGAGTGCGGAAAGCTACCTTTAGATGCTGTAAATATTATGGCTATAATAAGAGGTGGTCTAAGCTTAGTTTTTAACTTCAATGTAGTTAGTAGTGATATTATTTTGTTAACAGTTAACGACGTTAGCTTTTCAGAGAAGTCCTCAACTTTAAAGAGTTTAATTCCTTCCAAGACGACATGGGATATGTATTACGAGAGAAAAAATCAAAATAATCCAATAATTTTTAATATTGATGCGGAAATTTATCCCTATCTTATGGAATGGAAAAACTGGAATGTGGAAGAAGCGCTAACATCAAGATATAGCTATGGATTTAGTCTCGATTGCTCAATAATTGATAGTCAAATAGAGACGTTTCAAATTTATGACCAAAGTAGTAGAAGCTTATTTCACATGTATAGAGATGACTATTACGGCGAAGTCGGACACAACATAATTGATAACCCAACTTGGCAGATTTTAAAATAGTTTGCTTCATCGTAAAGGAATTCAATAAACTGCCATTGATTTAAGTTTGAAGACAACTTAGGAAATTAATCATTGCTTGGTTGCTTGTGGCGCCTGCTTATATCGAATTCATTATTCAAGTAAAGTATATTTTGCATCACCGTAGATAAATTATTAGGGTGATTTAAAAGCGTTAGACGCACCCGGCAGAAATAGGAAAGTCCAAAACTTTTATACATGATTGTCAGGCGTCTACTCTAAATTCAATTGCTTGCCTGAAGTATATAAGTTATCACAATTTATAAAATTGTCACGGTGCATTCAGACAAAATTAGCGCTCCATAATTATAACTATCAACTCTTAACCTCCGTACTCAATTCAATAAATGCTCATTATTTATTACATTGATGCATTTATTGTATAACTTGTAACGTCTGTAAATATAGGAGAAGGGTTAAATGTTGTTGCAGCTAAAGTCTTAGTTATATTTAATACAAATAAGAAAAAAGATGCAACTGCCGATAAAGCTTTAATATATAGCACTCTCACGCCCATAAAGCATCGTCCAATTTACGTGTATTTACAGTTAAAGTATCGCTATTTTTAGTATATTTGCAACAAATTTAACTAAAATTTACGCACTTTGATGAGTTATAGAACAAAAATATCGGCACCCCGCCTACAGAGTAAAATCAGTATTGTTCGTTAGCTACTTGTTGACTATGAGAGTAATAAGAACAAATGTATACTTATCGCAACTCAAAGAGATAGCTGTTTTATTTCCTGGTGATATTCATCGCTTGGCAGAATTTATACTTGATTGCTCGGAAGCTGCCGACCGTATAAACGATGTTACTCACAAAAGTAATATAAGGCACTCAAGACCTACACTACATGGACTAGCAAAAGACTTTGCAGCGCTTACACAAGTTAATGTTTCCGATGTTGTGAAGAAATTGGAAGTACTAGGAGTTGATTTCAACTCAGCGGTTGAGTTTGATTTACCGGACGGTGCCAAGAAATCAAAAAGGGCACCAAAAAAGGTTATGTAAAGTTATACTTTAACATAAATAATTTTTAAGTAGGCGTGCTGACTTAATACAAGAATAGGGGGCAATTAAACTATTTCGCCAGCATTAACGATACTTAAAAATCCATGATTTATTAAATACTCTGGCGCCACTTTGAACTGCGGGCCACGACCTCCAACTTGAAATTCGTACATATGTTCATCGTGACGGTCAAATGCTTTAAAGATAATCTTATGAAGCTCTGAAAGTGTGTTGCTACCTTTAATCTCAATAGTTCGAGATATCACTGGGTTTTTAGCAACAAATTTCTCCGTGATTGGGCTGTCAATCAAAAACACATCCAACACATATAATGCATCGGTGGAAGAGTCACCCTTCGAGTTAAATAGTCTGCAAACCTACAAAAATATAGTATATTAATAATTATGTATTATAAAGAGTGAGAATCTAGTTTTTGGCTCTACACAAAGCAATTTGCTCCCTATGGCGAAACACACCTACAGTTTAGAGAAATCCTACACCCTCACCATAGGCGACAGTTTTAAAACCCTTGAAAAAAATCCCGATGTCATCAAGCAACTTCTAAGAGATACCCGCTGTGAAGGAACAAGGCGCTGCTACGAAAAAGATTTACGTGATTTCTTTTGCTTTTCTACTGGGAAAGAACCCAATCGGGATACAGTATTAGAATTTTTACACCTCACCCAAGGACAAGCAGTAGCTTTGGTTCTTGATTTTAAGAGCTATTTGATGAATGAGCGTAGGTTTGCCGAAAACACGGTCAATAGAAAACTCGCAGCTATCAGGTCAATGGTAACTATGGGCAGAAAATTGGGAGTCTATGCTTTTGCCCTCGATGATGTGAAATCTGAGATAGTCCAAAAATACAGAGATACATCAGGTATTGAAGCCCGCGAATTTGCCAAAGTCTTGAGCTTAGTTGACCGCAGTACTTTGAAAGGTAAACGGGACTACGCAATTTTACGCCTTTTGTGGGATAACGCTTTGAGAAGAAATGAGATTTATTCCCTCGATGTAGATGATTTCAACCCGCAAGCCAAAACCATAACTATTTACGGTAAAGGTAAAGGTACGCAAAAGACGGTGATTGAGTTAACTCAAAAAACTACCGAGGCTATCATCGACTGGATTAAAGCCAGTAAGAAAACCAATCAAGAATATACACCTCTGTTTGGTTCACTGTCGCCACGCAAAGGGGACATTGAAGACCGTCTTATAGGGGAATCAATCAGGCGCCTAGTGGTTAAGTTATGTAAAAAAGCAGGTATCACCAAACATATGTCCCCGCACCGAATACGCCACAGATCGATCACCACCGCCCTTGACCACAGCAACGGCAATTATCGTAAGGTATAGAACTTGTCCCGCCACGCCAACATTGACACCATTCAAAAGTACGACGATAACCGTAATCGTCAGCAGCAGCAACGCGAAATCTCTGATGTGTTGGCGGATTTAGTGTAATGGTTAGAGGAATCGGCAAGTTAAGAGATAAATTCTCTAAATCTTAAGAAAATCTTAAATGTGAAGACAAGTTACCACTTTAATGAGAATCTAAATAAAAGATTACATTTCTTAATTAAAACGGGGTCAGCCACTATAAAGACCTTGAATATAAAGCACTTTAACACTTCTGCGGTGGTTGTCTACTGTGGAAGTGTTGAGGCGTTGCTCTTGAGTATTAAACATAGGTATTTAGTTATTCCCAAGATAAATAGCTTTAGACTGAAAGCATTGATTACTCAGTCGGATACCAAAAAGCTTATGTCCAAATCAAGTCAAGACGGCGATTTCTACTCTCGACTGATGACCATGACTCAGGAGGCAATGGAAAATGGTTACTTTGAAGCCGCTTACCATACCTTGTGTGCTAGTCTGCACGTAGCTTATGATCTGCAAGACAAACAACGTTTAGAAGCTGTCAGAAAAGCAGTCATAGCCCAACTAGCTTGGATTGATAAAAACGCCCCTGAACATAAAATGTCTACTAAGTCAATTGCCAAACGCAAGGGTGTCAACCTTTACAATTCTCTTTTAACTCAAATTGATGCGGACTTAACCATTTTAAAACATAAATGGCACCAAGAAGATATTAAAGAAAAACTAGAATTGTGAAACACTCGAATTATAAAGATAGGAAAGATTTTTACTGTAATCAGCAAGTATCAACTAAGCAGAAAACTATTATTAATTTACTGGTGCTAGTGGATACAAAACTTGGAATAAAATTGAGGATTTATTGTTTTTTTAATATTAATTTAAGTAGCTGAAGCATTAAGCCCTTCTCGATTTTCTTTCTCCAAGTGCAGAGAAACAATCAAATCTATCAATTCATCTCCTTCAAAGGGTTTACTCAGATAAGCTTGAAATCCAGATTGAAGGGTTAATTTAAATATTTCTTCCCTATCTAGTGCGGTCACGGCAATGGCGGGAATGTCGTGATTTAAAGATTTGCCTTGTCGGATTTTGCGAATTAGAGAGTTGCCATCAATCTGTGGCATAGCAATATCACTGACTAAAACTTGGGGTTGAAACTGCTCGATCACTTCTAAAGCGTCTAATGCTGACACTGCCGTGATAACTTTAACTCCACAAGCCTCAAGAATAAAACTAGTCAAGTCCAGACTATCTTGATCGTCATCAACTACAAGTACTTTTACTCCTACTAAAGCTTGATTTCTTTCCAAAGAGTGATAACAGTCTTTTGCCGTATTTATCATAATTTACTTGTCGCAAACTGAGTGCTTTCGGTTTGGGGAAGACCTGCTAGAAGCTAGATGCCAACTGGCTTTTGGCGGGCATTTTTATTTTAACTCTTATATTATTACACTTAACATAATTTAATTTGTAAGTAGTTAAAACTTTATATTTATTACTGGACAGACCAGTTTGTGTTTAGTATGGTAACGACTTCACAATTTTTCTACATGTTACTTAACAATTGGTAACAGAAAGTTTTGTCTTTATTATTAATTACTAGGAATTTTCCCCAAAAATTATTAATTCAATTTATTTTTATACATTGCTTTATTCCCAGAGACGGTAGAATTAACAGCAATGCACCTTTAGCTCAAATCAAGTAAATTCAGCCACAAGCTAGAGCAGGATTGTGGCTTTTATCTTTAAATATGATGACTAAGCCACAAAAAAATATTGAAGGGCTATAAATTTTACACCTGATTTGAGATACATCAAAAAAGTGTTACAATTTTTTAAGATTCAACCGCAGTCAACTTTGACTTTTTCTCTCACAGATGCTAAGGACTAGACATTATGGTTAAACATGGTATTTCGCTAGTAGAAGCGGCAAGACGTTTGGGGGTCAGTCAAAGCACGCTATATATGGCTTTGCAAAAAGGACAAATCCCTAGCTTTAGAAGAAACGGGCGCCGAGTAGTTTCCTCTGGAGCTTTGAGTGAGTACCAAAGCAGGAAACGTCCTCCCTCGATGTATAAGTTTTGATTCTAATTCTTGAGTAAAAGCTGTTGTGCTTACTTATATAAGTAGCTATTGAAGGTGCTTTCATGTTGAAACTGTCCCAATCTATGGCACGCAGTAAAAAAATACTAACGTTTGCACGATTAGTATTTTGTAAACAAGAACCAACGTTGACACGATTGGTGTTTTACAAGTAAAAACCAACGTTTTTACACTAAACGGGTTTGGGCTAAATCACGAATTAATAAAGTTTTAGAGTGAAGGTAGGTACTCAGATTATTAACTTCCTCGCTGCTGAGAACTTCTTGGCTGTTCAGTTGCCCCAGTAGCTGTTGAACTAAATCTGTATCACTAAGCTTGAGCAAAAGGCTGCTTTGCGTCTGCTCAATGACAGACCATAATTGACGCAAGGTTGAGGTGTTAATCGCCTTTAACTCATTATTCATATTTACCTCTAAAACTTAATACTTTCTTTAGATTCTACTTGAACTTGTGACTTTGTATCTATTCCTGCGGATAGAAGAGCATATACACGAAAAATGAAGTATAGTAAAGAAACTTAATGTTTTATTAAGAAAGTTGAGTTTTAAACAAGGAGTATTTTTTCAGCAAGCCTTTAGACTGGACTTACAACAGAAGGGGTGCAACTGCACTGCCTAGAGCTTTTGGATTTCTAAACAACAGGACAAACTAATTTATGTATAACCTCCAAGCCCTAGACGGGTTGCAGGTGCTGGCAGTAGATGATAATACTGACAGTCTCGAACTGATACAATTCATTCTGGAGATGCACAATGCTCAGGTAACACCTGTAACTTGTGCCAGTCAAGCTCTTCAAGTCATTACCCAAGTCAAACCCGATATTCTAATTAGCGATATAAGTATGCCCCTACAAGATGGTTATTGGCTAATTAGGCAAGTTAGAAATCTGACCCAGGAGCTTGGAAATATTCCCGCCATCGCCCTCACTGGACACGCCTCAGATCAGGAACGCAACCTAGCTTTACAAGCCGGGTTTTCTACCCATATAAGCAAACCCCTTGACCCTGACGTGCTTCTAGCAACCGTCGCCACCTTCGCTTCAAATTTACAAAGTAAAACTGCCTCTCAGCAATATCGCTTCTATACTAAAAGTGCTGCTTAGGCTAAATAATTCTTTGAAATAAACCTAACTAAACAACTGTACTGTTATAATTTGGCTTGTAGATTATATGCAATCAACCTGATGATTTCCCCCTCTTGCCCAAAGTTAAGAGGGATTTTTTAGAATTTAGTTCTATAATTTAGGCAAGTATATGGACAATACAGCACCTTCTCTTTTTACCTAGCTTACTGATGGAAGAATTTTTTAAGCTTAAAAAGGGTATAATTTTATTTAATAGAATTCAGTTTCTGTAGAGATGTACCTATTTTCTTTCCTTATCTCGCCTACTAGTAGGAAGAGATTTTTTGTAGTAGTTTTATTGATTACTTTTGAATTCAATTCTGGCTTCAATACCTATTTGTTTTGAGTAGGTACTTGCTTGCCATTTATAAAATTAAAAAATTTAACCGTAATATAAGAGAAGCTGTTATTTATTCGAGACGACTTGGGTTAATCTGGACAATCAAATAATTGCTTACGGTTTGAACTAGCTAAACCGAGATTGGGATTGGATTCAAAAAACAGCAAGGCTCTGGTTTGATCACAGGCACAAAAGACAGGCGTTACTTTTAACTACACACACTTAAGATGCCAAGTACAGTTAGGGTGGCAATTACCCGCACTTTTAAGCTATAATTGGCAGCCTTCCTGCGTAGTCGGGCCTTTTACACGAGTTCAAAGATAACCGCTTAAAACCGAAGTGTCAATAAAATAGGGAAAATGTCTAAAAATGCTTGTCAATTAGCTTCTCAGCTAACGGCACCATTGGCAACTTCACACAGACCAAGACTTGTACCGTTTCATCTTCGCTTACGTAATAAACTGTTTTCAGAACTTCAAAAACTGTTCCAAGCCTCTCAACGGCAAGGGTAACTTGCTTAAAAGTACCCGACACCTGCATAAGAATTAATTCCTTAAAATGTCACTCATTCCTTGCCGCTAGTGAGCTATTACGGCTACAAGCAAGGGCAGACAATTGCCTTATGGCAAGCTTTACAGGATTTGATAACACCTAAATTTTTCTCCCAGGTCGCATCATGAAGGATTACTTCTCAATAAAATTTGGCTTCGCAATTCTTTGGAGTATTTTATAAGCTCCTGTGATTTTAAAATAGTTTTGCTAGCAGAGTAATGACCAAATTTGCTTCCTATAATATCTAATCTATTTGGTATTTTTAAATCTTGTGCCTCAATTGATACGCCATAAATTGCCGTCAGTAAGCTGGCAACTAACTGCCCACTACCCGGATCATCTTGCAACATTGCCCCCGCGACTACTTTAGCTTCCTCCAAACCAAGCTCTAGGGTAGATGCCTTGGTTAATGATTCACTCATAAAAGTTAACTCTTTTATGGCTTGCAGCAATTCCTGTTTTAGAGTATTGGTTAGCAAGGTATGACTTTCTGCTACCTCATTTAAAAATTTTATCTCTTCCCTTGCTGCGAGTAATTCTTCATTTTCTTGACTTTTCATAATCTACTGTTTCAATCGAAACAGATTGTCATTGTCCCTCAATACTAATCCTTATTTGAGATTTAATATCTATCTGATTATGTAAAATTAAAGACTGGTGTAGTTTATAGCTATCACCGCTTCCAGCAATACTTAGATTAAATATGACAAGCCTGCCAGTTGATTTATTTTTGCACTTCAAATAGGATTTTTACCTCTATACATCATCTCTATCTCAGACACGGTAGAATTAGCTGGCAGAATGCACGTATAAATCAAGGACATCAGATTAGGCGGCTTGGTTGAATTGTGAAATTCTCTCTGCCACAAATCGAGCGGGGGCAGTTTGTGGTTTTTCTAACCTTTTATTCTAAGTAAGGTCATCTAATTACTACCTAATTACAACCGTATTACAATGCGCGCATTGTAATACGTTGACAATGGTTTTTATAAAAATTTGTAAATTTTGTTGCCAGTATTAACAGTACTAGTAAGCAGCAGGGCGATGGGCATAGATAAGATGCGCTGCAACGGCAATAAGCTCATCAAAATCAAAAGGCTTGAGAATAATCTTTTGAAACCCGGCATCTATTGCTGTGCTAAACGTTTCTGGAGAGATATAACTTGTCAGTGCCAGAGCAGGAATAAAGCCCCCCGTTTTTACTTCTTTATCTCGAAGGCAGCGAATTAGTGCATAGCCGTCTTTCTCAGGCATAAAAATATCGCAAATTATAATATCCGGTTGCCACTCTTCTATGACTTCTAAAGCTTTATCCACACAAGTGGCTGTTTTAATTTTGGCTTGACACTGTTCAAAAATAAAAGTTGCCAAAAACAAGTTATCCTCATTGTCATCTACCACCAAAACTTGCAAACCATTAAGAGATAGTTGATTTTGAAATGGTTGCTTGGGAAGCGTTTCCTCTTCATTGGGAAGTAAAGATGGCATTTACTTAGACTGCTAAAAATTTACACCTTCCTCAAATGTACATCCCTTGACTTTTGCAGTCGGTACGCAATCGCACGTTACAACCGTCTTTCAGGCAAAAGCTAGCCCCTTTTATTAAGTAATCGAGCGTACTCATTTTTGATGATAAGGTAACATTCACAAGCTGTATGCTCCAATTCTTGCCTATTGAGAATGTTAATATTTCCACGTCTGTAACTAATCATTCCAGCTTGGCTAAGTGTGCCAGCAGCCACAGTGACACCTGAGCGGCGACAGCCCAGCATTTGGGCAATAAATTCCTGAGTGAGGGCAAATTGCTCCAATTGCATGTGGTCAGAAACTATCAACAGCCAACGGGCAAGTCGTTCTTCTATGATATGCAAGCGGTTGCAAGCTGCGGTTTGGGTGACTTGGGTGAACAGGGCTTGAGTATAAAGCAAAAGCAAATCTTGAAGTTCTCCACCACGCTTGAACTCCGCTATCAGTGGCTCTGTCTGCATTCTCATACCCCTACCTGCAACTTGCACAAAGGCAGTGGTGGTTGTCGTGCCGCCACCCCAAATTACAGGTAGCCCCACCATGCCATCGTTGCTGACTATACCAGCTTCAACAGTGGAGCCGTCTTGTTGGTTGCAGACTAGGGAAACTACTCCCTGATGGGGAAAATAAACGTGGGTTATTGGTTCATTTGCTTCGTAAAGGACTTGTTTAATGTCAAGCTCAACTGGCTCTAGGTGAGGAGCTAGGCACTGGTAATCAGCCGTTGAGAGGGCAGCAAGTATCTGATTTTTGGTAACTAAGATAAGTTCTAATTTCCAATTGGGTAATTAGAAATTATATCACGATAAGACTAGTAAAAACCATTTTTAAGCTCTTTCTTTTGATTGATTTTTATATTAAATATTGTTGTACTTAACTCCAAAATTGTAAATTGTTATTGTATGAATAATTACACACATTCTTTACAGTTTTTAAACAGCTAAATTTAAGATTTAAGGTAGCAAATTCATTATATAAACGCCTCGAAGCCTTGTAAAAGTTGTAGGCATTTGACTTATTGACCTTGAAAGATAGAAAACAGACTTAATTTCAAGTGGCTTGGGTATCGAGTAGTGGCAGGGGCTTTGTATTCAAATAGTTTGGTAAAGACTTTAATATTCTCTTAATCTCTATCTAAAAGCAGAGTAATCCATTCTCTTAAATGGCATATAAGTTAGTAAAAATATAGGCTTTGGCAGCGATTTAGAGTCATTATTGAGAAAATTTTTGATGCTTAAATTTCTGCCCAATTAGAAAAAAATATGCCAAAAACAGATAAAGAAAACAGCAATTTCTTTGCTCCTTTATCATCAACTATTAAGCCACAAGTTTTGCTAGTTGACGATAATCCAGACAATCTCATTTTACTGCAATTTATGCTGGAAGAGGTTGGCTACCAAACCAGCACCGCCAACTGTGGTCAGCAAGCTTTGCAGCTAGTGAAAGCCAGTCCGCCTAATTTGATACTGCTGGATTTAATGATGCCGGATATGAACGGGCTTGAGGTGGCCAGTTGGTTGCGGTGGGAAGCCAGCACGCAAGATATTCCCATTGTGCTAGTAACGGCTTATACAGACGATCTAAAGGATGTGGATTGTAGGTTGGTTGATGGGGTGCTAGCTAAACCGATTGATGAAGTACAATTATTCTCATTAGTGGATTTCTTGATTAACACAAAAGATACTTGATTTTAATAGTAGTTTTTCATACATAAATCTGTGCTAGTTAAATTTAAGAGCTAGGAGTCAAGCCACTCAACCACTTGATTTAGGGCGAATTTCAGAAATGATAGAACTGGCAGGGTGTTGCTCTTGCAGCGAGACGGCTAGGTGGAAATTGAGTTTTCTAATTATTCTTTGAAATTTCTCAATCTCGATAGGGCTTAAATTAAACTCAGCTAAATCCAGAACAGCATTGGCATCAACGATAACTAAATCGTCAGAGTTAGGCACTTGCACAGCCAGCAACATTTCTATAACGGCAATTAAGTTTTTTGAATAATTTTCCATAATAAAGCGAGCAACGACCCAAGCCAATCAATGAAAGGCAAGGTAGTGAAGGTGCGGAATAAATAAAATGTTAAGTTCTAGTGTGCCAAGCTTTACCTTTTCGCTTCTTCCTACTCCAGATAGATAAATTTGTGATTCAATTGCCTATTGCAAAAAGACATGTTTCTCTTGTACTGTAAGCCGTGTGATCTTAACAGCTAGATGTTCCTGTCGGTTATAAATAATACTCAATTGTACGGTTATAATTTGACTGATAAATCGCAAAATTAACTTAATAAAGTCTCTCTTTCCAAAGTGTGAGAGAGATTTTTTGTCTTGGCTATATAATTCTAATTTCCTAGAGTTCAGTTCATTATAAAAGACAACAGTACCCCTTTTATCCAATTCTAATTGTATAGAAGGGTTTTTTTATTTTGTGATATAATTTATTTCAATAAAATTAGTAGTGTAAAGATATACCTGTTTCTTCTCCTGCCCTCTTTTAAAGGGTAGAAGAGATTTTTAGTGTAATTGTGATTATTATTTTTCCACTGCATTTTTAACCTTCACGTAAACTCGACCTTGATCGCCGCCACCACGATTAAGGTAAAACTTTGAGACTTCGCTCACCTCAAAGCAAGTTTTGATTTTGGCAATGGCCCCTGTAATCTCCTCTTCAGTTCCGGTTAATCGTATTTTCATTGCTCGTATATAGCAATCCTAAATCAGTTGTAAAAAAGTTAAATATTTTGAATCTTTAACCTTATTTACTAATAAAACTCAAGCTCGTGACCCCCTTTGGGGGTCACGGCGCCATAAAAATTAAATAAAAGAGTATATAGGGAACTTCACATTTAGAGTTCCTAATCCGTTCAAAAGTTGTAAAAAATCACAGTTGCTGATATGCTGAACGTAAAATAGTACAAATAGGGTGCGTGGTAGTACTTATGGAAGAGTTGTTAAATTTTATTCAAGCAAATCCTGACCCCAGAGAGTTAAAAAGAGCGCTGGCAGTACAAATGGTGATGAAAAACTGCAATATCTCAACTATCGCTAATGTCCTAGGTGTATCTTTAGGCTTTATAAGTAAGTGGAAATATATGTATGTAGAACAAGGTATCGAAGGGCTAAAGCTGAAGTATAAAGGGTCAAGAAGTTATCTTGATGGCGCCCAAACACAAACAGTCATTAGTTGGTTAAAGCAAAAAAACTATTGGCATTTAGAGGAATTAAAAGAATACGTTGAAGACAATTTTAATGTAATTTTTGAATCGAATCAAAGTTATTACGATTTATTTAAACAAGCTAATATTAGCTGGAAGAAGGCACAGAAAAAGAATCCTCGTAAAGACCCACATTTAGTAGCTAAAAAAAACTAGAAATAACAGCATGGCTTCAAGCACATCAAAGTCAAATAGTTTCTGGAGAACTTGTAGTATTCTTTGAAGATGAGTGCCATCTGCTATGGGGAGATATCTGTGGTTACATCTGGGGTAATACAAAACAAAGAATTGAAGTTCCAGTATTAAACGAACGGCAAAAACAAACTTACTTCGGCGCCTTAAACTATTATACACAAGAATTCTTAATCAAACCTTGTAAGAAAGGTGACTCAAAAAACGCCATCGCATTTGTAGAATATTTAATTTCTCAGTATCCTAAAAGCCGTATCGCTTTGATTTGGGATGGAGCTAGCTATCATCGTTCAGCAGAATTTGTGACCTATTTAAATACAGTCAATAAAGACTTAAACGAAGACGAATGGAAAGTTACTTGTATTAGATTTGCTCCGAATGACCCAACGCAAAATCCTGTAGAAGATATTTGGCTGTACGCTAAAAAGTTTGTGAGAGAGTTTTATCATTTATGTAAATCGTTTTCTAGTCTTAAAAGCTTATTTGAATTCGTTACTCACCATCAAATATTTGATTTCCCAAAAATGTTTATGTATGACTCACCTTTTTATCATTATTCAAGTTAGAACTTGGATTAACCCTCTAAAACTATGTGCGTGTATTGATAAAAGTTTTGTCCGCGCGGACAAGTCTCGTGTATTTAGGCACCAGCGCGCTCTATAGCCATAATTGTTGCCTCAATTAAACTCAACTTTAAGAGTTCCATTGGGTCCAAAAAGCCCGTAAATATTGCTGTATGATAAATCTAGGCTTTAATGTCGGCAAGACTGTACCCATCCATAATATGTGTCCCAAAATACATATATGGTAAAGTTTAAAACGAGTGGTTAAAGCTTCAAACTCTCGTGTAAAAAGTCATTTTGGCAATTTTTACTTAATAAGACACCGCTATACTTAGACATAGCGCTTTTTGTTATACTAACTCTATATTTAAAGTTTCCTAAGTACTTTTTTCTTTAATTTTTATGGCGCCGTGACCCCCTTTGGGGGTCACGAGCTTAAGTTTTGCTAGTAAATAAGATTAAGTAGTTTAAAATATCTTATTTTTTTACAACTCATTTAGGATTGCTATATAAGTAAATATAGTTAGCGTCGATTCTACTGACTTGCACAGTTCGTACAATGTTCTTTAGTTTACTAAATCTTTGCGAAAACTTTAATTTAATGTGAAACATTAATAATGCTTGGAGTCGGACGTGGTGTTTGCCCGACTCACATATTTATGCAGGAATGTTTGGTTGGAATATAGGTCTAAAGTTACCGTTTCCATCCCAAATCCAGTCCCACCATCCGTTTGCTTCACGGAATAAACAGTGCAGCATCCGCGTTTGGGTAGCTGTTATTCGCCACTTGCCATTGTTGTTGACTTCTTGTACTTGGGCATCAACAAACCCACCGAGCGTTATATCAACTCCAGGCAGCACGCTACCAAATGACTGAATTGATATTTCTCTCATCAAAGCAAGAAGTAATAAGGCGCCGTCTGGAGAATCTGATTTTAGTGCTTCTTTTGCAAGGTGTAGGTTATTGGCGCCTTGCTTTGAACTAACCAAAGGTTGGTGTACGGTTTCAAATCTGTTTGGTAAAGTAGTGCCATGCGGCAATGGGATTATCCTGCCATTTGGCGTTAATTGTACAGGTACAATCTTTTGAGCATCAGGTTTTACCCAGCCGTCCAACATTTGAGTCAAACCAATGTGGCGGAACTTGCCGTCTACATCAAGTGCATAAAACAAGTTGTGTCTAGAGGCGCCCATTAAAGATAAATATGCAAATTTTGAGTTTATTGGCGAATATTTAGCTTTACTGCTTGTTGCCTCAAAGAACTGCTCATAACTTTCAAATTTAGTAACATAAATGCTTGGGCATTTTGGGCAGAAGTTTGGTTTGTTATTTATTATGGCTCTCCAGCTTTTACCCGATGGATAATTAAACTGAAATAAATGCCATTTTTTTGTGGCTGGATTTTCTAAGTACGTTTCTTGCCTAACCGTCTGAACGTACTGATTACCTACATAAATAATCGCTGGAAAGAAAACACTAATTTGGTCGCACATAGTTAATTTTGATTGTTTTACGCTTCGCGATTGCTTGCGTAGCTATATGCGATTAAATTGAAAAGAATTAATTAATTTTGATATTTTTTTTTGTATAGAGGGTTTGAAAAAATAAAACCCATGAGTGTTCATGGGTTGAATGAATATGATATTGATTGTACACTAAATTATTTTTGAGATGAGTACTTTAGAGTGTCAAAGCTGTCAGTACTGCTGTTAAATTCGTCAACTTGGTAATTAGCTTCAACCATTTCTCTAAATTCTTCGCGCGTTCGTTGAATGTTGTGGAATAGTTTGTTACACTCAACTACAACTGCTGTTTGACGTAAAGGAAATAGCCATATTAATTTTTTGATTGAGTAAGTATCGTCTGTATCTAGCAAGGTGTATGCTAGAAGCTCGTATAGGTTTGTAAGTGTAAATTCTCTACCGGGAACTACACTCACAACTGAATCTCCAATAATAAGGTCGGCATCGGCGCCACCAGTTTGATTACTTAGCTCAAAGGTTGGACTTATTACAGGTAATGTACGAGGCTCCCACTTGTAACATCTGGGAAGATACCCTACGAGTAATTGAGTATCTTCAAGAATATTTTTCCAGGTTTTAGCCCATCTTTGATTGGATGTAGCAGAGAAAATATCTTTGTTGTCAACAATGTGCTGGCTAATGTCTTTGAGAAAGTTATGTTCTCGTCCTATTCGATATGAGATATCGCCGGCGCCTGCTATAAGACATTGAATAGCTTCCTCGGACATTGATTTAGTGAATATTCCCGTAAACCAATAATCGAATTTATCTTTTTGGATATATTTACTTGCGTAAGTATTAGCTATCCAATTCCTATCTCCATTGATGTAACCAATATGTTTGAGTAAGCCATACACAGCAGCAGCTTTGATTAATCCAATGTTCGTGGACTTTAATGTTTCACCTCTTTGTAGAGAGTTTGCTGTTGCGAAATGTTGATTAGCATTACTGATAATTTTATCGATTCCTGCATTGCTGCGCGCTTCAAACCATTCTAAAATAGGAGACTTGGCAATTATCTTTTTAGTTAGTGACATACTTTTACACTGTAGTGATTACCTGTTTATTGCGTAAGCATTGGCATAAACTCAATATGAATTAAAATTAATTACCTGCGTTAATTACAGGTAATATTTATAAACTTCTTTACAGTCACCAAGAATAACCTGATTTAATATATTTGATACAGTATACTTGTTCATTTTATTAGGGTGGCTCGTGAGAGCCACATGTTCAATTAGTTAGAGTTATGAGAATTGTTCAGGATATTTTGGGAAGCAGTTTTCAGCGTGCGTCAAGCATTCTCTAATAGTTAATATTTCGTCATTGATTTGTTTGCTTACTTCATTATTTGCTTTTGTGCCCGATTTTTCGATAAATTGAAGCAATGCGCCGATAATTGAGTAAGCAGCGAGTAATTCTTGATGAGCGTGCTGTAATTGTGAGTTTGTTGGAACTTCTGCTGCTGTAGTATAAGACTCGAATAAAGATGCGAAATATCCAAATAACCACGAATCGTTGACGGTGTTGTAATCGTCTTCTGGGTCAAATTCTTCAGGGCTGCCATTCTGTTCCTCCATGCTTTTCGCTAGTTGGCGCCTATCTTCTACGTCGGGTAGGATTTGGCTTAAATCGTAGTCATTACAAGAACGATTGGCGTATTCGTCTGATGCTTTTTCTAGCAAATTGGCTAGCAGTGGATAGTATTTTGGGTTAATTATACAAGGTTTTTTGCTGTTCATATTATTTTTACTCCTTTACAAATCTAAGTTCGTCATCAATATCCCAGTACCACCAACCACCGCTACTTGCGCGTAGTCGTTGCATCTCCAATATTTGCGCGCCTGTAACTTTACCTATGCCGTAATTAACACTTTTAATTACGTTGGTATCGATTTTAATCATTTCGAGCAAAGCGTGTTCATTCCCCATTATCCAGCTGGCGTAATGGCATTCCTCGCTTATATCACTCATTAAACCGAGCAATTTAATTGCCGCGTCGGGTTGTGGTGATTTAATAGCTTCAAGCGCATATGCTATGTTGTCATCCCAATCAGCTTCATAATTTGAAAAAGCTGTACAAATTGGTGGCGCGCTGCTATCAAGCTCTACCAATTTACCATCAATTATGGTGACAGGTATATATTTGTAATCGGCACTTATTTTAGAAATTGCATGAGGAATTACATTTACATCAGATGTTGGGTAAACGTGATACGCTTTATCGTTATAAGCGTAAATCCAGTACGGATGTTGTGCGGCGCCAATTTCTGTCAAGTACTCAACATCATGCTGAATTGGGTTAGCTTGTTTATAATTTGAATCAACCCAATTTTCAATGATGTCTTGAATATATTTTTTTAAGTGTGCCAGTGTTATCCATTGCCCGCCAGTATTTTGGAGGCAGATTGGAAAGTATACAGTGAGTGTTGTTTGTTGCATTTGTAAGTAAATTATTAGTGAGTTGTTGATTTGTTGATTTTTATTCAAATTCTTAGAATTGGATTTTGGCAACTGGGGAGTGAACTGTAATTGTTGTTACTTCCATAAGTGCCCCACTGCTGACAGTGAGGCGTTAATTGTTAACGAGACACTATAAATAGGAATGCACCATTGTCAGAGTCGTGTATCCACCATCCGTTAGATTGTTTTTGCAGTCTATATAAATCTGCCATACACGTTGCGGTTATGCATGAATCACCGTATTCGGTATGTCTTTGCGGTATACCGGGACTGTTTCTTGCAGCAGCTAACATTCCTAGCAACTCCCATTCATATTCGCCTACCCACTTGGCACTCAGACATTTCTTGTTTATATCTATTATCAAACCAAGCAATTGCACGGCAGCATCAGGGTTAGGCGCCTTCATTGCCTCAATCGCAATTTCTACGTTCGTTTTCCACTCAGTAACATCTGTTGAATATGGCGTATATAATTTTGGGTTACTTCTGCCAACTTCGACTAATTTTCCATCGATTAAAGTGACTGGATAGTAAAAGTTCTTCTCCAGGTCTACCATACCGGGAAAATCTTCCACATCCCAGACTGGATGGAGTTTTTGATACCCCTTGTCGTTATATTCGTACATCCAATGTGGGTGAGACAAGGCACCTGCTTCAGTCAGGTATGCCGCTTTATCCTCATACCCAATTGGGGTTACTGGTATTATTGATATTTCTTCTTTTTTGGGTGATAGTGACACCCATTTACTTTTAGAATCTCGACAGAAAACTTTCTTCGATACTGTTCTTGTAAATGCACCATTAATGAATTTGCATTGTGGATGGTATATTACTAGTGTGTCCATAATAATGTTCTGGCTTTTATCCAAATTTTGATGAGTTCGCTTTCCATTTCTGTTTGTTCTGCGGCACCGAACCACGTTTTTGAATCGATGCTTATAAATTTTTTGGGACAATTCCTTAATGTCATAAGTGCCGACCTTCGGCAGGAACCGACACCATAGTAATTGCCAAACACAGCCAAATAAATAAGTCTTTCACTATTTGGCAATTTGTCCCCAATATCTTCTGCTATATGAATACCGTTAGTTTTCGGCATTTCGTAAAAGCATTCGTATACTTCACCGTGTCCAGTGTACACTCTCTCAAAATACTTAATAGTCATAAATAAGTTATGATTTTGTTTGTGATGCCAACTATCAAATCAATAGTTGGCATGATTGTTTTAGTCGTCGCAAGGATTGATAGATGGTAAAATTAGATGTGGGCAACCAGAAAGCGTTTCTGGGCATTCCACCATAATATATCCTCTACGTTTTGGATAATTCGAGCAGAACATGTTGCTAATTTTATATGTTAACGCGACTCCTTCACTAATGCATTCTGAATCAAGCGGCATATCGTATACATCGTCGAATTTCCCGTGCTGCTTGAAAGTCCTCACCTTCATGATATGGTTGGTTTTGGCGCCGGGAGTAAAGCTTTTATTATTGATGAGTGTTTCTTTATTATTATATTTTTTAACTAAGATAGGAAAACCAATATGGTATTCGCCTTCAACTTCCACTGGAAATACAACCGCAAAACCGTTTTCTTCGCTACCTAACCAGTCACCAATTATGCCAGGAAGGCTTTTTTGCTCAGATAGTTTGCGAATTCTGTCACCAAGATTAAAATAATATCCATTTTTTTCTTCGTGCGTTAATTCAAGCAATGCGTCGCTGTAATATTTTCCCGACGCTTTAAAATATATTAGTTGAACTTCCATACTCGTAGTGTTTTAAATCTTAATAACACATAATTGATGCGTCAGCACAAGTTTATATTTAGTTAAATTTACTAATTATTGACTTACTATATAAATCTAATTAAACTCAACAAAATAAATACTACCAGTATATATGGTAGTATTAAGTTAAAAAGCATTAAATTTATTTTTATGTTAAAGCAACCTATTTATATAGTATTCACTTTGGCATATTCAATATAATCTAATGCTTTTAACTAGTTAGCTAGTTTTTTGTTTGGTCTGACTTCCCTAAATCCGGTTTGTATCCTGCCGCGACACTCGCAATTGCAAGTATTACTGTAGAACTATTTTTTTACTGCGGTCGAATCTTTATCAGAATTATCGTTGGAATTGTTATCTTGAGAAGTAGTTGCCAGAATTTTTTGTTTGATTTTAATGCTTACACTTATTTATTGCGTCAGCATAAGTTGGATGTTTATTTGATGCTGCTTTGGTTTAATTAGTCATCAACATTTACTATGAATCCTGCCGCAGTTATTGTTTCATAAGCAATTAGTTGAGCAGCTTTTTGATTAGGCGCCAAAACTTCAACTGTAATGTTGTTATATATTTTATATACACGCATAGTTGTATTGATTTTACCTAGTTGAATCATTAAAGTTTTGTATAATGATTTATCACCAGCAGCAACATTCAATATTTGCGCGTAAACTTTTTATTTTCCAGCTATTACCCCAGTAGCATATTGAAAAGTCGCACCCTTGGTAGATAAAATTTGCAAAAATTTCTGAACCGTTAAAGCAAAATGTAATACCAAGTTGTTTTTGGGCTTCTTCGTTTAAAGCATCTGACAAATTAAGCTGAAACAAGTAAATTTCTCTATCTTCAACTTCCTTTGCTCTTGCTTAGGCTTGCTGATGCGTTTGTTCCAATTCTTCTATATGTCTTGAGTAATATTCGTCCGCTATTGCTTTTATATCCATGACTGTGATGATTAGTTATATAGAACCATTACTTAAGCGAGTATGCTAGTAATTAATATTGAAAAAAATAATATTTTATATAGTTACTTAAACGCTTGAATAAATTTTAATAATGGTATAATCAAAACAATGAATAAAAAATGACAATTATTATTCATTAACTCAGTTTATTTTGTTAATAAAATCCATTAATCAATAATGAGCGAGGTTAAAAATGGCGACTAAAATTAGTTGGTGCGATGAGACGTGGAATGCAGTAGTTGGTTGTAGTCGAGTTAGTCCTGGTTGTGCAAACTGCTATGCAGCAAAAGAAGCAGCATCATCAAAATTACAGCAGTTTGAGCAGTATCCGGTTGTCAGTAAATGGGATGGCACAGTTAAATATGTTGAATCACAATTACTAAAGCCATTTAAGTGGCGCCAACCTAAAAGAATATTTCCTTGCTCAATGAGTGATTTATTCCACAGCAATGTTTTAGATGATTGGCGGGATAATATTTTTGCCGTAATGGCGGCTAACCCACACCATACTTTTTTAGTACTAACAAAAAGACCAGAAAACGCAGTTAAATATTTTAGCTACCCTAATAGAGCTAGATGGATTACTCATCGCGCTTGTGATTTATTCCGTGATGAAAATAAATTGAGATTAAAATATGGCTTGAACGAAATCAATATCAAGATACCTTTACCTAACGTCATAATTGGCGCCACAGTTGAGAATCAGGACATGGCTGATAAGCGTATTCCTTTACTACTCCAGATTCCTGCTAAACTACGTTGGCTTAGTATCGAACCATTGTTGGGTCCTGTAGATTTAAAATTAGATGGCATATCTTGGGTAGTTTGTGGTGGAGAAAGCGGCGCCGGGTATCGGATGATGGATTTAACATGGCTAGAAAGTATTGCTAACCAATGCGATAAAGCTGGAGTTCCCTTGTTTGTCAAGCAAGATTCACACTTCCACAGCGGCAAGCAAGGACGTATCAATAATGAGCTGTGGTCAAAAAAGCAGTTTCCCGTAATAGCAGAAAATCAATAAATGATTAATTATTGGAGTGGAGCTTGAGAGTCACTCCAATTGCAAGTATCGTGGTTTGACGGTGCGCGTTTGGTTTTCAGATGTTTGTTAATGCTTGAATTAAGGCACTACAGTTATTGCGGTCAAGTTGGTGTAGGTTGTTTGTTACTTCGTCGGCTGTATCGGAAGCGGGAATGTCACCTTCGCAGTGAAGTTGATAGTAAAAATCACCCATCATTCCAAGTAACCATGTTTGATCAACCTCACTCATGTTTTGCAGTAAGTCACCGTAAAAATCATGAAAAAATTTGATGAGTGGGATAGTGTAGTCACAGGAATAATAGCCAAGTGGTTTAGCGGCTGATTTGTTACCAATTGCTTGAATTAGGCAATATAACTGGTGTTTGGGTAATTCTTCTAAGAAGTTGCGTGCTTTTTCTGCTAAAGGAGAAGGAGGTGAGTCGCACCATCTTAGCCAATAATAAGAGCCGAGGCGCCCAAGTAGCCAGAATCGGTCACGTTCATCAATGTTTTGTAATTCGTTGTAATGCTTGGCAATATAAGAAATTAAGGGATTGGCGTAATCGCATCCCCAATAATTTAAACTTCGCATGGCGTGAATTTCCTTTTTCAATCGCTTCGTTAATAACTTTATGGTTTTTTTGAGTGTCGCTATTTGGTCTATTTATTTTACTGTTTTCTTAGCTTGCTCGCATTGCTGAAACCTTGTACTTTATGCTTTGGCATTGGTTTGTGGAATTCTTTTGTCAGAATTAATAAACCTTCATCTGTTATTGAATGGTCTGGATTGATTGGTGATGATTGAGGTTTGCGGTTATTGTAAAACGCGCTCATGATTTGGAACCAAGGTACGGCGCCGAGTATACTAACGCAAATTATAATTAGGGAAGTAGGTAAGTCTTTGTAACTACACTTTAAGGATTTTGATTTGTAATTTATCCAGCAGTAAGCCATGAGTGGAATGAGGACGTTTTCTTTTCTTGGTGTAAAAACATATTGAGCGGCAAGCTGGGGTGTAGTTAATTGTATACTGAAATACTGTTTGGTAATTTTAGCGATTTGCTTTTTGAGTTCATAGTCTACACCATATTCAACGAATTTATCATTGTACAAATTGTTTACACTAATATTGATTAGTCTATTGATTATATCGGTTCGCTTACGATGTTTGCTTGAAATTACAAGCATTATGCTGTCGAAGCTTGCACTTTTTTCATTGCACTCTATTTTGATTAATTTGGCGACTTCTACTAATTGTTCATTAAATGACAATTGATGTAGTTCACCACTTGAACTAACCAATGCGGGATCAACACCATAATTTAAAACCTCAAGGAAACGCTGCCTGAATAAAGTTATATGTGTAGCAGCATAAATAACATCTTATCGCTGCTGCTATTGCTTTTGAGAAGGTGTTGGCACAAGTACTATTTTGCGTATTGTGGACAAAATACCGTTAATGCTGCTGCTGAAACCACTACATCGTATTTATGTATGTAGGTTTTTTGTTCATCATCAAGATTGTTGTTATTTTTCAAACTGTAAATTACGTCGCGAGCAATTTGAGCTAAGGTGTAGCCATTTTGTCTTTTGGCACAATATCCGCGACCGTATTCTAATTTATCTTTATCGGGCAAGTCGCGTAGTGGGTTATTATCCTTTTTCAAATTATTATTTATCAAGTCTAAGTAAATACTTGCATCTGAGCCAGGGAGGTAATCATACTGCGCTTTTGCAGGCAGTGTTATACAAACAAGCATAAGGCTGGAAATGAATAATTGTTTAATCATAATTATTGGTAGGTAATAGTACAATTAACTTATATGACTGAAAGATTGCTTAAATGTTCTCAATCTTACTAAAGTTGTGGAGTGGTGCTTAGGAGCCATACCAAAAGGCTAGCAACATAGTATATTGAACTATAGATTTATAGATATAATGAGTTTACCTAGCATAGAAGAATTTAGATTAATTTTAGCAGATGGGAGTTTAACTGAATCTGAGGTTAACAAGTGGTTGCATGTTGTTGTAAAAAATACTGAGCCTTGTTCGGATATTAAGAAACAGTATTTGGCAATAGTCGGCATGAATCCTAATATTGGTTTAGCAGCTTATCGCTATTGTTTAAACATGGCGCCTGTATGTATTGACAATCCAGCACGTGATTTAATGATGCTGGAAAGTCCAGATTTAGTTAAAAATAGCAAGATGCACTGTTAGTTGTGTTTGAATGTAGTTATTGTGAATGGCGTTTATCTAATTCATATGCGATTAGTTTGAATGTATTTTGAATAATCCTATTTATTCTATCAAGTGATGCTGCTTCTCTACCGCACATCAAATCGATAATGAAAAGACAGTTTTTTCTAACAGTTATCAAATTACCAGTGGGCGCCACTTACTATTTGTATTGATAATTTTGGACTATCGGAATTTGGAGATAGTACGGCATCATGCAGTAAAGGGGGCAGGTGCGGGATGTATTGTAGCACATATTAGTTTATGAATTTGATAGGTGTAATTACACTGACTCTCATTAACAACAAACGTTGAAAATATTTGTTTGAATTGTCAATTTGTCAATATTTTGTGCATATGCTATTGAGAATGTCGGGTCGCGACTATTCTGATATTTGCTGCCTTTGCTACCACTTAGCTGTCCACTTGCTGAGTCAGCACTAAAAAGCAATCCGATGATTCCGTTGCTACTAAGCTGCTTTTTTGATAACCCGTAACCATGTATTTTTATATCTGGTCGCTGCATTTTGATTGAAGTCAGTATTGAAGACACTTCACTGTTTGGGCGCCTCTTTAACCCCCCAACTCCCACCCACGCATTTTGTGCAACAGCATCGCCATATTGAGCAAGATGACTTAGATAGTCCAATACTGTTTTACCTTGTAGTATGGGTATTACATACGGTAGGTCGCGTTCATCTAATTCCTCATAAACTTGGTCATAGATATCATCAAGTTCATAATCACATTCCTCGTTAGCGTAATCCATGAAACTCGCATGTAGTTCCACCGTCGATTCAATATGGATGTCTTTCAGGTGCTTTTTGATTTGATGGTATCTATGTATTGTTAGCTTTTGATGTGTAGGGACATCAAGTTTAGTATGACCAAGTACTTCATCGAAGCATGGGTAGTCCTGGGTCGAGGCGCCGACGAGAGAACCACCCACAAAAGAGCTATTCAATGCCCACTTATATATGGCATTTGCATATTTCTTTGTTGAGGGGTATGGTTTGCCCATTAATAATCGTGTGAATCCGCAGTCGAGTAACCAATCCCTGACTGGGAATGGAGATTTGCGATGTTCTAGTCTATTATAAGAAATACACACACGAACAAAGCCGCGTGTGCCCGATTTACCGCAATTTGGCATGTTCCAGCCGGGGTAGAATAACATATTTATTTGTGGAGATAAGAATTTAAAGCGTTGGCAACAAACTCGGACAACTTGACGGGTACAGCGTTACCAATCATTGTTTCCAAGTCAGTCATGCATTCACCACTGAAATCAAAGAGGAGTGGAAATGTCTGAATTGCCGCACGTTCAAGCGTAGTCAATGGTCGTAGCTTTGAAGTAATAGGCGTCGAATCACCTGGGTGCCCTTTGTAATTCCTTGATATGGGACGATTCGTTCCTCGAATTGTTGGCGATGGTTCATCTATACTAAACACCGCCCTTCGCTCGTAACTGCGCGCGTGTCTATAGTAATGTTCGATGTTTAGACTATCCCAAAGTAATCGCGCACTGTCATTGGTTTGGATGATAGTCCAGTATTTAAGTAGGGTAACAACTCGTGGTCGGCGCCGACCAGCATTCCCACACAGATGTAACGCATTCGGTTCTGCGGAACAGCGTAATATGCAGCATTAAATACTTTTTCAGTTAGCTCATATTTGTTGTTTTTGAATATTTCAATAACTTGTTTATACTTTTTACTTTTTTGATATCTTTCAACATTTTCCATCACGAATATTGATGGTTTAATGTATTCAATTAACTCGGCAAACTTTATGCTTAAATCTCCGCAACCATCATCTTCATTACGGGCGCCAGCAGCACTGAAATCTTGACAGGGAGGACTCGCAATAATAGCATTGCATCCCGTTTGTTTAAGAAATTCCCAGTTTGCTTTATCCCCAATATCAAGGTCATAAATAGGGTGTGCAAAGTTTTTGCGGTAAATATTTATTGCTGGCTGCCATTTATCAACGGCACCAATGATATTGAATTTAGCGTTTGTAAAGCCAAGCGACATTCCACCACAACCAGCAAATAGGTCGAGGATTTGTAAAGAATCGATATTCATCGTGTTAAATGTTTATTATTTCCGTTACAAAGCCATTATCTGTTTGGATATTCATGGCTGTTTTATTACCCTGATAAGGAGTAATGGCTACTAAAATTAAGTAGCCATAATATGTGAATTTGACTGTATGCAGTGTAAGCTATTTTACCTGTTTACACTAATAATGTTAACACGTTGTCTTACAAACTTTGCCGCCCACGGAAACCGTGATGCGTCAAGTTTGCGCTGGTATAAAACATGGCAGTAGTCGATTTGCCTTATTAAATTCCCAATTCCACCACCCATTACATGCTTTGTGTTGAATTTTTAACTTATCGATATCTGATGAGTCAATTTTGATTTTATTTTTACCATTTATTGAATCTATAAGCATTGTGCCTGTATTTTAGTTTAGAGAAGTATTTCAATGAAACATCACGAATCATTGATTATTAATAAAAAATTAATACTACCAATTAAGTAGTATTAATAGCATCAATATTTGTTTAACAGATGGTTATCCTCTAAGCTTCTCATAGTAAGAAACATGGCATCAACCTACCGTTTGAATTGGTTTCTAGGTGCCACCAACCACCACATTTAATATGTTGTTTATGCATGTCATGTATTTGCTCATCAATTTGAGATTCCTCTACATCAATTTTGTGTATACGAAAATAATTGGTTTCGTTTTCTGAAATCACGTCAAATACAGCCTGAAATAATTCAGGAACAAGCTTATCAAATAGTTGAATGGAAAATGCTGCAATATGCCTATACAGAAATACCGCATCGTCAGGGGAGTTTGATAATAGCGCATTTTTTGCTAAGTTGAGGTTCCATATTAGTATGTCGCTATCGTAACCGCTACTGGCTTGCTGGAAGCCAATTGATATATTTGGTCTAGATTTTGAACTAAGTTCAAAAATTTGACCATTTGGTAGTACTATTACAGGCACAATTGTTGAGTAATCAATTATACTACCTGGATTAATCATGTTGACGTGAGATTTTATTGAGCTAAATCTTTTGTACTCACCCAATGGAGTTTTCCAAGCGTAGAAAAGGGTATGGGAACTTGCGCCTTTTATGGTTAAGTAGGTTGGCGCGTGCATTATGGGTGATAGGCGCCGTGTGTGTTCATTCTCATCAAAGAAATCCTGAAAACTTCTATATTCAATAATGTTTCTATTAATTGGCGCCGTATAATCGTAGTTAATTTCCCTGATTCTACACTCGCGACTTTCACCCGACGCATAGACTTTTTCTAGCATGTACCAGTATTTATTGTTGGGGTTCTCAATATATGTTTCTCGATTAACGCCTTGGATGTACTTAGTACCTACTTCAGTTACAGTAGGCATGTAAATAGTCATTTGGTTATATGTCATGAGTTATTTATAAATTATGAATTATTCAAATGTATATGTGTATACTCAAGTCTTGATATTGAATGTAATTTAAAGTTTGTTTTTACCGCAACGGCAAAGTCTAAACTGAAAAATGAAACGGCAAAACCATGCCTGAAAAATTTTGAGATAAAACTATTGAAAGCTTGCTCCATTAAAAATAAGGTATTCTTGGCTGGCGGTTTCGTGCGCGCTTCCTTAGCGAATCAAATCGCCACTTCATTTGAAGTAGCCAATTCCTTCATTTGAACTTCGTTGAATTTCGTTTGAAGTGTCCAATCGCTTCGCTATCTCTTCAAGTGCTTACGGGGCATGGGAATGAGGTAATTTCAGGTGAGATACCTTAAAAAATAAAACCCCTGAAGTAGTACAGTAGCTTTCAGGAGTTTCAATATTTAGGAGTGAGCGGGTTGTTGGGCAAAACTATTAGTTATGACAGGTAGTTGTTTCATCTCCAGTCGGGGCAATTGCTACTTATGTTGTAGCCGCTTGGGTGTATCGCGCATATCAAGTCTACGCCGTTATAACTTTCACCGTGATAATTTTTACATCCCACGCAAGCAATCGGCTGACTTTTCTCCTCATCATCTTCATTATCTTCATCATTTTCATCATGTAGTGTTTTACCGCAGTTTGGGCATGTTTCAACTTGGCGCCCATTGTCTTCTTCTAAGCACGTGACATAGTACCAGTACTCAATCGCTTCGTTTTCAGTATTAAGGCAAGTGCCAAGAGCAGAAAATAAAGGATAAGAGCAGTCACAGGGTATTATTTCTCCATCAACCGTCATGTCTATGCTTGCTTTTCTATATTCTTGATGAATTTGCCAATCCTGCTGTTGGGATATGCTACTATCTTCATTCCACAATTTTCCAAACTGCATTATCCGTAAGCTAAAAACATAAGCATCGCTACCAAGGTTGCTTGACTCTAAAATAGATATTGCTTTTTCTTTGTAATTTGTAGTTCCAGCGACATACAGTGTTGCAGTCACAGGATGTGTACGGATGATGAGATATACTTTATTAAAAGCAGTGGCAAATTCTTCATCAAGAAATTGAAAATCTATTGGATTATCCATGTTAGTGTGGTAGTAGATTGAAATTAATTTAAACTGATTAATATATGCGCCTTATTAGTAATCAACGTATAGTCGTAATAATTGTAGTATCCCACATGTTTATTATGCTCACATGTTTAACTACTGTGCTATAAATTTTGCTATTTTTAGAATCAATACTATTACCTATTAGATTTATATGTTTGAAGTGGTGCCCAAGAGCCACACCAAATGAAGCAGTATTTTTTGCAAAATTTTGCAGTTTCTGGGTTGGCTGGTGTGAATGTGGGAAAGACTATAATGCTAACTTAGAGGCGCCGCAATTTGGAGATATTACAGCATCACCAGGTTTTGGAGCCTGAATATTAGCGACACTTCTTGGTTCGGCAGTCCATACGGGGGGAAATAAGAATTTATGGCTACACTTACCCCCTTGCACGGCAGCATCAAATTTTGGAACTTTAGCGTATTCAAGTACAGCATTTAATCCAAATTTTAGATGTGCTACGTTGCGTTTATTGTATTTCTTACTATTAAAGATGCTTGTTGGTACCATACACTTCCATTTTATTTCCTGCTTTGCGAACCAATTAAATAGTGCTTCAACTCCTTCATGATTGTAAGAGTTGAATTTGATTATTGTGCTTCCAGGTTTACTATTTTTCTTTAGGTAATACTTTCCGTTTAATATTTGCTCTATGAAATTAGGTATTCGACTTGATATCTGTAAAATAATTGTATTATTATCTAGATACCACAGCGTTATTTTAGTGGCGTTTATCGCGTTTTTATTCATGTATTTGCTTTAATGAAGGGCATACATACTATTAAAAATGAAAACTACCCCAAGTAGGTACTTAGGGTAATTAAAGATGCTAAGGAAAGCTTTAGTCTGGAGATTCTTCCTCTAAATTCTTTCTTATCAGACTTTCTAGCCAACACAAATACAGTTTTAATGGAGCAAGTGGCGCCTCTTCTAAGTTCTGCACCTTATGTTGGTCTTGAAGATACTCTTGGTCAGGCAGGTCCAATCTAAGTCTGTCATACTCGGCATAGATTTTGATTGTTAGCGACTTACGAAGCTGTTCTTGTTCTGGTGTATCAGGCACCGAAGTTTTTGAAATATCCAATTCTTCAAACCCTGGATTGATGCCTTCGATATATCTTGGTATTTGTTGTGTCATGGTTAGTTGATTTCTTGAATTAATTTGATTTGAACATAACGCTTTGATGTTAATCGTTTAACATCATCTCGTTTTTTATTAGCTTCAGCTATTATTTCTTTAAGGTCATATCCGGAAGCAATACCAATGTATAATTCTACGCCTAATGATTCGATACGCTGCTTAATTATGAGCGCATCCGACAAATTACAATCTTTGAGTAAAACTAGGAATTCGTCACCTCCTATCCGAAAAACACTATCTTTATCACGGATAACTTTCTTCAACCAAGATGCAACTTTGATGATTAGTTCATTACCATCCTCATAGCTATTGTCTAGATTGAATTGCTACAACCCTTTAATATCTACAGCTATTACGCTTATCTGGCGAGGATGAATTAAAATTTGGTTGAGTGCGTGACCATTAAGAGAACCAGTAAGTGAATCGTGCATTGCCATTTTTTCTAACTCGCTGATTCTTTGAAGCAAAATAGCTATTAATTCGGTCATGCTTCCACCTCTACTGGTAAATATAGTCCACCGCTTTCACGACCATTCCTGCACTTATCTCCCCTTTTAGGGTCTTGTCCTTTTTTGCACCAAGGTATATCTGGAACCCCTTTTAATGCCAAGATTTGACTAGTTTCATTTTTCACAAGCAAAAGCGTGTGAGATGCAACTAAAATTCCTATTAAGATAATGGTTTTCATTTTACATTTAAAAATTGACTGATTATTCTGTCTGAGTACCGATTAAAAGCTTGTTGGTATTGATAAACTATAAAATGTCTATCCATCTACCAGGTGAAAGCTTCTTTCTTATACGAACTTCTTTAGCTTCAAGCCATTTATCTGCAAGCTGGCGCCCAAATGCAATAGCTTCATCGTCAGAGCAAAACTCATGTTCTTCGCGATAGATGTTCCATTCGCTTCCATCTACCGTTACTTTATAAATCCATACATCCTGATTTAACGCTACCAAAGCAGCAATTGCTTCAGAATAACTCTTTGTTTTGATTGAAATACCAGTTTGTGATGAAGTAGGTACACACCACCACTTATCACTAAAACCAATAACTCCAATCAGTTTATTCTGGGATTTGCTAACGATTGTAAATATATTGGTATCAATTTGCTGGGTAGCAAGATTTTCTGCTTCGCACTCCTTTTCAATAGATAGCTTTAATTTGTGTGCTTTTAAGTCCTTTTGCTTTTCTGCTAAAATCATACCTATCATTAATTTCTGACAAGGGAATTATTGGTATCTACCCTGCCTGCCTGAGAAACTTTCAGGGTAGGTTAACCTTTTAGTAAACCAGAAGAATGTGTATTATTTGCTTCTTTGTTAGGTTTACGTTATTTCATTTTTAATAATACCCTGCAATATATCGTGTGTGTCAATATATACAGATTGAATTATTAAAAACAAAATTTTGGAATGGAGCGACTAGCACAATTTTGTTTCTTTGTTGACCAACACAATTCGAGTTTTACTAGCAGGGTGATAGTTATAGTCATTAATTCCAGAATCCTGCTTAATTAGCAGCCCATACTGAGTGTTTGATAGGTCTTGCGTATTTACCCAAGTAATGCGCGAGTAGCATTTTGAATCTAAATAATCCTTGATTGTGCTAGCTAGTGGCGAATTGCATAAATGTATTTGGGCGCCTAAATTAATAAGGTTATCAATTCTATTTACAATTTCTGGTGTTACTGCGTTAATTGCATCGCCGTACACAGCAACGTTCATACGCTTAGAAGGAACCAAGCTTGTTTCGTAGTGGGTAGTAGAGTTTAATAGCTTGTTATCAGGCGCCACAAGTTTACCTAGCAGTATATCGTTGAGCGTGCGTAACTGCTGTGTATCATCTAATGAGTATGAGCTAGTATCAATTGCTTCATTATCACGGATGAACATTAATAATCTGCCTAAGTAGTTATTTCCACTTTTACCATTGGGTATAGCAAATGCCTTTGGTGATATTTTGCAATGGATACCCCAGATCTCATCTTTCCAGTTGTTCCACTCAACTAAATATTCAATACCAGTTGCTTTGAGTTCAGCTTTCCACTCAGGCTGGTCGAATTTTTGCATTAGCGCAATATACATAACTGCGACTTTAATAGTTTCCCAGTCGTCTCTTAGCTTGAGATTACGACCAACCTTTTTAGAATAACCTGGTTCTAATGCTGCTATGTGCGCTCTTTTTTCTACATTAAGCGTCTTTGCTGCCTGATATGCATTTTCTATACTACAATAACTAATTCCTTCAATTATTATAGGAGTGTATAGTTTAGCCATGTTACTAAACCAGTTTTCTATGTACTTTACCATAATCTATATGTTTTGCTAGATTTAATCAGTCTTGTTATAGGCGTTAGCCTGGGTTCGGAGTATGATGTTTTTTTTGCGGTGCCTGTGATTTGTAATTTGACTTTGCCAAAACGGCAAGCTGATGGTATAAAAAGTTAACGGCAAAGTTATGGTATAAAAGTTTGATATGTCGTGTTTCAGTTAAAAACTAAAGCTTATCAAACTTTACAAAATACTACTTATATCCTATTTCATGCTTTACTTTGGTTAACTAGATAGCTCGTGTTGAAGCCGAAATAGCCTAAATTTGCCGTTCATACTTATTTTAGGTGTTATTGTCGATAAATACGGCAATCTCAAATCGCGGCAATCTCAAAGTTCAAAAATTGAATCGCGGCAAAGTCAAAATAAAATAGGCTTTTTTGACATAGACATACACCACGCTGTTTGAAGCTTTGCAACACCTTATGCGGTAAAGTCAAAGTAAAAATGTGGCAAAGTCAAAGTAAAAATCATAGTGCCGGGAGCTAGATTTCACTTTCGTTTTCCTCTAAAAGTTTAAATATATGTTGAGCAAAGTGACTGTCTTGATTAATTTTTTGCATGAAAGGTATAAATTGTGAATATTTTTCAGCTAAAGTGCAAAATAATAAATAGGCACTGCTTTCTATTCGACCACTACTAATTAACAGTTCATTGTATTCTAAATTTAAATGGAAGGCTAGCTTGTGAAGAAGTTCTTCACTAGGGGGATAATCATTGCGTTTATTTTCAAGTTTTGATAGGTAAGTTACATCAAAATTTATTTTTTTAGCAAGCTGATGCTGTGTTAAACCTAAACTTTTACGTTTGGAGCGTATTGTATTCGCAAAACTGTTCATGTAGTAAAATGATTGTTGTAATAAATCCTAGTCCCTGCTATAAGACTAGGATATTGAGAGGTTTTGCAAATTAAGCTAAACTCAAAGAGATATCTTATTACTAAGCATCAAGTATATAGATTATACTTGCTATTCTTCAATAATTTGAAGTTTAGGCGCCTTGCGTTTTAGATTACCTTTATTATCATCACCATTTGTTGTGATTGTCGGCTGGAATTTACAATCTTTCTTACTGCATTTAAACTCCCAATGGTTATGCTGTAGTTTTTCGCAACGTTCGATTAGTATTACTTGGTCTTTATACTTTTTGTCTTTACCGCTAATGATGTAGGCATCACCTAGCGCATAGAAACCGTGCTTATGGTAAACTTGCTTGTGCCCGTCCATCAACTGATTCCATGCTTCTTGCATCGTAGCTTGGTTCATTTTAGTCCTCTATTTTGATATTTTTTTGGAGTTTCTTGATTGCTTTATTAATAATTTGGCGCACACGCTCGCGCGATAAGTTAAGTCGTTCTCCTACTCCTGCCAGACTCATCTCTTTTTCTGTTAAGCCAAAGTACAAGCAGATTGCTTGTTTTTCTTTTGGGTTAAGACAATCAAGTAAACTATCTACATCATCGATTCGGGTGTACATAGCAGCTTCAAGTGGGTCTAGTGTGTAGGAATTACCCAAATTATCCTTGCTGATTAAATTGATTATTTCAGTATCTTCCTCCCTACCTACTTTTTTATCGATAGAGGCTATTTTGCTTGCCATAATATAATAACTGTAGGTTTTAGCTGCTTTTCCACTTTCCCAACCAATGAGAGCATCAATTTCTGTAAAGGATGGATATTGACCGTCATTTTGGTAAAGTTGACTGGCAGCTTTTTTTACTTTGTTCATTGCTTCTGTAATATGGAGAGGAAGCCGAATTATTCTGCATTTATCATGAATTGACCGAATTATTGATTGTCGTATCCACCAAGTTGCATATGTTGAAAATTTGCATCCTTTACTTGGGTCAAATTTTACGGTAGCTCTATCTAATCCAAAGCACCCTTCTTGAATTAAATCTTCCATTCCTATATCGTGATTTACATAGTTTTTAGCGATGCTAACAACAAGCTTAAGATTATGTTCTATAAGTTGTTTTTTTGCACGTACTCCGATAGAGTAGTTTTTGTTCAATTCTTCAACAGTATATTTTAAATAATTCGCTAGTTCTTCATTATTTGGAGTGTATCCTTTGTTTTCTAGAAACGAAGTGCGTGCTTCATCGATAGCTACCATTGCTTGAATTTTACGGCTTAGTAATATTTCCTGTTCGCGAGTAAGTAATGGCTTCTTTCCGATAGTTTCTAGAAATTGACCAAGTCCATCTATAGTTAGAGTTTGCATAAATTTAGTTAAGTTTAGTTATTTACTTCCAGCACCACACAATCATTAGTTTGATATCTGATAATTCAGCATCAAATTCAAGCTGAGATAGTATATGTCGTGTGGTCAGCGCTATTTCAAATATTTTTTTGTTGTAACTGCTGTAATTCCAATCGTTTTGGATAAGCATCAGTTTATGCTTGACCTTCTCAATAAGACGAGGTGGAATATCATTAATCTGGTTTGTTCGTATAACGCGCGCTTCTTCAGAATTATCATCTTCGAGTGGCAAGCTTAGGCAATGTTTATATCCCGAACTGCTCTTATATTCTGAATGAACTTCTGATAGTCCCATAGCAAACCTATTTTCTGAAGATGATATTCGATACCCAACAATGTTGTTTATACCGCGAATATCTTTTTCATAGAACAAGCAATCTGCTATTTTAAGCGAGGTTCTTTGAGATAGCACGTTTATAATTTTTTGTTTGTTGACATAATCCTCAAATTCGTTACTTTTTAATTCAAAAATGTTTACTGGTGGAAGGGTTGGTAATAAAATATCTTCATCCCAGTTTATAGGTGGTATATAAGTACAGTTACTCACGACAAGACCAGCTATTAACTCAATTTTTAACTTTTGAAACATGCTTTAATACTTATACTACTGACAACTAAACCAGTATGGAAGTCGTATTACTGAAAAAAAGTTTTTTATTTAATTGTTTTTATACGGTCAGCTTAAAATAAATATAGTACTAGCTATATCACATGAAGTTCATCTCACATGAAGAGCGATGCCTACTCAAATTGGAGGGTTATTCAATCAAGCTAGTTGTATTACGCACAGTCAAAATTTAGATTGTAAAAGATACATTTAATTTGGTTAAGTAATTTAAGAGCTAGTGCTATATGTAAATTTTTGTAAATTTTTGACTTTATTTTGTAGCGTTATGCACTTGCGGAATTGCGAATTGTCTTGATGTATAGTGATTTTGTAGGGTTGTATAAGATTTACATAAGTAAAAACTAATGTCACAGGATAAGTCAAAAGCGAAGGACAAGGTTACGCATAGACGCGATGAATACGTTCGGCAGATACATGAATATAGTGCTGATATTGTGAGGCTACAGAAGGAACGCATACTCTTGGAGCAAGACCTAAAATTTTTAGATAGCAAAATTCAGAAGTACAGGGAAATCGTTTTTGACTTGCGAGTGATGGTAGAAGGATACAGTCAGTTTATGGGTGTGACCGATGATGTCGAAGAAGATAACGCCATTAATCCTTTAAAAGTAGAGTTTGTAAAGAATATAGTCCCAGAAACTGTGGCGCCACCAACTGCAAAACCTAGCGAAACTGATTTGTGTGTAAACTATTCTACCTCTGATAATTTCAACCAGGAGTCAAATATTTACGATGAGCCATCTGCCGTGACTACTCAAAAAAAAGATTCGCAGTCTGAGGTAGGAAATATTGCCACGAACGAGAGTAGTTCTACTGGCGAGGATTACCCGCTTCTAAATTTGCTTTCATCAAGTAAAGAAAGTGATACAAAAATTCTAGGGAGAAAATCAAAATATAGACTCAAGGAGCAGTTTGCAGGATTGGGTATTTCTGAGGCTGCCGAAATTTATATGTCACAAAATCCTAACCAGGTTTATCATGTTAGTGATTTGGTTGGCGCACTATACGATGGCGTTAACGATAGCAATGCGTCAAGTATATATAAGACGCTCTCTACGCAGTTACTGCTGGTATCGAAAAAAAAAGGTAGGATTAAGAGGCAACATAAAGCAACATATTACTACTCTTAATATTAATTTACATCTTGTTTAAAAACTTTAAATAATAATTTGGTAAAGTATTGCCGTTTTATTAATGGATAACCTTATAAACATATTTGATTAAAATAAATAGTTTATTATTCTAATCAAATACATTTATATGTGCTGCTATAACGCGAGAACATTTTGGCGAAGTGTATAATCTACGCAATCAGGCGCCGACCAAATTTCTATAAATTGATACGTATTATCCCAGTGCGCGCGTGATATTTTTACTTTGCTGCCAGCAGGAAGTATCGTTTGCGTGAATGTACCTTCTTTTTCAACTACTAATTTAATATCGTCTACCGTAATACCATTGATAAACTCGTTTGAATCTATCATTGTGTTGTAGATGTCTAGCAGTTGTTCTGGTGTTTTGGCGCCACCATTAAAAGAGGTCACGAAGTTTTCCCATTCCTGTTCACCGAGACTATGTTTAATTTGTCGCAGTTTTTCCCAAAGCTCGATTTGTTCGTTGAAATACTCCTTGGTCGCTTGATTGATAGCTGATGCTTCCTTTAATTCAGGGTTGCGACCCATTAAATTATGGGCAATTGACGCAATAATATTTAAAAATTCCATGATTGTACTTTTGATAAGTGTGAATGTGTTTGCTTATGTCTATTTGACATTCACACTTTAAGAAGTAATCCTAAGTAATAAATATTGAAAATTAACTACTCTTTCTCACGATTTCCCAAACATGTTTGAATGGAATACCCGCACTTTGCGCTGCGAGCAAATCTTTTTCGTAGTCATCCCCGATAAATTCGATATCTCCGAATTTACCATTGAAATATTGCGTAATATATTCCAACATTCCGGCGCCAGGTTTCCGAAACGGTTGCATCCAAGATAATTTATCCCGACGATTAATTTTCAAGAATTTATCTAAGTTTTCATGAAATATCCAGCATTCGTCTTCATTTACACGGTATAAAATTGTTTTATGCCATACTTTTATTTTTGAACCTTCTAATTCCAGTTTATCTACTAGATAATTGTGAACTGGACATTTGAACCAACACCGTTCCCATCCAACTTGTTGGATAGTGTTGAAATTGTTTAACCACTTAACAAATTGTTCAGGTGATTCAATTAATTTCAGTATGTTTTCTTTGTTTATTTCTTGTTTGGTTGTCATTGTTTTACTTCTTTTACTATATTCATTATTGCTAATAATTTAGGGTGTATGACATTGGCAATAGTGGTATTTTCATTAATTATACGCGGATTATCAAGTTGTTCGGCAATCAGAAATATTTCGCTAACATTGATAGATAACGCCTTTGCTATTACTGATAATTTGTCAAGACTAGGGTTATTATACCCATTTTCAATTTCACTTATATACGATTTTGATAAACCAGTAACCTTGGCAAATTCTGATGCTTTCAAATTATGTGTTTGTCTTAATAATTTGATTGCTTTACCAATATTTTTCATGCGACTACCTCTAAACAACGTTTAATTATCCAAGTTATTACAGGGGGAGTAACTGCATTACCCAACAGTTTCACTTTTACTTTCTTACTACCCAATAATATTGTTTTCTCGTCGAAACCCATACCCAACTTCAATTCGTGTGTCTCTAACATCCTGAAACCACAGTCCTCTACTCTAAGTGAATGTGAAGGCACTGCGAGTGCGTGACGTGGGTTTGTTGTAATGGTGGGTAGTGGTTTGTCAATACTAGAAGTAGCATCGCTACGCGAGTAATATTGAACCAAGAATGGGGGAGGTATCACTAGTGCGTGTTTTTCGTGGGTGGTAATTGTGGGTAACGCCTGGTTGATGGCAGCGGCGCCTCCACTACTGATGAAAGGAGTATTTTTGTATTTCTCTAATTGTCTTGTTATTCTTTGTAGCGTGTTGGGTGATAGAGGTTTATCACGGTCATGGATTAGGTTTGCCTTTATCGACCAATCGATTATTGACGCTGCCTCTTTGATGTCAGGCTTTACGATTACTGGTTTGGCATAACGTTTAGAGCATTCGGGACATATATATATATATTGCTGCCTATATTTTCCAACACTCGTGCGTGGATTCTTCCACCACTGGGTCGCATTGATATGTGTGTTACAAAATTCACAGTAGGTGCCTGGTTTGTAATCAAGATTCGGTGTAGGTAGATTTGATTGCCAAAATACCACAAATAATCTATCCCTACTTTGAGGAACACCAAAGAATTGGCTATTAAGCGATAGTAATTTGTACTTATAACCAAGTGCTGCTATCTCCCTAACCCATTTATCAAACAAGTAATATTTACTAAATTCAACCACATTTTCAACAACTGCGAACTTTGGGTGAAGATGTTGAGTGAAACGTACCACTTCATATGCGGTTAGTCGTGACTGTTCAGCGTTTTGGTCAATAACCTCATCTTCGAGTAGGTTCAATTGTTTATGGAGTGTAGGTTTGACTTTGCCACTGGCGACTGTATGTGCGCGACATTCGGGGGAGAATAATGCAAATGTTGGGTATTTGGGGTATCTATCAACACTGCACGTTTGTAGGTTTACTAGGTCATGTTCAGTAGTTGGGTGGTTTGCGGCATGGCATTCAATGGCTGTCTTTTCGTGATTTGCTGCGTGTGTGACATTCACTTTGGCACGGGTGGCGCCAGTGGTTGAACCGCCCATGCCACAGAAAAAGTCAATTGCCGTAATTTCTTGATACATAATTATATTTGGATTAAAAAATGAGTATTTTTTAAACTGGTGAGCCAACTAACTCACCAATTTTTTTAATTAGTTTTGGTGCAGAAAATTAAATCGTATTGCTTGATAGTCATGAGTTGAGCGTAGTATTTGCTGTCCTCGTATTTGCAGGCAAGGTGTACTGATTCCCATGACTCGGTGTGAAGCCAGTCGTTGCCATCAAGGAATAAATTACCGTCAAGCTTTGTTGGGTATATTTCATCACGGTAGAAGTAGTAGTGATATTCATCAATCTGGCGCCACTTGGGGTCATTGTTGTAGTAGTCTTCATGCACCCACGGGCTTGCGGAGCCAATGGTATTTGGTCGAAGGTCTTTGTAATCTTCTTCCCAATAATGAATACAGTTGCGAACGCTAGGTTTTAATCCCAACGACTCAATATGTAAGCAACGAGAGTGTAATTCTTTAGGAGATACTTTGTTTTCTGAATCTTTTTGAGATTCGATTTCCACAAGTTCTCCCTTCCATTTGATGCAGCCGTCGTAGTACTTATACAAGTGTTCTATGCCGTGATACCAATCAACCTGAACAGGTGGACGTTCTACAATCGGCTCGTTAATTTCAGTAAGGAACTCCTTAATTGTTAGTAATCGAGCATAATATTTACTTTCATTTTTTTTGCAAGCAATATATAAGCCTTGCCCATCATCAAGATGAATGTAGGGACTACCCCCAGTTAGGTATGTATTCTCGAACACTTTAAGGGGTAGTTGGGCTTCAAATATGAGTTTATAATGAGCTTTATCAATTTGGCGCCAGCGTTTGTCCCCACTAAAATAATCGTCGATGACTAATGGGTAGGCGCCTGCTATTACATTAGGCTGTAGTTTTTCGTATTTTCCCCAGAAGTGTACACAATTATGTATTGTCGGTTTAATGCCAAGCAGTTCAATGTGTTGACATCTTGCATAAAGTTCTGTAATCGCGCGCTCCTCTTCATGATAATTTCTGAATGAATAATGTTCGATTATTTCACTTTTGTACTCAATATAACCATTATGCCTTTTTCTCATACCTGGTATGCCGTGGAACCAATCAACGTAATTGTTGTCAATGACCAATTGATGAACTCGTTCTAGCTCCTTAATACCTTCGTCTGTAATCGTGTTGTTAACAGCATATTGAAGTAGGCTTAGGTGTCTTGCGGATAATCTATTACCATCTTCAGTACCTTGAAGTATTTCTAATGCTATTTCTACCACTTTATTTCTAAAGATTTTATGGTCGGTTTGTTTAGCATCAACTAAATTCATTTTACCTCCATTGAGTTAAATTCTTTGAGTGTCATTAATTGTGCATAATACTTACCTTTTTTTTGACAGCAAGCAACATACACATCTTCGTTACTGTTGTTGTATGTGCGAACTTCGGATATCAGGAAAGCATCTTTTTTAGTCTCAATGCATGGTTTGTCTTGGTACCATTGCCAATGTTGTTCATCGATTTGGCGCCACTCCCTATTATTGTTGAAATAATCATCAACTATCCAAGGAAACCCCGATTCCACTGTAAACCCTTCAAGTATTTCGTACTTATTCCAGTAGATACTGCAATTCCTTAAACATGGTTTTAATCCAATTGATTCGATGTGTAGACAGTGCGCGCGTAATTCGTCTACTTTGTTTATTGGGTCTTCATTGGGGTCATAATTCCCTACTGGCTCGTTTTTCCAAACTATTACATATGAATCATGATGCAATGCTTTTTCTACTTTAAAACTGCTGCTATCCTGATTGAGAAAGCTTAATTCTTGGTTTACACGTTGAATTAAATTGTCACTCGGTTTCCAAGGTGCCGCTTGTTTCCCTGGAACTTTTATTGGTATATTGAATATTATTTTGTCGGTGACGTGCCAAGCAACACGACCTTCCTCCCAGATGCCAACTTCAATTTCTTGTGCGGTTTGGGATGCAATATAATCAGGAGTCATTTTTGTTGTACCTGTCAAGGTACAAATTCCGATTGCATGACCATATTTTGGTTTAAAATTTTCACCTAAATATTTATCAGCGAGTGCCTGTGTTGCTGCATCGGGTTTTTGACTACTGCAATGGATTATTAATTGTGTTGGTAATGGACATCTTACTCCGCGAGGACGTGTTTCTATTTTCTTAATATCCATTAGGAGTAAATAGCACCAGGGATACCACATTGTAATTGCTTGCATATGTAATAAATTGGTTGGTGTAGGCGCCATTTGTTTAATAATGGCGCATGAATTTATTGAACTGATAACTTGTAATTAATCAGTTTGCGGCAGTAAAACTGCTTCTCATCCATATCATACCAAAAGGCAATCATTTCATTGTTTATTTTGACTATAAAATCGATTAATACTTTTGTGAATGTCGCGTTATTTTCAAACCATTGAACATTGCAGTTGTATTCGTATGGTTCCATGTCAAGGTATACGTTGTACCAAGTCGAATCAATTTTTACTTTTTTGCCATTATTGATTGCTTGATAGAATTTATGTTTATCTAGGTCGCTGCATTCATAATTGAATTGTTTTTGTTGTTGAGTTTTATCTATTAACCCAGCATTTGCTAACCTTTGCTGCATGATGTGTTCAGGTGCCGATTGAGGAAATCCATCTTTGAATCTATATGTACCTGTGGTTTCATCGATGAAACAATTAGTATTAATAAAATGCTTTGTTGCACTCATTGAAATATTTCTCCTATAGTGAAAGATACAATTTGGTATAATCTTCAAAAATTCCTTTCAACATGGTGTCGTATACACCTTCGTATTTTTCTCCTTCTCTACACAAACCATCTTTTGCGGAGATAAGGGAAAATTGCACTATATATAAATCAGATACAAGTGTTATTTTGACGTGGTTGGCAATCTTGCTGCCTTTGAATCTGAAAGAAATGCCGTCTGGTTTCTTTTCCTCTTGAAAATTCCAGGCGCCTATCATTGCTACTAATTTACCCATGCCACCCATTTGTTCTATGATGGTTTTGGCAATAAAAGATAATTTATTATTTGTTTGCATGTCCGCATACTCACTTTAGTGTGCAGACTATAAACGTAGATTAAGTAATAATATTGAATATTTCAAAAAATGAAGCAGAAGGAGTGCTGCAACATATTAGTAGAGAATTGATTAAATTTGTTTTATTGCGTATAAAGCTGTTTAATTGATTGATGGTGATTATTAGTTGATTCTTCTAGTTCTTTTAATGCTGTTTCTTTTACAGAAGGGATGTTATTAGCTAGAAAATCAGCAAAGTATTCATATGTTTTTGGTAGATGTGATTTATTCCACTCGGCAACTAACTTCTGCCTCTCCTGAAAGGATAAACTATATAATATTTTTCTTGAGTGGCGCCACATTGACGCTGCATATTCTCTATTTCTTTTTTCAGCTATGATTTCCGAGTCTTGAAACTTAACTAGTCGTCCTTCTGGTGTAGGTTGTTGTTCTGCTATCCAATCAGAGAGCAAAGGGAATTTATTGCGTTCTTTTTGTAGTGCTTTTTCAGATGCATTCAGTCTTCTTGGTGTTATAGGACGTGGATATCTACGAGTTATTTTTTAAAATTTCATAAGTTATTTGTATGATTTAATTGATTTAATGTTAAAAAAAATCTTACTATATTTAGTAAGATTATTAATAATTTATTTGCGGATAAAAACGATGCCTGATTTAGATTTGATGTATTTGGGTCTGATGGTGCTGTTGATAAATTTAGTTAATTCGCAATTAGTGTAATACTTTTGAAAAGTGCCTTTTTTTGTTTGTATTTCACCAATTCGATTTTTGCTAGGGTTGTGTAGTTGAACCGCAATAATCAACCATTGTTTTGTTAGTTCCCATGCCCATTTTAGTACATATTCTCTTTCAAATGGGCATTCGATAACATTAATGACGAAGTTTAATGAAATAACTTCTGTTGGTTGAATTAGCTCAAGTTGTGGATAATAGTATGGGTCAAACCCTACTGCTTTTATGCCTTGCTGATTGAGCAGGTTACAGTCGCTACGATGTCCACAACCGATGTCAAGTAGCTGGCTATTTTCATGTATGATACCCCTTGCGATGGCACCTTTAATCGGTTGGGATAGTTTTGTTCTGTGGATAGCAGTTTTCCAACGTGCTGACTTCCAACGTGTATAGTCTAACCATTGTTGCTGATTTTGTATCATTATTGCTGGTTAATTTTTTGTTTCATTTCAGTGTAGAAATTATTCAAATTTGTCAATTTAGCGTAATACCTACCTGACTGTTCCCGGCAGGCAAGGTAAATAGTTTCTCTTTTAGAGTCGTAAGTGATTGCTTCTCCTTGAATAAATCCACCTCGAACCATCGTGATTGGGGGAACCACGTTTAGATGTCTTTCATACTGCTTTTGACTAATTGGGCGCCAAACGTTTCTGCTTTCGTAGTAATCATCGCTTACCCACGGGTAGGCAGTTAAAGTTGGAATACCTGGCTGAAGATTTTTGTAATCTTCCCACTCGCGCGCGACATTATGTATGTTAGCTTTTAACCCTAATGATTCGATATGCAGGCATCTTTGATATAATTCCTGCATAGTATTTGCCTCCTTCCAATAATTAAAATCATGATGTTTAATTACTCGTCCTTTATATGTAACAAAACTTTCGTTTATATTTATATGCATGTGGTATCCGCACTCAAAAAAGATGCTTCTATTTTTCAATATTTCAGAAATTACTGATTTAAGTTTATTTAGCATTTGATTTTTCCTCCTTTTGGGTTCGCCAGTCCAACGGGAACGTTACTTCTGGGGCGTCGGGAAACCCGCCCACGAGAGTGACGATGGTTTCCGACACTGCTTGGCTCATGACATGATTATTTGTGTTAATCGTATCGATTTAGTAATATTATTGAAAAAATAATGAAGCAAGATTATTAATCATGCCTCGTTATTAATTTATTACAATTCAAACAAACTTAACTGCTTAGTACTAACGGCAGCAGGTTTTGAATTGATTTGTGCAATTGTTGATGATGTCGCTGTGTCAGTTGTTTTAATAGTTATCGCAATGGTGCTTGATTGATTTTTGATAAATTCTGTAAGCCAATCAACATTATCGTGCGTTTGATTTAGTAGCATATCTACTACTTCTTTTTCGAGGGTAGTGGCGCCACTACTTCTATCTTGCATTGTCCAGAATTTGTTTACACCCTTCGACTCATCATCGTCGCCTGATTCATTGTTATCACTACTAGATTCGCTCTTAATTTCATCTTCTGAAGAATACATGTCATAAACAGCACCTTCATGTTCTTCCAGGATGGCTTCGATGTCACCCAAGCGTTGCTTTATTTCTGAGATACGATCCATTTCGTCAAACTGCTTGCCAACGAGAGACTTGCATCTAGAAAGTTCAATGTTAGCGCTTTTAATTTCAGCGTTTAATTGACTCAAATAATCGGGTATTAACGCTATTAATTCATCAATGCTATTGAGTATGTGCTTGACTTGAAACGGTACGCGCGCACCTTTGATAACAGTATTGAAATCATATTCTGCTAACCCACGCAGTGAAATTTCTACCTCCTTTTTGTAAGTATTGTAATATCCATATATACCGAAATTGCGATATTTACCTAATTGAACAAAGTATATGGGTTGTTCATTTAGTGCCTGTTTACGAGCAGCATTGATATTATCCTCGATTTGAGTGTATTCAAATATTTCTGGTACACTATCAACATTGTTGATATCTTCTTTGACGCGCGCAATTTTGTCTTGTAGCTCTGGTATCCACAATTCCCATTTTCTTTGTTCATAGGATAACGAAAATTGTTGTTGCTCGTGGGAAGAAAGCTGCATTAGCAACATGTTCAATTCGTTGCGTAGATTTGCTTCTTCAATCAATAATGGGTTTCCAGTTGCAATTGACATAACTTGGTGATAAGAGTAAACAACCTCTTCACAGTTTTCAATTTCATCTTCATCACCGTTGAAGAATTTCTCAATAAATTCCTGTTTTACTGCTAATACCTGCCAGCGCAAAGCATCCAATTGCTCGGTGATATACCGGAATATAAGCACTGCCTTGACTTTTTCGCCAAGTAAATCGCCGTTACCTTGCCTTACTCCTCTTCCATCTCTTTGCTTTAGGTCGCTTGGGCGCCAGGGAGCATCGAGGTGGTGCATTGCGACAATACCGCGCTTGTGTACGTTACACCCAGTACCTAGCTTACTTGTACTACCAATTAGTACTTGAACTTTGCCTTGTTCGATAAGCTTGTATAGTTTGGGTCTTTCCTCAGCATCATAATCATGGATGAAAGCGATTTGCGATTCAGGAATGCCTAATGCCTTTAGCAGTAATTTCATGTAGTCATACACGTTATACCTGTCACACTTAGGTGTACTATAATCACAGAATATAAGCTGTGTGCGCTTTGTGGACTGACTCGCTTTCCATATTTGCCAAACGTTCCATGCACATTGATGTAATTTACTACAAAGTGCCTCTTTCATTTCTCCACCAAGACGACCAGATAAAGCCCAAAGGTTAAAGTCAGTAGTTAGCTTCAAGAAGTTGTCTTCGCGTGGGTCAACTTCACGGTCTTGGATAGCTTTGGCACGTTTGACTGCTGCATCTCTTAAGAATTTAAGTTGTGCTTCAGATGGGGGTACTACGACATCAATATATTTCTCGTCGGGGATTTGGAGTTCATCTGCAATTTCTGGATGAGTATGAGAATTAGCTATATCAAGGAATTGCTTACAAAGTGCGCGCAGTGGTTGCAAATTGCAGAAACTCTTGAAGCGGGTCATCACTTTGTACTGACCGCTTGCTGAAATCTCGGCACCACTCGATATTACACCGAAATAACTCATGAACTTATCGAACGCGCTTGCTTTAAGCTTTTCTAATTCTTGGGGTGCATATGTTCTTATCCACGTGAATATCTCGCACAAGCTATTATTGATAACTGTTCCTGTTGCCGCAAATATTTTACTGCCCGTGTTCTTTATGCCTTTGATGGCATTATTCATTACGTGCAGCAACTTCATATAATTATCGGTTGCGCGTTGGCTGTAGGTAGTTTGGATACCTTTGATATTGAATAGCTTCGTGATGACAGACAAATTCTTAAACATTTGCACTTCATCAACTGCTACCAAATCAATACGCAAGTCCTCAAAATCTATATGGTTATCTTTGCGCTCAGAGTTTGTTACTTTGTATATACGGTTTTCGATTGTCCTTAGCGTTCGCTGTATTTGTTTTGCGGCGCCTTTGTCACCATCAGATTTAACGCTGTTCAGGTAATCTTTTAATATTGACTTTTCTTTTTCAAGGAATTCAAGCTGATACTCTTTGGATAATGCGAGTGAGAAATACTGAGAGTGCGTTAGTATTACTCCATCAAAGTCAGCGCTAGCAAGTGCAGCAGAGAAGTATTTACGGTTATCAGCATTCAAGTTAGGCAGCAATAATACGTTAGCAGTAGGGTATAGCTTCTTCCAATCATCGTATATTTGCTGCTCAGTACCGTTTAGTGCAACAAGTATGGGACGCTTGACTAGTTTCAAACGGCGACATTCCATAATTGCTGCAATTAGCGTATATGTTTTGCCGAACCCAACTTGATGACCAAGGAAGGTGGCGCCAGTTTGAATCATTCGGGCTACTGCATTTCTTTGATGCTTCTTGAGCTTAATTGCTGGGTTCATGCCTGGAAATGTTAGATACGACCCGTCGTACTGGCGGTCAACGTAAACATTTACGTGTTGGTTATAATGCAGGCATAGTTCTATACTTCTTGTTTTATCTGACCATATCCAATCAGCAAAAGCTTTCTTGATTAGATTAGCTTTAGTGCGTGCTGCTTCTGTTGCTTTGTTGGAAGCATTAATATCTAACTTTTTCTCATCGTCATACAAAGATACACGCGGTTCTTGCCGATTGAGGGTATAACGAAATATCTCTAAACTATTGAGATGCTGTGTTCCATACTCGATTACGTCGCGTGAGTAACCTTTTACAGTCCAGCAGGAAAGGTTAGCGGTATCAACTTTCCTTATTGTTGTTGAAATTTTCAATACTTCAAGCGCGAATTGCTGGTAGTATTTACTATCAATCCAACCGGCGCCGATTGATGCGTTGATATGCTTTTTGAGGATTGTTTCTTGCTTGTGCTTTGAAAGCGTATCCCATTCTATGCCAAGTGCTTCAATGCAAGCGAACTTGATGTTGCTTGATGTTGGAGGTAGCATAGGTAATGGCAGTGTTCTTTTGAGCGCTTCAACATTGCGAGCAAGCAAGTGCTGATTGGCAAGTGTTAACTTCTCAACAACATTACCGCTAAGGTATGCATCTTTTAGCTCCCAATTTTGAGTTTCCGGATTAAAATAAGCAAGAGTTTCAGCTTCAAGTAGTTGAATAACTTCCGATTCTGACTTGTTTAGCAACTTACTAGCATAGGAAATATCAAACTTGCCCGTATTTGTCAAAGATATTGAAATTGCATCGTGTATGTTTGATGCACTTGTCGGTGCTACATTGTAGGAGCATACTCGCTTGTGGAATATATCGGCAAGCGTTGATGATTTAGGCTTTTCAAGTCCTCTTATTAGGTAGTAATTTGGGTCTCTGTCAAGCTTATCAGTATTTCTTTTTTCGTTTACTTTACCCCATGTAAAGATAAAGCTTTCATATTCTTGCTTGAGTCGCTGTTGATATGGCTCAAGATTATCATTAGTTGATTGTGCGTTTAGACATTCGATAGTGGCTTCACGCAGGCGCCAAAATGATTTGATGCGCTCGATTTCAACATTTTTTACTTTTACGAGGTTGGAACCTTGCCTTTGGTATACCCTCCCTTCGTGCAAGCAAAATGCCATGTCTTTGACATTTTGTAATTCGGGTGGAATTACAATAACTTTGTCTTTGGAGTTGCTAGGCTGATAACATTTATCAATCTTGATGGCATCAATTGCAGCAAGAACATCTCGACCATCACTGAGCAACGCGAATCCGTCACCGTAGAGTTTGTTTACTGATGGGGCGCCAATTAATTGTTGGGCACCAGTATAGATTTTCTCCTTAAATTGTGCGAACCTTTCATCGTTTGGTTTATCGTCGATCAGCTTTTGGTATTGCAAATCAAATTTTCTACCATCAAATTCTTTGCGATAATAATTTGATAGGTACGCTTCTGATAGTTCTCCTTTACCGTCAATTTGCCAATTTTGAGGTTCAATTATAACTTTGTCGCTATAAATCCAGTTTGGAATACTGGGTAGGTCTTCTTTGTCAGTTGGCGCCTCAACTTTTTGGAATAACAGGAAATCGGTTGTGACTTCTGTATTTGCAACTTCTTTGAATGCTGTGTTAGGTAACCTAAAAGCTGTAATTAGCTTAAGTTTTTTGCTTAACCACTCGCGGAATCTTTGACTACCTGGAGCATCAAGTGTGTATGACGAAGTAATGATGCCTATCAACCCCCCAACCCGCACTAAATCACTACATTTAGCAAGAAAGTAGTTATGTATCTTGAGTCCAAGGTGGTCATAGCTTGGGTCGCTGATTCCTAAGCTGCCAAAAGGTACGTTAGATACTATAAGGTCAAAATAATTATCAGGAAATTGTACTTTCTCGAATGGTGAGTTGTGTATAACCGCGTCGGGATATAAATATTGTGCGATAGCCGCAGATGTTGGGTCGATTTCTACTCCAAATAATTCCGATTTGTTGAGGTAGTGTGGTTTCATTCCACCGAAGAATAAACCTGTCCCGCAAGCCGGTTCAAGAACTCTACCATTCTTGAATCCTGCTTTAACTATTACATCCCATATACTGCGGATGATTGCTGGGTCTGTGTAGTAAGCATTTAGGGTTAAGGCGGCTGCATTGTTGTACTCCCTTTCACCTAATAATTCCTTGAGTTCCTGTTGTGCTACTGCTTCCCATCCGGTTGGGTTCAGATTAAATACGCGCGATAAACTACCCCACCCGTTAAATGATGCGAGTTTTATTAATTGCTCTCGGGTTGGCTGTTTTCCAGTCGCTCGCAACTGATGAAGTGTTATTATCGCTTGTTTATTATTTTCCCAACGTTGTTTGGGAGTAGTTTTAAGATTTGATTCGATTTCAATAGTACGCATATTTTATCTAGCTAAAACTCAAATTGATATGCGTGACATCAGTAATTATATTGATTCATTTTTTATCTTGCACAAGAAAAATAAAATAATATCAGCGTGGCTCCTGCGAGCCATACGGATATTGTTATGTTTATTGATTTGTTGTAAGTAAGGTATCCCATACTGCGCGCGGGTTTAGCTTTGCTTTTAGGCAAGTCATCGCAGTGGTAGCCTTGCCCAGCAACGCAACATTGTATTGCTTCCACCACACTAAGGTTAGTACTTGTAGCAGTACTACTTGTGACTGATATTCAAGTTTGGTAATAGTGGTACTAATAGATAGTGCTTGTGTTATTGAATTGGGTAAGGTGGATAAGTCTTCTACAAAAGTTGAAATGTTGTCCCACTCGTTGAAGATTTGTAGTGCTTTACCTGGGCTACCCTGTGCAGCATCAATTATGGCGCCGTTTACATTTGTATGCCCTAGATTATTTAACACCTCGCTAACTTCAGACGAAGTTAGTCTGTTAAATGGTATGTGGTGACATCTGCTATTGATGGTCGGTAGCATCTCACTATTTGATACCACTATTATTGTTACTCCAGAGGGAGGCGCCTCTAGTGTTTTTAATAGTGCATTGCTACATTTTTCGGATAGACCATCTTTGGCATCGATAATGACTGTCTTTCTTGTACCAATTATAGGTTTAGTGGCACACCAACTTATCATCTCGTGCATTTGTTCGATTTTAATACTCGTGGCACCTTCAAAGTTTTCAATGATTAGTATTTCTGTATGACAAGCTACGAGGCAACAAGCAAATATAAATGCTGCTTCAAACTTGCCTATACCCGATACCCCACTAAATAAGTATGCAGGTGCATATTTGTCTTTATTGATAATATTTTTTAGCGAACTAATTGCTAATTTATTACCAATAACCTTGCTAAAGTTATTACTCATAGGATGCGATTTCGATAATCCGATTTGGTAGTGTGTTTTTACCTGTTTTCAATTCATACTCAAGGGTGGTAAGGATTGATAATATGTTTCTTAATCGTGACAATGAACAATTGCGTACTTCTTCGCGGAGGAAGTAAACACGATTAGGATTGTTTATGGCGCCAGAAAGTGCAATTTCAGTGTTGTTTAGCCCTTCATCGATGCCAGCCTTTACTGCCAACCAGGTGCGGAAACAGGTGTATAGTGCTGCTACTATTTGCAGCGGATGGTCATTTAATTGATTTAATTTGGTATATGCTTTTTCACTATTACCATTGAGGCAATATTTTGCCAATTCAACCGAATTACTATGGTTGCTGCCTACTAATTGTTGCAATTGCTCAAGAGTAATATTTTTGCCAAACGTATTGATTTTGTTTAATTCCGAATCAATTAGTTCAGTATTGGCACCGATATTATCAACAAGATACTCAATGCATTTACCGTTAAGATTTACTCTTTTAGATGTGGCAGCATTCTTGATATATGAGGTTATTTTGGAAATATCCCATTCAGAGATTAGTGCATATTCTTCCATTGCACCATATTTGAGTAATTCTTTTACTACTACTGTATTTAACGCAGGTTTTTTGGTAGTAGTAATTAAAAGTATATTGCCTGCTGGCATCAACTCAAATTTACCTTTAATCACTTTTTTAGTATTATCGGCATCTTTGAATAGGCAATCATTATCAACATGAACTATTTTGTTGGCGCCACCAAGGGGAGGCGTGAGTAATTCGTTAATCACCTCTTTTGGGGTAGTGCTTTCGTGCATTTTACAGTAATTGAATGACCATGCATCATCGATTAGCTGCTTGATTTTTTTAATACGTTGATTGATATTAAAAGTATCATCGCCGTATAGTATATAAGTTTTCATCGTCGGTAGTGGTTATGCTGTTCATGTAATTGAATGTAATGCCAGTAATTATATTGATTTAACTACTGGCATATTAATTATTTTCGAGATACAGTCTTCTTGATTTGTTCTCTGAATTGTTCGATTTGGTTGATGTAGTTAAGAACTGCTTCCACATTGCCTGAATTGAATAATATGGAGCAATACATTAATTCTTCTTCTGTTGCACTTTTTTCTTGAAGCATTTTCATAATGCTGTCTGGTAATCGAATGTTACCTATTTTTCTTGTTTGTAACAGTTCATCTTCGCTTTTAATTGCTCCTGTTGCTTGATAGTTTAAATTTTGTAATGCTTGTGAGCCTTTGTCTAAAGTAAGCTTATGTTGCTGTGCTGGTAAAGAGCGTTCAAACCGATTTCTATTCTTTGGCTTCCTGATTCGATGTTTAACAGTAACAGGGTTTTCAGGAAACTTTATTTCGTAATGTTGTGGGATATCTAGAGCTAGTTGCCCTTCAAGAGTATATTCAACGCTATACCTTTGCGGAGGTGTAATATCAAATGAATATTTACCACTTTTTATCGGGTGCCCATTAAACCTTAACACTACCACTAGTTTATGTTTGATTTTAGTTGCAATATATGTGTGGTCATCTAGAATGGTAACGCTTGCTTCTTCTCTCCATTCAATTTCAATTGTGCGCGTACCAGCAGTTGTGGTGTATACGCGATAATGATTATATGGCCGAGTTTCTAGGAACTCCTCCAACCACTCTTTTTGCTTTTTATTTAGTTGATTCTCCTTCATGTTGAAAATAGGCTTAGTTGTTCTACAATGGTTCCACCCCTTAATTTCTCAGGTGCTATAATTTGTAATAATTCGCTACGTTTAGTATTGATTAAATTGGTATAATAGGACTTGGAGTAATTGCCTTCAGTGCAAATACCGTTTGTCCCGACGTAGTAGGAAATGACATCTTTAGGTTTGCCGATTTTGAGTAATTCGATTTCTCCTTCTTTAATGCGGCGCCTGACGATGAGATTTTTGATAGGGTAATTACTTGATTGAATAGTATCAATCAGTTCTTGGTGGTATTGCTCTGCGGCGTTGTATCCTTGGAGGAAGTGCGTGAGGTAATCAATTGGGTGCTGGTTTTCGATTTTAGATTTGGCGCGACTAGTCCACGAACCTTTCTTGATGATTTTGCCATCGTTAGTCCATAGCAGGTAGTTTTTGCATCCGTTTGGAGGAATGTACATTGCCTTTGACTCTTTTTCCAGTTTGATTTTGATACCCTCTGGCAATTTCTCCATTAATAATTGGTGTATATATGGTGGGTTTTCATGCATGAAATAGATACCATCGGTGTCGTATTCAAGGATAGTGGCACCTGTTTCTTCCATGATTTGCAGCATGGTAAGAAGTATTTTTCTGGAATGCGCGCATACCAATGCTGCGGCGACCATATCATTGAAAGGAAGTTTACCAGTACCAAGTAGTCCATAGTAGCAATTGCGTATACCTTTAAGTGAATCTTGTCTATTACTTAATCCAGTAATACTCTTTACCCGTTCGCGTTCTTCTCCAAAATAATCAAGCATTGCGAGTGATATTTCGTCTACGTCATATTTAGAGTGTAATCCGTATGTACATATTATCCAGGGGTGCATACCTGTAATATCAACAAGTGCAATTGTTTTTTTTCGATAGAAACCTGAAGAAGCAAAAGTAGCGCCACCTTTAAATTGATATTTAGGTTCTGCCTTGGGTACTTTATTGGGGTATTGTAGTTGCAGCCCTACACTCCATTTAGTACCATTACCTTTGATGGTTAAGTCACCCAACCCCATACTTGGAGCAATATATTTTTCATAGTAAAAGGTAGGTACTATGTGGTCGCTAACTAGTATAGTATCTTCAAGGTCATATCGTAGATACTCTTTAATTTGTTCCCATCCATTACTACCTTCACCTTCTTCCCAACACTTGATGATGTCTTGGTACTCCAATGTTAAACGTGCGCCAGGGCGTAACCCTAATTCAATTGCTACACTTTTAAGGGACTTGCTATCGCTAAGAAGGCGCCTTGCATTATCCCATCTTAATACACATATATATACATCAACATGTTCAATATTGGGACGTATATAAATAGGATTTATTGTTAATGAATCTCGTCCATATGGTTTTGCAGTCTCTATATATATACTTTTGTTACTCACCCTGAATGGATGATTGATTTTATGTATTTGACACCTTTTAATGATAAACGGCAAATCAAATGACATGCCGTTATATGTTAGTATAACATCTGGTTTTGTATCTCCTATTAATTCTACAAACTGTTTGAGACATCGTTTTTCATTTATCGCCATGAATATGTCGGCATATTTAATATCCTTATGTGCATTGTAGGCGCCGATTGCAAGAATCCTGTCTTTGTCTGGGTTGAGTCCCGCAGTCTCTATATCTACTGCTATGCGTCTTAACCCTTCATATGCTGGTATCTCCTTGCTGGGTTTCCACTGATTCTTTTTACGAGGATATTTCCAAAAAATATTTAATTTATCTTCGTCTACAATTAATTCATTTTTGACCCTATGGACAAAGTTTCTAGGATTATAACTCATTGTGTTATTGCAAATTTTTATTTTATATGCGTATGCTTTCGCAATAAAAATGAAAATCAATCAAGTATATATTACTTGATTGACTGCAATTACACTAAATTTATTATTTGTTCGCGAATTATATAATATATCCAGGCTGGTGCCTTTTTACCATTAATTCGTTCCAGATTTTGCCACGCAGCATCGATATCATGATTTGGTAGCTGTTCTTTACCCCAGGCAAGGGCATCATTTTCTGATTTCCAAAGGCTACAGATAGGTAAAAACCTTTCATTTAATTCAACGCGCGCAATTTCCATTAAGATGGCTTGTACCCAAATATCTGAAAATTCACCTTTGGTGAGATGCTCTTTGTTGGTAAGTGTTGTGACAATTTGCTGTAGCTCTTTGTTGTTCCACACCTGCTTGATGGGGTGTTCAGCCTGAGTTATATATTTAATACAGGTTTCTACTATCGCAGTTAAGATTTTATGAGGACTCTTGCCGCGCGCAATGAAGCTGCTAACTATTATTTTGACTATTTGATAATTTGCGGTTCCAAGGTAAACGAGTATTTTGTAGGCAGTTGATTCATTGACTATACCGCAAACTTCTTCGATAACATCTTTGGTAATGGGTTTACCCAATGTATATAGTTGGTCGAGTAGAGTTTGCGAGTCGCGCATGTGACCACTTTTTGCTGTTGCTATTGCTTTTGCTGTGTTTATATCTAAATCAAATTGTTCTTCGTTTGCAATACTTACAAGTGCTGATGCTATTTTATCTTCACTAATAAGTTTGAATTCAAATGTTTGCGCGCGTGACTTAATTGTGGATAGGACTTTTGATTCTTCGGTAGTGCAGAATATAAAAGTTACATTCTTTAGCGGACTTTCAGTTGTTTTCAAGAGTGATTGCCATGCTTGGTGGGATAACGAATGACATTCATCAATGATAATTACTTTCCATAATCCAATAGGAGCAAACTGAGTGCGTTCTATCACCTCGCGCATGGCATCTACACCTGAATTTGAAGCTGCATCTATTTCTATTACGTCAAGGTTATTACCATTGTTAATACTTATACAAGAATTACATTTGTTGCATGGTACTTTTTCTGCTGAACAATTAATCATTTTGGCTAAAATTCTAGCAGTCGATGTCTTCCCCGTTCCTTTAGCGCCAGTGAATAGGTAAACCGGTGCAATACGCTTTTGGTTAACCGCGTTTTGCAGTGTTGTAACTGTGGTTTCTTGCCCTATTACTTCTGATAGGTTTCGGGGTCGGTATTTGAGATGGAATGGTTCGTGCATATGCTATTTTGAATTGTGTAATGTGTTGATACCCCCTTTTAAGTAAGGGGGGATAATTATTTAGGCAGCAACTTTTGATTTACGGGCTGTGGTACTTTTACTTTTGGTAGATATTGTTTTTGTAAGAGATTTGTTGCTTTTCTTTGGAGACACCTCCTTTTCAACAGGTTTTTGTGTACTAGACGTTTCTACAGGGGTTTCCGGTGTTTCTGTATTGTTACCTCGTCTAATTTGCAGTGGCATCACGAGTGCGGTTTGTTCGATTAAACCACCAATAGGAGATATTACGACTGGACCTACACCGTTATTGCAATTGATAACTATTTCATCGGTATCAATAGAGTTAACTGCTTGATACAGGTAATCAATATTGAATCCAATGTTTATATTACCCGTTGTTTTTGCCTCTGGTTTTATGCTAATTGAGTCGTAAGCTTCTCCGTAATCGGACGATTCGGTAGATACTATAGCATTACAATTATTGGCATTAAAATCAATTAACACCGATTTATCTTTTTCGTGAGCAAGGTTTTCGACTCGTTTGATTGTCGCTAAAAAAGCTTTCCTTTCAATCGTAAATTTATAAATAAATTCGTTAGGAATGATTCGTTCAATAGCTGGAAATTGCCCATCCAATAAACTAGATACCATTTTAATTCCTGGCATATTCATCACTACGATTTTATCAAATACATGAATTACGCAATCGTTATTTTCAGGCGCCCGTTGTAGAACTTTTAGGACTGATGTAAGTATTTTTGCTGAAACCGTGAAGTTAAATTGTTTGTCATAATCTTCATTGTCTTTGTTTTTATCTAGAGATAACTTGATGCGCGCTAGTCTGTGACCATCTGTTGCTGTTGCGTATAGTTCATTACCTGCAATGCTAAAGTTAGCACCAGTAAGTAACATTTTGGTTTGGTCATTAGCTGTACTATATAGAACGCTTGCGATGGCTTTTTGTAATTTTAACGACGATAGTAAAAATACACTTGTTGGTTCTATGTCATCACACGAGCTTTCGATTTGTGGAAATTCATCTAAATTCTCATTGATAGCTAGTCGGCATAGTCCAGTTTCGTATGTGATTGTTAGATGTTGTTCATCAGCAGAAAGCGTAAGTTCGCCAGTTAGCGTGTTAATTGTGTCATTAAGCTTTTTACCCAATACTGCAACAGTGCCTGCTTCTATTACATCAGCATCAATTATTTGGTTAATGCTAAATGACGCATCGGTACTCTTTAAAGTTAATTTGTTTTCTGTAGATGCTTCAATAATAATACACCCTGTAATTGGGGTGCATGGTTTGCTAGATATAGCCAAAATTGCGGATGCTATGGCGCCGCTGAGTATTGTTTGATTAATTTGTACTTTCATTTTGTGGTAATGTTATTGATGTGGGTCGTGTATTTTTATTGTCAGTAATCGCGTTTGGGTGATAGCACAATTACTGACAACTTAATTTTTAGTAGGGAGGTGCGTTGTCGAGTTCTTCGATGTCAGCTTCTACTAAAGCTGCGGGTGGTAGTAATTTTCTGTCGATTTTACCTTCCATTACAAGTCGATTATGCTCTTCTACAATAGGCGCCGCTTTGCCGATACTCATAGTGAGGTCAGGGTTTGTTGCGACAAGAGTGGCATATTCTTTTTCCTTCCATTCACAAAAGAAGTCTAGGAAATTACTACCATCTTGTTTTGGTGCTTCATAATCTTCGATGATTGCTACCCATGAACGCTTTGAAGGTTTTGGTTCAGTTTTAGGTTCGTGGGATGGGACGAATGTAGGGTTAAATACACATAATCTATGAAATTCATCGTCTTTGGGGCACCTATCTTCACCATAAAAATTGGCGAATGCTGTATCCATGTCCGAATAGAAGGACTCTAATGCTATGTCGAATCTTACTAGCTGTACACCTTTCATGGTTATCGCAATAGGAATGTCATGAAGGTTATTGTTGTTTTCATCTAGCACGAATCCGAAATAGAACCTTCTTAGAACATGCGTTTCTTTGTTTGCGTTGTAAAATTCTCTGCCTTCATTTGTTTCAAGTATGGTGTTGGACAGAGTACCAGATGTTGTGCCATCGTCTAAGTCTTTTCGTGCTTCAGGGAAAGTGTAACTCTTTTGTATAATATTTAATCTTGGCGACTTAAGTAATATACCAGTTTCTTCTTCCCCACTAGAGAATGTGTGTGTATATGTTGGTTTCTCACCTTTCCAGTTGATACGATTAAGCGCACTTTCTTTAATAAACAATCCCACTTTTTCTGGGTCTTGTATATTTATGATTTGCGTTATTGGCGCACTGCTAATAGGTTTGTTGTGTTTAGGGTCTAGATATTTACTAGCTGCTTTTTTCCTTTCTTCTTCAGAGCGTTGTTTACCTGTAATTGCTGTAGTATTAGATATATCAGTTTGAGAGGTTTCAATGCTTGATGGAGCTTTGCCGTTTTTAATAGCCATAGTATAGGCACTCGCTTTGTTAAATTACGCTTCGATTACGCATAGCGATTAAGTAATTAAAATTGAAAACTAACGGTTGCCATGTAGACAACCATTATATTTAGTTAGCTTTTATTTCAATTAACATTTTTTGTAATTTTTGGACGTAACTTTCCAATAAACTAACAGTATTTTTCGAGAATTTTAAGCTGATTGACTTTTCTTGACCATCGTGGACAGCTATTGTTTTACAATTTGTACTACCATAGACAGTTACCATACAATCAGGGTGTGGTTCAAATATATATGACGTGTAACTATTCCAGGTTTGTTGTTCGTGCTTTTTGCTTTTACTGCGCGCCATTTTTGTCTCCTATTTTTAATTGTATGTAGAGCATAAATTGATTGATACTTGTGTTAATTTTCTTGATTTCAGCAATTATTGAATCTTCTAATAACCAAGCTGGACATTTCCAAACCTTAATTTCCCAACGTGTATTGAGTCTTTTAGATTTGCGTACTTTACATTTTTCGCAATATTTATATTGGAGAAGCCATTCTTCAAACTGTAATGCTTTTGTCTTTGAATCAAACCCAAAATATGTAGTAATTCGTCTTCCTTCTGGGTTTGTGATGGTAGCTGCGCGCGTACCATACATGTTGATACTCCAACCTTCTGCATCAATTTGTTCAGCGTGTGTTGGTTTTGGTAATAATTGTGTTGCTGTCTGTGTCATAGTTATAGTTGAATTTCTGGTATTGCGTCGAAATCTTCCTTGACTGATGTTTCGGTTAACCATGCTGTGTGGTAATATTGATTTTCCATCACTGGTATTTTTTCTGTAACTGGTTTAGAAATTGCAGAATTGACTGTGGAACCAATTGTTTTGAAATTTGCTTTATGTTGTTTCAGGCTATACCAAATCTGGCACGTTTCTTTGCTATTAGGAAATAAGTATAGCAAAGATATGTTTTCGCATTTTATCGCAAAATTTTCTGGGAGTAAAAATAACCTTAGTTTAGTTTTCCAAGCATTTTCTAGCCATTTGGTATCTTGAGCTTTAGAAGTACTCCAATCAAAAGCTGTTACGCTGTTGTTATTAATGATAATGAAATCATAATTTTCAATTAAGTACACTTCATTACTATACTGGTATGATAAATCAATGTTGTAGTATTTATTACCCTGCGTATTAGTGTATGTTGAAGTAAATTCTACCCACTCTTTAATAGGATGTTCTGCAATGAAGCTATCAACTGACATTCCAAAGGATAACTGCTTCATTACAGTATTAAATTGAAAATTGATGTCACTAATATCAATATTGTTAGGCATTATCTGTCCAATATGTTTGGGTATCTTATTTTTGAGAGCATCGCTGTTGAAATATTGGTTCATACGCTCATACCTGTTGTTTTGGTATGAACGTATAACGTAGTTCATAGAATTGACTAACTACGAATTATTAGCAAAATAATACAAACTGCGGATAGAGCATCTCAAGTTTTTAAATGTACTCCATTTATAGGGACATAACCCAAATTCGTACTTATCTGACAATTGGCTCCATTCTTCCCAATCTGGAAGTAGCTTATCGCTAACCGATTTTAATGCCATACCTATTTTTATCCAGGGAATGTAATCATCAGCATATCTGGGATGAATTACGTCTAGGAGGGTGGAAGCAATTTTAATTTCTTCTGGTGTTCCTTCATGAGTATCATCAATCTGACTGTATTGATATGTAGACTGTGATTTAGTGTGTTTTCGTGGTTTGTAGTTCATTAGATTTATAACCCATTGCGGCGCCTCTTCCACAGGTATAATTCTTGGACTCCCTAATACCCATTTGTATTGCTTACCCCTTGGATGCAAGGAGGGAGGGAGTATGGAGTTTAAGTTTGTACCACGCAGCTCAAGATGACTCCCGTTACCCGCATCGATGACTCGCGATTTAAGTTGGTGCTGCATGGACAGGTCGGTTTTATAGATGTATTGGCGCCGATTTTTTCTTCCACTTGTGAATGATACAGTCGGTGGAAGATACCTCTCTGCTAGCTGCTTAACTTCTAAGTCATCAACTTTAGTTAATATTTTTTGCTTTCCTTCATTGATTTCAATAACTCGCCGATACGCTTCTATACCGTCACAGTCTATTGCTAGCAGGAACTCTTTATTGTTGGCGCCACATTTCAAACCAAACCCTGTTGGTACAGCATCCCGTAACCCATGTTTTGTTTCTATGCGTAATATCCCATTTTGCCGAATCAGTAATTCTTGTAATTGATTAGCTAAGTAGGGTTGACTTTGCCAGCTTTTCCCCAAAGCCATTTTCATACGTGCTGGCACAATTAACCAATGTGGAGGGATTTCGGATAATCCCTCAATTAAATTTTTAAGTTGTATTGACATAACGTATATTAAATTTACGACCTTAAAATATCGTAAATGTAATTTGAGTATTTATGCATTATGCAAAAGTTTTACTCCTAAGTCTTTAAAAAGGTATTCGTTATCATCTGGGCATTGATGTATTATGGTGCATTTGTTACACCCGTGTTTGCAATCACAACTATTTACAAGTAGGTTTGCTTTTTCAACAATCAAGTCCCAGTAAGCTATAAGAGTTTGGCAGGCGCCTGTGCCTTCAGCAGTTGTATCGAAGAAATACCCGATTATAGGCTTTGAATTTTTGGTTAATCCGAATTCAATATCCTTGCTATTTGTTTCGTGTTTTACTGAAGGTAATGCGAGCATAATTTGATGTGCTATTGTGTGTACAACGAGTTGTGTCGCTTCAGATGTAAAGACATTAGCGACTTCTTTGGTCATGACACAATGACCTAAGCGGATATTTTCTTTAATAGTTTCTTTTGCATTTGACACAATAATTTTGAAATAGTTCGTAGCATTGCCTGAAACTGATACTTCGATTGCAGGCGCCTCGTATTCGACTGTGATAGGATTTGGATAAATTACTTGTTCAACCACTTCGTCCACCTCGATATCTCTTAATAAGTTTCCGCAGGCAGGACATGTTTTGTATGTGGCGTGAAGTTTTTTGTGATGGTTACGGCATTTTTTGCGGTTGCAAGTCCACCTAATTTCTTTATTGTGCAAGTCATACCCGCTCACTGATTCTTTAATTAGTCCCCAAATAGGATTAAAAATCAATGACGATGTATCATCAAGTTTTATATTTCTAGATTCATCCTTATCTTGCTTGATTTTACTAATTTTTAATTCTGATTTGCATACGGTGTAAAGGTTTGTATTAGTATCGATTGGTGTCAGTATGCACTTTCCTTCTTCCAAGTCGAGACTTATTACACAGTATTTTACGGGCTGTCCGTCAAAGTCTTGCGCTGGGTAGATGGCGCCTTTATACACTTCGCGGATTGCGATACTTGTTGAGCTTGACTCAAATTCCTCACCAGTTTCTTGATTAATGTACTGAACATTGCTGCTATCACCACGCATTTTAATATTACTGTGGTAGTAACCCAGATTTAAATTGGCTTGAATTCGGTTATTGAATGATGGAAGAAGTTTTTCTTCATTCAACAGTTTATGCATAATTTCTAGCCCAGCAATACCGAAGTATTTTTCAATTATCTCAACTGTAGGTTTACTTTCAATTGCTGCCGCAATGAGGTGGTTGGTAATTATGGATTCGTAGTTTTGGTTAAAGCTAACAATTTCAGCTTTATCTGTAAACAACTTATTAGGATTATCTGCATAATATCCATCAATTACGCTATAAGATGAGGGAATAAATACGATTAATCCTTCTTTATGCCTACCCGCACGTCCCATTTGCTGCCGCGCACTTAGTATTGTTCCTGGGTATTTACAGATGATGGTCGCTTCAATTCCGCTAATATCAACACCTGCTTCTAGAGCGCTGGTTGATACTATACCTTTGATTTTGCCTTTTAATAATCCGTTGATTATTTTCGAGCGTTGTGCTGGTTTCATGCTGCCATAAAAACAAGAACATTTATTTGCTAAATCGTTCCTTCCTTTGTTGATGAGTATTTGACGGATTTTTGCTGCAATAGCCTTACTTTGTGCTTTACTAATAGTAAAGCAAATTGTTGTGACATCTAATTCAATTAGCTTTGCTAAACATATAGCAGCATGTTGAGTAGATGTTTTGCTATTTTTCAAACAAACAAATTGCTTTTCAAATGATTTAGCCCCGCTTGATTCAATAACTGCTAAATTATCTTGTGAACGGTTTGATATTAGAGATGCAACCAGTTTAGGATTACCAATAGTCGCGGAAGCAAAGATGTACTTAATTGAATCTGGTTGACCTCCTAGCATATCAACCTTTAACTGTGTTCTTTTATTTAACCACGAAAAATGGGCACCGAAAGTACCGTTGTAAAGATGCATCTCATCTATAACAACCAACTTAATGTTTAATAAAGTCTGAATTAACTGAAAATTGTTGCCTTTGCTTGCTTCTAAATCGTGGTTCCAAGCGTCTGGAGTCGCGAGTATAATTGTAGGCGTGTTTACATACTGTTGCAACCTTTCTTTACGAGGAGTATCGCCATTAATATTTAATATTTTTGGACGATATTCCACTGGTATATGTTTAACAATATCCTTGATTTTTCGTGATTGGTCGAGTGCTAGACCTTTTAAATTGAAGAAAATCAAGACTGAGTTGTTATTTAAACACTCATGCAGTGCTGGAATTAAAAAAGCTAGAGATTTTCCACTGCTTGTTTGTGTTAGTAACGCAATATCCTTGCTTTCTGTGTACGCCTTCCATGCATCAATTTGATGCGAATAAAGTTTAGTAATACCTGTTTGAATAAGCGCATTTTTGATGATAGGATTAATGTCATTAGGTATTGGTTCAAATACACCATTTTGACTATTAATTTTTGATGCGTGTAACAGCAAATTGTATCTGTTTAAAAACGCTTCAAAAAAACCATACTTTACTTTATTAGTTATCGGCGCCGTTTCGATTTGCATTAAGTCACCGCTTTTAATCAGTTTATGCCAATCTTCAATTTCTTTGGTCGCTGTGCCTATCTGAGCTATTAACTTTTTTCCGATAATAGCTTTGACTAACATGACACCTAATGATTTGCTATATACTGCGTGTGAGGATTTTAGCCAACTGGGAAAGTGCAAATTTGTTTGCATAGCAATTAACCATATATGTTAACATTTTAGTGATACGTCGTATTAGTTATTATATTGAATGTCAATTTATCTAGTATGTATCTATGATTTATGTACAAATATAAAGTGGTTTAAATCTCGAAAAAATTATGAATACAGAAAATAAGTTTGATTCTGAGCAGGTAGTTCGTGTGCGCGAATCTTTGAAACAAGTGTTGGTGCCTGAAGATAAAGCATTTTATTTGGAAAGTATTGCTGATGCTGGTATTGATGAAAAAAATGTAGACAACCTACAAACAGAGGATATAGATGATTTGCTCAAATACCTTGATTCAATTGAAGCCACTCCCGAATATTATGCGAAGGTTTTTTCGGCAATAGAGACGCATTTGCCTGATTATTTAGTTAGCTATTTTGCCAATTCAGACCAAGACAACGATGGTGTGACACTCGCAGAAGAGTTACGACTAGGAACTAACCCCAGTGTACCTGATAGTCCTTATCGCTCTAAAAATACTCAGCAGGTATCACCGCAAATCGATAACGGGCTTGATTTATAGAAAAATAAAAAGCTGCTAGCCAAGTCTAGCAGCATAATGCGTAACATGTATTCCACATTACGTACATGCATAAGCATAAGTTATTGTATTGAAGTGATTGTATTATTCATAAATTAAAATATTGACTATTTCGCTTGGTGTAATTCCGTACTTTTGGGAAAGCACAGAAATGTTTGATTCTCCTTTACCATGCTCCTTACGAATAGCGGCTATTGCGCTTTTTGAAATTTTATTTTTTGACTTTAGTATAGTTTTTTGTGTTTGTGGCTGGACTAAAATTTTAGGATTTATGCCGCATTTAATCAAGCTATTCATTTTTTTAAATTCTTCTCGTGTTACCCAACAGCAATTGTTTGGAAAAAACCCTTTTGATGAGTCAATTCGTGCAATTATACAGTTTTCTGGACAAGAACCCATATGGTCATAAAAACTTTGAAAACAATTAACCCACTCTGGATACATTGTCATACTTTCATCTTTATTTTTTGCATTATTACCATTAAAACAAATATTTTTGATACGTTGCCATGTCTTATATTCTTTAGATTTATATAACCCATGAGTTACTTTAATCTCCTTAACGCGCGCTTTTTGAACACAACCACAGCTTGTCGTGCTTCTGCTCGTTAAATTACGACTTCTGACATATTTTTCATTCCCACAATCACATCTTACTTTAATCAATATTTCACTATTATGGTCGCGTATTATTTCGTCGCTGATTACTGTTAACTTGTTTATTTTTTTTCCAACTTCAGGAACATCTGCCTTGCGCCGAATATTACTACTTTTATTCAAATTAGTGTCAATTACTAATTTGTTTTTCTCAATATCAATTATTTTAAAATCATTTCTACATATACATTTTACATGAGCATCTTCCTCGCTCGGTTCTTCAATTACAATAAAATCTCCGAACACCTTCCCTACTTTAAAAATTGGTTTATTCTTAACCTTACTCATAACTTACATTCGTGAGAGCTTAACGAATACACTAATATTACATTACTAAAAGCTGTTGATATTAAATGTACTCTAAGACACATTATAGATGCATGTATTGAACATTTTATTTATTGTTTTAGTATAGGAGTGGCTCGCAAGAGCCACACCAACAATAAGTAAATTCGGTTTACTGTTTAGCGGAAGAAACAAGTTTTTTAATCCTGCTTCGGTGATAGTTTTGAAGAATCATTTCTTTGAATTCAGCGCGCGTTGCGTTGATATTTTTGAATAACTCCTCAACTCTGTAAGAGAAGGTTGTTTTTTGGCGAGTATATACCCAAATTAGTTGCTCAATTTTATACTCGTTATTACTGTCAAAAAGTAAGTATGATAGTTGTTGGTAGAAGTTTTCAAGTGTAAAAGGTTGTTTTTTAGCGCTTGTACGAATATCAACAATTGAGCTATCCATTATCATTTGGCAGTCGGCGTGTAGTGTGTTACTCAAGCTGAATGTAGCGTTTGAGATTACAGGTTTCTCGATGCTTACTAAATGCTCAATCGCACACCATATAGTTGGTAATGTAGCGCTGATATTTGAAACATCATCGATACTAGGGCGCCACTGGGAAATATAATCGGTTGATACACCAAGTTTATAACCTGCACCATTAAGAAAGGGCTGAATGATTATGTCGGTTTTGTAGTTTCTGTAGTACGTTTCAAAGGCGCCGAGTAAGAGCATTTTGAATGCTTCCTCTTCGGGTAATTTGCTAACTTCATAACAGATTTTGCTGAGGTTGGTCAAATTAGTACGAGAGAGGACATTTCCAGCTAATGTATTATTTAGCCAAGACTGGTTGTTTTGTTTTGAGGCAATAAATTTCCGAAAAGCGTAGGTGACTGCATTGCCAACTAAGGGAAAGTTTGTACCATCTATTGGTGTTATGATAGATGCTTGTGACATTATTTTATTATGCTGGTAAATAATATTTGCTATTCCTTTATGGTATTTGCTGGCAAACCATTTGCTAATGGGTGATTTTGGGTTCTTTAGTTCTTTAGTTAAGCTCATGTGTATGAAATATGATTGTTTCATACTCCATGCGTCGCTATGTGTTTTAACTGAAGTAAATTTATTTGTATACTACTAAAATTGTCCAATCGCCATCTAAATTATTTGCTACTGATTGTAATTGTTTTTCAATAAGTTTTGTGTGTTCGTTTAAATCCACAATACTTTTTCGTTTTCTGCAAATTATGATAAAACTTGGTATTTGTGTGACCCATTGTAGTTTTACTTTTGTTACTTCAACTACTTCTACAAGCGGACAATTTTTCACAATGTGACTACAAATCTGCTCGCTTTGGTCTTTATCTAATTGAATTAATTCAGTATTACTCAAATTAGAATTTAACCTTTCATTTAAGCCGTTAATCACTTTTTGGGGTGATAAATCTTCTATTATACTTAGGTTTGCTAATTGACAGACATCCTGATATTTGGGTAATTGTTTTTCTTTGACTGATAATTCGGTATCTGTAAGTAAAGCATAGGCTGCTGTCCACATATAAGCACAACTTTTATCTAATTGCCTAGCGCATAGAGTAGCAATGCTCTTATTCTTAGGACGAACATAATCTTCAAAAACATCAAGCTCTCTGTTTTTAATTTTATTTATAATATAAGAATTAAATATGTTACTTTCAAACGAATAATCAATACTATCTACAAACTTTGATAGATATTGTATATACCATTTTGTGAATGGTTTCCATAATTGAAAGCTATTCGTAGTTACACTTGCCACACCCTGCCAGAAAGACAACTCTTGTCTAAGTATATTTACTGATTGAGATTCAAGAGTGTTTGTGATAATGTTTGCTAAATTACATTGGTCTATTGTTAAAAGTGCTATTCCTATGTAAATAACTTTTTGGCGCCAGATTAGTCTTGGGATTTCATATACTTCAATTTTGTCGTTGGGTGCAATTCTGTATTTTAATTTTTTCTTTGTAGTTACATCTAGATATTTTTGCGTGATAGGGTCGGGGGTGATTCCTATTTTATGTGGGACTTGGGTAGGTAGAATTAAGCCGTATAAACCAGTTATTATTATGATTGGTATAATTAATTTTAATAACGGTGAATCGCTAAACAATTTACTGTTATAGCATTGATAAATAATCAATACTGAAATAATTGTCGCGACAATCGCGCAAAGCAATATATATATACGTCCGATAAATGGAGCTATGCTAAATTTCATATACGTTACTACACTTTTTGTATCGGCATTTTTGTTGTTTTCTATACAATTGCTGGTAGCTAAAATAATTCTACCTGCGCTTGGGGGTTCGCCCAACGTTTGGATAAGCGTAAACTTGTTTTTTCAATTCCTACTTTTAAGTGGGTATTGCGTATCAACTATGTTATCACGTATAAGTTGGGGTCGATACATATATTTTCTACTTACCCTTGGGGTAGCTTTTATCCTACCATTGCAATTAAAAGTAGATGTTAGTCTACCTCCAGGTGAGCCAGTGATTTGGGTTTTAAGATACTTACTGGCGAATATAGGGTTGCCTTCATTATTCTTATGTACTGTGGCGCCACTTTTGCAGTATTGGTATGGAAGAGTGATGCCTGGTAGTAATCCCTATTTACTGTATGCAGCTTCTAACTTTGGCAGTTTTTTAGGCATATTGGTTTATCCGTTATTAATTGAGCCTCGATTAGATTTAGATATACAATATGAGTCTTGGCGCAATGCTTATTTAATTTTACTTTCTGGAATTATAACTGTTATTTTTTCTACTTTAAAGAGCGAGAATTGGGGTATAAAATTTAATATTAGTGATTACGGTGATGATTTTTCAGTAATAGCTCCAACTATTTCAGATAGATTACGTTGGATATTTATTGCAGCACTACCTGTTAGTTTATCGTTATCGCTTACTTCCTATATTACTCAAGATATAGGCTCGTTTCCTTTACTTTGGGTATTACCACTAGGTTTATATTTACTGTCATACATACGTGGCTTTAAATTATTGAATAAACCAACATTTCTTGCAAGCCCATATAAATATGTATTAATTGCAATTGTTTTTTTAGGTTTTAATCCTTATTTTCCAATACCACCGCAAATCAAATTTATATTGTCAGCAGTTTTATTTTATCAAATATCATTGAGTATTCATAACTATTTATATCAGTTTCGTCCAGGCGTTGCGTACCTTACTCAGTTTTATTTATGTACTGCCCTTGGCGGCGTTACAGGAGGATTAATCAACGCACTTGTGGCGCCGACAGCATATAAATTTACTATAGAGTATGCTATGTGTTTAGTCTTGTGTTTATTGATTAACCCTGTGAATCAGATTAATGTTACTACACATGATTGGCGCAGTAAGTTTTTGCTAGATAGTGGATTTATGTTGAAGCAATACAATATAAAACCGACTTTTTGGGATAGGAATACAGTTTATATTATTATTTTGGCAAGTGCGGCAATTGGATATATTTTGTTCGGGGGAGGTTGGTACTTTAGTTTAAATTTTAAAAATATTTCTGGGGTGTTAGTACCATTAATTTTATTTACAGTTGCAATATTGAAACTGGATTCAACCAAATTTCAACAGATTTTTGTAATATCATCAATTTTCGGTCTATTGTTTGTGTTTAAACCATTTGGTAATTCTTTGTTTGCTGATAGGTCATATTTTGGCAATTTACAAGTGATTAGGTCTGATACTAATGGTGGGTCAAGGGTAATGCTGCATGGAATAACGATGCATGGATTTCAATCAGACAGTATATTAGATAATCCACCATTTGGGCTAAAGGCGCCAGGACTTGCATACTACACTGCGGTTAAAGAATTAGTAGAAAAGATAAGCGATAGCTATAACCGTCCTGTTAAAGTAGGAATGGTAGGTATGGGTGCAGGTATTAGTGCTATGTACACTTCGGGTGATGATGCACTTGATTTCTATGAAATAGACCCATTAGTAGTCAAGGTTGCCACTGATAATAATTATTTTACGTACATAAATAAGTCGCCTGCCAAGGTAAATATTATTGAAGGTGATGCTAGACTGTCCCTCGCACGTAGCAACCAAAAATATGACTTGTTAGTACTAGACGCATTCAGCAGTGATGCTATACCAACACATTTGTTAACCAAAGAAGCATTTGAGATATACCAGAGTCGGATGGCGCCTGGTGGAGTAATACTGGTTCATATCAGTAATAGATATTTCGACTTGTCTCAGGCTGTTGCTGCTACAGTACACGGATTAGGAAAAGTTACTTTAAAGAAAGATTATAATCCCACACCAGAGAGCGCGCGTCTTGGAGAGGCACAAGCCAAGTGGTTGGTAGTAGGCACACAGTCCGCTTTGAACAAATACTTTTACGGCTGGAATGAGGTGGTAGTTGGCAATGATGTTAAAGCTTGGACTGATAATTATTCTAACTTGCTTGGCGCCTTGCGATTGTTCGTTGTCAAGTAAATAACTATAGTTCAACGCCTTGTGGTTGCTTTGGTCGTTGTGTAGGACGAGGTGCTGTATGTGCTTGTTGCTGTACAGCTTTTTGTTTTTCAGTCAAATTTTCAACAGGTGTAAAATTTTGATTAATTGCTTCTAGTCGTAATCCCTTTAAATCATTTATAATTTCGCTTTTGTTTATTAGCGCAACTGTGCCATTTGGGTCATCTACTTGCTGTGCCATTGCGACTTTGTGCGTGACGATTTTGTCGTACATTTCGCATTGGTCAGGAATTGAAGCTTTACCTTTGTTCTGGCTTAGTTTTTCTTTTATCTCCTCCACTCCATCTAGAATTTCCAAAGTATGGGGTGGTTCTTCTTTTAATTCATCAACCATTTGCACCCACTCCTGCTTTATCCACGGATGAACTTCAATAGGAATTGCACCAACATTTCTATTATCATATTCTGTTGTCAGTTTTGAATTTTGCGTTTCGTTGTTATTATAAAAGTTTGCGCTAAAATCTTGATTGTTAGAATTTTTAGCTAATTCTTTTATTTGAGATATATCGTAATCGGAAATATTCATGGCAGCGACTTTACTTTCAACACCATTTTCTGTTTTTTCTAAATCAAATTGCACTAACTTTTGTGACCCTCTGCCGTCGTTGTTGTCTTTTGTAAGTACAAGCGATACGCGGTTTTCATTTTCTGGGTCGCGTTCGCGCTTAATATTAAAATCGCCCATATTCAACTCGTCACGTTTCGCTTGGTTTAATGTGCTATTGAGTATCCCCAGAACTTCTGTTTCTTTAAAGGCTTTAAGTGTTCGTAGTGTCCCAGCTGGTGCCAAACTACCGAGCGTGTTACCCATTTCTCGGATATCAGCCGACTGTAAGTCTGGCAAACCCTTACCTTCTTTAAGTTGTTCGGCAACAATTAAAAATTCTTGTTTCTCAACAGGAGATAGACGATTTGTAGTAGTTTGACGACTTAAATTGTTTAATAGGTTATCCTTCTTGATAATTGGTTTATTTTTATCATCTAATGTAAATTCGATAAGTGCTTCTTTAAACCCTTTAGCTTCATCACCGCGACGGTGGATACTGACTACATTATCTTTTTTGCGAATGGCAAAAGCATCACTGCGGTAAATTCGACTGCCATCGGTTTCAATTGTGCCATACTTTTTAAGCATTTCAGTAGCAGATGAAGCAATACTTTTGTTATTTTCAAATTCGACTTTTGCTTTTTCGCCTCTATGCTTAATTTCATATACCGGAATAGTTGATTGCTTTGCCCATTGTTGCGTGCGTGGTTCAACTTCAGGATTTGAAGCAATTTCTTTGTATGTATAATTAGCGGCTGGTTCGGATTCTTCTTGCTCTGGAGTAGGTAATTTTTTCGCAGTTTGTCGTGTTTTCTCTTCTTGTAGTTCATCGTTTGGCTTTTTGACGGTGAGTGTAGTTGCTTCATCTATCACCTCAGTATTTTGCTTTTTGGTGGCAAGTGTTGAATGTTCTGAGTCAATATAATTTGTAGGTGGTGTTGGAGTATACTTACTATTGATACTTACTTGGGTAGCTGTTGTTCCAGCTATAAAAGTGGCGCCGTTAGATTCAGTTGTTTGTTGAGTAGAAGATTCGTTTAATTCAGATTCATTAAAAACTGGTTCAACATCATCAACATTTGATTCTTGACTATCAAGCGATGATGTTTTAACTACTTCGTCTGGATTATTAATATTTTTTGGTTGTGATTCATTGAATAAACTATTTTCAGTTTTAACGGTTGCTTCTAAATTGTAGAACTCGTCAATTTCATCATTATCAGGTAAGGAATTTGGCTTAATTTCGGTTTGAGTTTCGTCTATAAAAAGAATGTCTTCATTTTGCTGTGGTAGCTGATTATTTTCATTTTTTTTAATTGTTTTGGGTGGTTGATTAACCTCGGTAAATTCATCAATATCAAAATCACCATTTTTTTGCTTTTTACTTAAATCTTTAGATTCATCAACATCATTTTCAAGAATTAATCCGTCGGCGTCGTATTGTGGAATTGGACTTCTGGTCAAATTTTCATTATTTGGGACATCAAATTCATCTGATTCATTGTCAGAATTAATTAATTCATTGTTCCGCTTAATTTCTAATGTATTTTGATTGTTAGAATTTTCAATTGAGGATTCATCTATAATTTGAGATAACATATCTGAAGCAGATGCATCTATGTTATTAGCTGCTTTTGCTTGCGCTTCAGCTTCAATATTGCCGCTTGGAGGTAGTAATAAGGGGGATTCAGAGGGCAGCAACTTGCTTAAAGGTTCGTATGCAGCATCAAGAATTTCTTCTTGGCTAAGTTCTTCGGTAAAAGCATTTTTTATGACTTCACCATCTTCTGTCTGTTCGTAAAGCACTTTAGTTTCACCATTTTCTTTTGTAGCTGTTATTTGAATTGCTGGAGGTAGGTTTATAGAACTATAATCGTCGTAATCTCTATTGCTCTCTGGTAAAAGGCTTACTAATCTAGTTGCTAGGATTTGTGCTTGATATTTTGTAAAAGAATTTTCTATTTCTGCATTATATTGTATTGGTTCTGTATTTGACTCTTTAGAATCAAATTCGGATATTTCTACGTCTGTCGCTATCTGAGTTTTTGTACCTTCTTTTGACTCTTTATTTAGGTCAACCTTTTCCCATTTGTAGGCGCCAGGTGTGTTTGGGTCTTCAACTAAATTATATGTTTCTTCATCAACCTTTACAGCGACTTTTCTATTTTCTTGATGTTCTTTCCATTTTTCGTTTAGTGCTTTAAGTAACTCCCATAACAATTTTGCAAATTCAGCAGATGTTCTTGCTGCATGTTCCTGTGTTTCAAGGTAGGATTGGTCGAGTCGATTATCTTTTTGGTTAAACATGATTTTATTGTGCTAGTGGTAGTCTGTCGATTAAAATAGAGCCATTCAGTGAAGCAAATACTATTTGGTTATCAAATTTAACTACTATCAATTTAGGTTTGGCACCATTGATGGGTAGCATGTCGCAGTATGTTTTATCAAGATGATTTCTATCTTTGTGGTAAACAATAATTGAATCAAAGAAATGTTGCTCAATATATGGAGGAAATTTACTACTCCATCGAGGTAATTTCTTATATTTATTAATTTGTGTTTGTAGTTTATTTGATATCATATAGCTACTGATTAAAAGAACCCTTCATATGCATCAACTGGTAATGGAGCATTACCTGCTTGTACAGGTTGTTGTGGTATAGGGAATTTCTCATCTACAACTTTAACACGCGCATCTAAATCTTCTCTTGATGGTCTTCTTTGTGTAGAAGTACGCGCTAATTCTTTGGTTAACTTATCCCATTCCTTATCATTTTCATCCTTCTCGTCGATTATTGCCTTTGGTACCTTGATTGTTTTTTGGATAGGCACTGAACCTTCTTTTTGGTTGGCGTATGCAGGATTAAATAATACACATTTACCGGGTGGAAGTTTGAGGAATTGAGCGGCTTCAAACATTTTGCGCGTTTTTTCTTGCGGTGTAGTAGATGTACTGGTCTTGCCTGAACTATTACTTTTTGATTTTTGAATATGCTTGATTTCCTCATCACCGAGGTAAGCACTAAACAACCGTGCTGATTCTTCTTCACCAGGATTAAATACAAACTTTGTACCGCAGGCGCCAAGTATTGCCTTTGATATTTCTTTACCGTATATCTTTTCTAACTGCCCCATGTTCTGCCATCCCAATAAGCCACAAAAACCCTCAGAACGTGATTCATTCAGCCACTTAAATAAATCAGGTAAGAATATTGAGGGTAATTCGTCTAATGATACGACGAGTGGACCAGAGTCTTTACGTTTTTTGGCGATGCTTCGAGCGACAGTCATGTGTAAGATGCTGCACATCAATGGCGATACGGCATCGCGTCGTTCTCGGTCAAGACCAAACACAACCATTTGTTTACGACCAACGCTGAGGGGTAACGTAGTTTTACCAACGAAACAACCAAGAGTGTTTGCTGCCATAAACCTGGTAAACATAAGTGATGCGGTACCAGCGATACCTGATACCGTTTTTTCCGAACCAGCAGAACTAAATAATTGACCGAATGCAATTTTGACCCAAGGATTGAGTGATGCCGCCATCAATCGTTCCACCATTTTTTCACTACTAAGGAGTGCGGCAGCGGTCATGATGTCGGGAAATTCTTGAATTTCCTTGGTCAACATTAGTATGGCTTGGGTCAACTGGTCACCCGCAGGACCAAAGAATGCATCTTCGTTACCACCACCGAGCATACGAAAGTTTTTATTGATTACCGCGGCGAGTTGACGCGCGGTTTCGGCATCGCTGCTATCACGTAAAAAATCAATAGGGTTACAAACTTCAGATTCTGGAAATCCGGGTGCGAATATATGGACACTATACCCATGTCTTTTTGCGTATGCTGCAATACGTGATTGTGATGGGTATTTGAAGTCGTATAAGACGATACCATGACCTTGTTCAATGGCGGAGTACAGCATTGGGTCGATAGCACTGAAAGATTTACCACTACCAGGGGCGCCGATTACTGCAGTACCGCGTTGTACATCGGGTATGTATATGGGCGTACCTCCACTACCTTTGGGTAATTTTTGATTTTTGTATTTGTGTTTACCAATATATAGAGCAGCGCTGTCACATTTGGGGTCTAATATTTGTTTGATACCTTTTTTCTTTGCAGCAGCTATTTCTTTTGCTCCACCCCAATAACCAGAAGCAATTTTATTTTTATTACTACCGCCACTCAGTTTGCTAAGTATGACTAAAGCTCCAATAGCTATTGCTATTGTTAGATATTGAGGAGTCATGAATGGCTTTGTATACTTATCAAAATCAAAATATTGTGTGGGTTTTGCAGTAGTAGTGACTTTAGCGGTTTGTGCAAGTAATACGTTGTATTTTAGATTCATAATTATTAATAAGCATAAGAAATAGAAGAAGCGAACTATCCACTGTCTGAGTGGTTGGCTAGAGAGCGGTTACGGGTTTAGTTCAACTTCTTCTTTTGTGGTGGTTGAAGGGAAGCTTGATTAGGCAGTATTTAAAAATTAAAGTTACATACGCGGTTTTATGGTTGAACTTGTACTGCTTTTTTGGGTACAGTGAGCGGCGTGCCTAGAATAATTGGGTCTTTTTCTCTGTATTCAAAAAATGGCACAGGACCAATGAAGTATGGTGAGCATCCTAAATCGATAAACCCGCCACGCTTGCAAATGCGGAAGTACATATTGCTTGTAATTGAACCGCGAGCTTCGTTCGGCTCCCACAAAACTTGCTTGAATGCTTTACCAAAAGGATGGCGCCCAGTAGGTTCTTTACCACCGTTAAGGGCACCTAAAATACCAAAGCCACCTTTTACTTGTTGGTATTTGCCGCTCATCCATGCGGCGCCAGTTAAATTATCACTTCCAGCAACTTCTATATGAGCGCATTGTTTGTTATAGCACGGTACGTTAAACCCTTCTTGGTACGACCCTGATATAGATTTCCAGCGTCCGTTTTCTACTTCTCTAAGTACGATATCAACTTTGCCAACTAAAGCCATATCGGGTACAGGTATACCAGGGAATTGGTTAAATGGTACTTCTGATAGTCCCGGTACTTTGGCTATAGTAGTATTTTGCCAATTTGCAAACTGATTAAGCTGCGTTTTATCAATTCCTGGTATTGAAGTGATTTTGTACTGATTTAAATCAATGTATTCGCCTAATTCAATGTCTTTAAGTTCAGGATTGTTTTGTACCAATTCTCCAATTGTGCTGCCGACACTAGGAATTGATAATTTATTTAAAAAATCAGCGATAGGAGGTACAGCATCAGGCGATAAGTTTGATAATTCTGGGATTGCTGTGACTAGTTCAGGTAGTGATTGCCAGTCGAGCAATTGTAAATCACTAAGGTTGTAATTATCGAGATTAACACCAGTAATTTTACTTATGTTATCAAGATTAAGATTTTCTATCTTGAATTCGGTGTCTTGAAAGTCGCCTAGTTCCATTACATCTCCGAGTGACTGACCTGCAGACCAAACTCGTTTTTCTTTCATGCCAGGATTTTTAATATTTGGAAATTCAACGCTGCCACCTTCAGAGAACTTCATATTATTAAATTTAATTCTACTCCAGTCAGGTGTGGGAGCTTGACTTGTGTTGGCAGCTACCGAGGGAACTTGGCTTTTGATATTTTCAGCATTAGCTTTTTGAATTAGTAAGTTACTAATGTTATACCCGCTGCCGTAGCGAATCATGCTATGTATTGCGAGACTAATTAGTAAACCAGAAAAAATTAGATAACGGTATACGTTCATTTTCTGTTGCCTCCAGATATCTCTTTTGGTTGGAGCGTTGGGCGTAGGTGCTGTAGCTAAGTCTTTAGTATCAATAAAGGGTACTATTGCTACTATATTATCGTTGACTTTTACTACATTAATATCACCTCCACTGTTTGTAGCGAGTGCGTTATTCGCAATATGAATAACGTTAAGCACTTCATTTTTTTGATTATCTTGTGGTGCCGTTTTAAATTGAGGAATTGGTTTAAGTTTTGTTTGATTATTGGGTTCATAAAAATACCAGTTATTGTCTTGATTCATACTTACCTCCGTTTAATTTTTTCATAAACTACATTTTCTGTTTCAGTTGTAGGATTTTGGTTGTTATTGGGGGTGGATGGTGTATTAAACCTCGGTGGTATTTGTAGATATCTTTTACCACCCATTTGCATAAGTTTTTCTATTAGCTGCATTGAAACACCAGCATTTGAAGCAGCTAATGTTAAATCTATGCCTTGTGCGCGTGCTGTAACCACTTGATTTAGTCTTTGCCATAATTGCCCATTAGCCGCTAGCCATTGGTTAGTTAATGCAATTTTCATTCCTTTACTAATAAATCGACTGTCGCTTAAAGCCGTATAGTCAGCAGTTTGTTGCGCTGCTCGATTTGGTGTAGCAGAAGTAGAAGATATAATTTCAAATTGGCTATATTCTGGTCTGCCGTTACCTGGCACAACATTGAAATGGTAAACTTTCTTATCGCCAGTACTTGAAACAGTAATAACAGTGAGATGTGAACCGTATGAAGCTTTTGGTAAACCTGGGATATTAACTTGATTAATTCGACGTATATGAATTAAACCGGCGCCTACATTTTCACCAGAACAGTTGTTCATGCCTTCAAGGCAGCCATCGACATCAACAATAAATTGGGACGGGTCATCGAACCATATTTTTTGAATAATCTCACCACTGCTATAAAAAGATATTGATACGCCGTGTCCTGCCCATACTTTAATTGTTTTTCCTGTAGCATTTTTACCTGATACTTGTGAAGCCTCGACCGAGCGAACAATGCTAGCATTGGATGCTGACGGTAAAAATATAGATGTATTTAGTGATAGTAATAAAGGTATTAATAATTTATTCTTCATTTTTGGCACATTATAATTGAACTGAGCGGTTTATACGTAAGGTAATTTGTGTATTGGCAGGTACATACCATACGTTTGGTCTATTTATAATTTCGGTTGTTGCGGTTCGAGTGCGCGCGCCAACAGTTGAAGTTAATGAGCCAAAGGCGCCTTCAAGAAATGCGCCAGTAATATTACGTTGGTTTCCAAAAGTTGAAGTGACAGTGCCACCTAAAGGCAGTGTTTGGGTTGTAGATTGGTCAGGTCTATTTATAACCTCCCCTATTTTTGCAAGACCTGCGATAGCACCAAGTGTTGCATCATATCCAGCAATCTCTCCACCCTTGCCTTTGTATGGTCGCGCAATTAATGGATTCCCACCTTTAGCAAGTGCAGTAATAGTTCCTGGTAATATAGGGTACTCAGTACCATCTTTGAGAATACCGACGACTTCAGCATCTAAGCCGAATCCGCCATCGATACCATTTACAGTGATAGCCATCTGGGTACCAGCAGGTATTGCAGTGGCGCCAGTATTACTTTTAATTGGTTGTGTAAGTTGTGCGATGAAACGGAGGTTTTTATTAGGCTTATCACCAGCAAGTAATAATGGTGTTATAAGTGTGGCGTTTGTAGTTGAGCCAACGACTAAGTATTGTGGTGCGCGCTCATCAAGAATTTGTGATTCTTCTGGTTCATAGTTAACCTGCACTAAACTTTTTCGGCTTGCCTCTTGCCTAAATTCAACCGTCCTATTCTGTGTTGTTGGTTGCCATTTTGGTGTTAATTTTTGGATGCTGTTATTCTCGATTAAAGCTGTGTCTTGATTACTATTTGCAGGAGTGTCAACTGTGTTGCTTTGTCCTCTTCGGCGCCTTAAGTTTGATGCATCTGATGAAGTAGTGCTGTTTGAATTATTTGTATTGGCACTAGCGACTAGTGTAGGGGATGAAATTTTTCTAGCATAGCTAATTCTGCCCATACTGCTTAAATTACGTAAGCGTTCGATATCACCTAGCGGGTCAGATTGTCTTTCTATACTATTGCTATTATTCCTTGCAGCAGCAAACCTTTGATTATTGTTACTACTATTACCTGACGATGGAATAAAGAGTTTGGGAATTGTTGGCATAATTGGGCGTGATGGTGTAGCTTGGGCTATACGTGTTTGAGCAAAGCTTCTATTTACTGGTTGTGATGAAGCTGGGGCGGGTAAATTATTATTGCTAACTCTTCTAGGAGGAGGACTGTTGGTTACAGGTTGACTCGCAACGGTCGCTGTATTCCTAGGACTAGGCGCTCGTGTTGAAGTATTTGTAGTGCTTGTCGTATTTGTGGTTTTTTGATTTGTTGTATTGTTGGCTGAATTGGCTGGATTAGTTGCTGCAGCTTTATTTTTATCTTCGGCTAGTTTATCAGTTTCAGTTTGAGTTTCTTGCTTACCATTTAGATTTTTTAAGTCACTTTCTTGCTTTTGAAGGGCAAGCTTGGCGTAAGCATCACCGTCTTGTTGAGCAACAAATGGTGTTGATGTTGGTGTTGGTGTTGCTTCAGGAGTTTTTTCGGACACATTTCCCCCACCCATTAAAGTATTTAAAGATAAATAAACAAGTCCAAAACCTAATAAAAAGAAACCACCAACAAACCCTGCTTTTACATAAGGTGATGTGACAAAGTTATGTTTTGTGACTATTTTTGCTGGGTCAATATCCGATTCATTTTCTTCTGCATCATTTTCTAATTCTTCATGCTCGGATTTAATTATTTTGTCATCATCAAGCGGCAGTAGTTCGTTTACGCTTGAGTTATGTGAATTGCTGTCAAAATCAGTCATTTTAGTAATATTAATTATAGAAGTTGAAACCTAAAATTATTTTTGCTTTTTACCTAAATCTAAATCGATAATTTGTGTTATCTCCATTCCCTGAGCTTTAGCTTTATATATCTTTTGTGTTATATCGTTGATTTTGGGAGGGTTTTGGGGAATATCGATTGCTCGCACTGTTACAGTCTTATTAAACTCAACTCCTCTACTTTGGCTACGTTCAGCATCGAAAGTGATAAGATTGGCAACCATATCTACTTCCCACGTGCCATCACTAATTTTGCGAGGTGCTGAAATATGATTGGTTATTAATGTAACTGTTCCTTTGCCATTTAGAATTCCATCGGGTATGGTTTCTGCAAGTTTTTCAAGAAAGCTTGCTCTAAAGTCTTTTTCTTCGGATAGAGCAAATGCTGCTTCCCAGACACTGGTTGGTATTAATTTTTTCCCAGCATTTTCTGATTTAATCGGGGTACCTTTGTCAATAGTTTCAATAATTCTTCCATTTTCTTCAGAACGAATAATTCCGTTCCAAGTAAATATCCTAATCATGCTATTTGCGACAAAGTTTTTGATTGCTTCATTGCTTCTTTGATTTGGTGCTGCAAATGATGCAATTCCGGTGCTTCCATCTTGAAGTTGTATAAGTGACATACCTCTTGTGTGTTGTGCTATCGAACTTGTGGCACCATAATTTGCAAGTAGTAATAAGAAAGATAATGAAGCAGCACCAGCGCTTACTAAAGAAGATACTGCTACTGGAATACTGGTTGCTTGTCCATAGCTAAGTAAGCGCATTGGTTGTGCTTTAGTTCTTTTAGCAGCAGGCTGTTTATCTTCTGGAGCTTTTGATTTTTTCTTTACTAAACCGAGCATTATTTATTACCTCTATGTCGTGTAAATAATTGTTTTTTAAGACTTATTTGGTTGCACTTTTTGCTGCTGTTGATGCGGCTTTTGATGCAGCTGCCCTTGCCATTCCTCCTTTAATTTCTGATGCACCACTTGTAGCTATGGCAGCGCCAGCTCTTGCTGCGACTTCACCACCTTTAGCTATGGCACCCATTGCTGCCATACCTCCACCTGCACCTAAAGCGGTTGCTAAAAGTGGAGAAAGTAATCCTACAAATAGAAGGAAAATCATAGGTTGATTGGCTTGGGCGTTTGATACCAGTTGCCCACAAAGTCCACATATAATGTTGAAGCTAAGTTTTGCTATACCAACACCCATTATTGAAGAAAGCCAAGCAAAAATAGCTCTTTGCCCAAATGGTAGTAACGAAGCACCAACAGCCATTGGTCCAAGTAAAGCTGTCAGAAGCAATGCAAATTCAATACACCATTGATAAGCGTTATTGAATGCGAGTAGTATTACCGTAACAAGACTTGTAACAACTTCCCCAACACCACCCATTGCGGCATCCCACACTGAACCAATTCCGCTTCCGATGGCGCCTGCTGGGTCATTTATTACGCTCATAATGCCATTGGCTACATTATCAAGAACGTTAAGTGCGTCTTGTCCACCCTGAGATATTTGCTGATTTCTGTAAAATTCAGCTGCTTTTGCCTGTAACTTTTGTTTTTCTGCATTTAAACAGTCTGCAGCATCTTTTGATGTACCGAGTGAGCGGCATCGCTCTAGTGCAGACCCTATTTCTTTTTTAAGAGTGGTTTCACCAACAGCACTATTATATGCGGTTTCAAGACTGGCGCCTGCTGCTGTCTCGTTAAGTATGCCAGTGTTGATATTATTTATATATGCTCTTGCTGATAATGTGGCTGTTTTTAACAGCGCTCCATTATTAAACATTAAGCAAATAACTATAATTGGCCATATCCAACTTGAAAGTGCTTTCATGTCTTCTTGATTCATCCAATTTTTAGCTAATTCCACTATGTAAAAAATTAGTGTAGCTAAAGCGAATAATCGAGCAACGTTCATTAATGCTGCATATAAATTACCGTTGAGTGTTTGATTCCATAGTTGGTCAAATCCTTGTGCAATTTCTCTTGAACCGTTAGCCGCATTTTGAAGAATATCAGCTGATGTAGCTGCGATAAATGTAATATCTAACATTGTTATGTATTAATTTATAAATCTATCTCTATATTTGTTATATAGAGATAGCAATATTTGGTTTTTAGAAAATAAAAATGTTTATGTTTTTAGGGAGGACAGCTTGTAATTGTAGTGTTTTCTGATACTTCTGGCATGGGTCTGGTTGTACATCCCGCAGTGGTTGTAAGCGTAGTGTATCCAGCGATTTCCATGTGTTGTGCTGTTAAGCCATCGATTTGTAAGTTTTCACGAAGACGTTGTGTATCTCCTTGTTTAGCTATTTGAGATAGCATCAGGTTTGCTTGTTGTGCGTCCTGACGTGCTTGTAATCCGTCTGTACGAGATTGAGCAATGATTGATACTACTTGAGCATTTTGAGCGGCAATTGCTTTTAGAATGTCTTGTGAAGCATCCATTTGTTGCGCTCCATCCGCGAGTGCTTGGGCATCGCTTACAGTTTGTGCAGTAGCATTTATTTCATTTCTGGTTCGTTGTTGACCTTGAGCGCCTAAAACGCTTTCAACATTGGCACGAGTTATTTCTTGTTCTATTGCATTTTGTTCAAATACGGCGCCTTGAATAATGTTGTTATCTCTTTGAGATACTCCATTTGCACCAATTTTTTCTTTGATAGTTTCACCTGCAGCTATTGGGTTAGGAGCTTTCATTATGCCTAATGACTGATTTATAGCAGCTTGAGCATCCTGCTTTAGCCCAGCCCATCTCTCATTAATAGCACTATTTACACTGGTTTGAACTTGTTGAAAATAGTCAGTTACGCCTCCTAACATGCCATTGAAAAAATCGTTAATATTGAGTGAAAAAGCGTAGCTTGGTGCTGCAATAAATAGAGAGGCTATTCCAACAGTCCCTATGATTACGCTCTTTTTCAGTTTGTTTTTTTGTTTTGTCTCATTCATACTTTTTTAAGATATGTAGTAAAGCATTTAAAAAAGAAATTTTAAGAGGGTTAAAATGTTGCTACGCAGCTTTTAATTTTTTTAACCCTTTACTCAAAAGTTCTTTTGTTTCTTCGTCTGGTTCATCGCCTCGGAGCAAGCGCACAAATGCATCGGAGAATTTAACCATACCTTGCATAGGGTTATGCTTGTATTTAGTTAGGTACATTGTGCGTAATTCTTGCTCGTTGGGATTATTCGCTACAGCCGCAAGTAAGCAGAATGCAGGATAATAGCGGCAGAAAGTAAGCTTGCCATTATCATCAAGTAGCCACTGGGAGTAGATGTTTTCCTTTCTAGGGAAGAAAGCTTCAGTACTGTTGCGAGAAATAATTTCTGAAGGATAATTAAAGCGTCTGATAAATGGCTCAACGGCACTTGTTTGAATACGTCCAACTAATCTGGTTGTGATATTGGCAAATATCTTAGGCGCCGCTTTTGCTTGGAATATACTTTCTGGTTCTTGGGCAGATAGAATTACTCTTATACCCGCCTTGGCGCCATTGGCACACAAACGACCAATTAATTCAGCGATTGACTCGAAGTTGAATAAAATTGGTGCTTCGTCAAGAAAAAATATTGATGCTTTACTACTAAGTGCGCGTCGTAGTGCTGCGGAGTAAGCAGATAGCGCGAGAATTGCAGCATCGGTTTCGCTACCTAACGAGCGTAGTGCGAATACGAGTAATAAAGCATCTGTCCGAAAACTTGAAGGTTTGGCAATCGATTGACCGACTCGACTGTTTAACCAAAACTTCAAGCGCAATCTAATTTGGTTAAGCGCTTCGAGGATATCTGTACTGTTGTTGGTAATTGAATCTAGTTTGATATATCCAGGCGAACACATATTATAAAAGTCTTGCAGTGTAGGAATATCACTCCATTCTGCTGAACCAAATCCTTTTTCAAACGCTAGTTTATAACGTAGTTTAATATCGTCATCGTTAAAGAAATTTTCGATTGCTAATGTAATAATACTTTCGATATTTGTAACGGTTGATGGAGATACCCCAATTGGGTTTGTACCTAATACCATTACCATTAATGTTGATTTTAAAAACTCTTTAAAATCTGTCATTCTTTCTTTAATTATTTCTGGCTCATATCCATTTAAATCAGGTAGTTCAAATAAATTATTTGATTCTTTAGTAATATCAAAATAGGCGCCTTCTGACCCCATAAACTCAGTGTAATCAGTAAATGTACTGCTTCCATCAGGTTTGGGAAAGTCAAGCGCTATCACAGGAATACCTTGTGCTAGTGCAGGTGTTAACACCCCTGCCACTAATACAGACTTACCAGCACGTGTTGTACCAAATATTACTAGGTTTTTGTGCTGGGTGTATAAATCCAGGTGTACTGGTGTACCACCTTCTTCGGCAATAAGTTCAAAGCCTTGTTTATCGCCGGTTGATGTACAAATCAATGGTGCGATACCAGGTATTTCGGAGGAGAAGTAGGGTAGGCGCCGATTAAATGGTTTAGTTAGTAGGCTTTCCCAAACGATAGGAGAGCATTGCAACCAAGTTTTCCATGCGTATTCGAGTTCTCTGTCAATACGCGCGGGTCGCAAGAAACAACTTTGAATATATTTACAAGCTTCGTCTAACTTTTGGGGTGTGTCGCGATGTACTAGAAAAACAACAGCACTATGTATTGGAATGCTGCCACGCAAGATAGTTTCTTGTGCGGCAACAGCTTCCTCGATATTCATATTAGCCTTTACATCGATGCTTCCCTTTTCGTTAGATAATGCGCTGGAGGTAATTGATTGTTTAGTAATACGTTGCAATGCAACTTTAGCAAGCGTTTGATTTGCTTTTACTAGCTGACAAATTATTTCGGTATCAGATATTTTTTCTTTACTTAAAACGCGCCATAGATAGCGTAGTTGGTCGTACTCATCTACCCAACCTTGAGGCTTTTCGCTAAATTGAAGCACGCCAATATATTTATCTTGCAATTGCACCCAATTTCTGTCGAAAAAAGGAACTGAATCTTCGTTTTCTAAAATTAGGTGACGAATATGAAATTCGCTATTTTGTATTTCTTTTAACCCTTCTTCATCAAGTATGAGCGGATTTGCAATTTCTGGTGGTAAGCTTTGATTAAATTGATTCCATATTACTTCCCAAATATCTTCAGAAGTTAACGCTTTACAATTAAGTCCCATTGTATTTGAAATAACTTGCTCCCATAATTGAAAGCCAGTAATAAAACTATCTTTTAATATGCTTTCAATTCTGAATTTACGCATTTCGTGTATTTCACCAGTGAACGTTTGCCACTGGGTTTGCAATTGCTTGAGTAGTTTTTCGATTGGGTCGCCACTCTTGACATCTTGGGAAGCTTTAACGGTATAAGTACACCAAAAGCGTAAAAATTTGTTTTTACGAATACCTGTGTTTGTTAGCTCGCGCGCACGTAGTCGCTCGGAACGTATTAATAGGTTAAGTTGTTCGAGTTTACAGTTAGACTCAATTTTTTTTAATTCTTTCTGGCGCCACGAATCGTCTGTGAATGAGCCAATGTGAATAGTAAACGTTTCACCTTCAGGTAGTTCTTTTAATCCTCCCTCAATATTTTGGAATATAGGTAAGATTTGTTCTTCAGGTAAGGATGGGTGTATACCGCGAACATCAAAACAAAATTTAACTTGAATATCTTCTTTTTTAGCCAGGATTAGTGCGCCAATATTTTTGCGTCCTCCAAGTGAAATACTCGCAATACCAGCGATATGCGTAATATCTTCAAATGGTGTCAGACCTTTTACTACGCCAAGTTGGTCGGCTTCGAGTGATTGTTTACCGATTGTTGGTTTAGTTGAAGTCATGGTGAGCTTACTTATTTTTTTGCTTTTTGTTTTTAATTAAAGGAGGTGGGGGGTTTACTAACGATACATAGCGTTTATATCCACGAACTACTCGTGGTGTAGCAACAAACTTGCCTAAATACGCTTTACTTGAAGATAAAGTCCACCATGTTGCCCACCCCCAAGCAATGAATAGACCCGTTACAAACCAACTTGCCTGAAATACCTGGTTTACTACTAATACTCCAAATAAGAATATTCCAGTCCAAGGTACTATTTGGTCGGCAGGGAAAGGACCAAGCCTGGGTTGGTCGCCTAGGACTCGGTTAACAGTACGAAATTCTCCAGGCATTTTATTTATAGTAGGAGTGTGATTAATATTTACTCCAGTATTTGCATTGATTAACCAGTTACCAGTCCAGCAAGAGTATCACCTACTACAACTGTAATGGCAACAATAATTGGAGTACGAGCAATAGTTTGCCAATCTTCGTCGTTTCTAGCTTTTTGGACGACTTGTACAAGTGCAATACCAAGATAAAGCAAAAATAAACCTCTTAATATCGCAAAGATAAATCCGACGACTGTTGGTTCTATACCAGGGAAGTATGCCTGATTTTTGAAAAATGCTTCTGCTTTATTAAAAAACTGTGCGTTAGCTGGCGCCGTTGCCATATCGAGCAAAAAAACAGCACCAACTAAGCAGAAAAGAACGGTGTATACATTAATACCGTACTTACGCTGCCATTTTTCAAAATTACACAGTAGTGAATTTGCTTGCTTGGGCATTAACGCTACGCCAGCCGTAATAAAAGCAAGTGATGCTATCACCATGTTATGGATTGAAATATCAGCAAGCATCAAGCCTGTGCCAACTATCATCAATCCAGCAATTGCGCTATCTTCCTTGAAGCTGCGGCGCCGATTAATTGTGTTTGCTGCGTAAGTGAACTTGTCTTCGTAGTTATTATTTCCTTGGCTGTCGTAATCTTGGTAATAATTTTTTGTCATACGATGTTCTAGTTTCTTGTAGAAAAGGTCTTTATTCGTTACTTCGTGCTGCATTTTTGGCAAAAGAGCAAATAAAAGATTGATTGCTTTTAAGCCCCGTTATGCGTATTCTCATGCTTGAGTACAAGTAAACACATCTAATAAAATTCATATCTTGCGACCAGTTCCGCCTAGAATTTGCTTCTAATGTATATATTCTTTGACTAGAGTATAATTTACAAATCATTACACAATTTCTTTATATGTCTTACGTGCCGTGTACTTGGGTGGTTATGGAGCTAAATACTACTGTCTTTGGGCGGATTATAATTATTTTTGGAGATATATTTATTTGGTGTACTTAGATATAGTTTCAGCTAAAATATATATTTTAGCTGAGGATATTATTGCTGCAAACCTTTATGCTGTAATACTTGTAGCGTTTTGTATTATTAACTGATGACTTTATGTAGTATTGCGTAGTAGTGTTTAGACTTAGATAGTATTTGTTGTTTTGTAAACTATTTTGGTGATTTGAGATAGTTTATGTTGATTTTGTCTCCTAATTTAATTCCAAGTTTTTGAGTTTTACCTGATGGAATTTCGATAATCTGGTTTGCGGGAAGTTTGCCGCCATAGTCAGGACATGGTTCTTTTTTGCATGGCAGAGCATTATTTACGATATCGTTTACTACACCATCACGCATAAAAATCATATCGAGGGGGATGTAAGTGTCTTTCATCCAAAGGCGGATGGGTTCAGGATTATCAACAATGAAAAGCATTCCAGTGTTTTCAGGGATTGATTTACGAAATTTTAGTCCTAGTGCTAGTTCTCTTCGACTTCTAGCAACTTCAAGTTTGATTGTTTGATAATTTTTTGTAAAAGTGGCGCCTATTGGTAGTTTTTGAGGTTGCCTATTGTAAAGAGCTAACGTAACAGGCACTGTAGCGAGCAGTATTGCGGCAATTGGTCCTATTACATTTAGAAATTTGAGAAATAATTCTTCAGTGCTAATTGTTTTTTTAGTTTGATGATAATTGTGCATGTATTTACCCAAAAATTTCTATATTGTTGTTTGCGTAAATTGAGTCATCTATTGGGCTGCTGGGTAAGCCTTGTGCATCTGCTTTATCGCGCATACTTTCAACTCTATCTGCTTCGCGAATAGCTAGTGGGTTCATTTGGCGCCGTTCTTCGAGGATTGCTTCGATAGTTAGTTCTAGTGGGGGATAATCAAATTCATCCCATTTATCGCCACTAATATTGTTGTGGAAGATTGTTGATGCGGCACGCTCAACCATTGTTTGAATTTCTGCACCTACACAACGATAAGACGCTTTAATAATGCGGCGCCAATCGTCTTCACTCCAGGGGTCACCACCATTCTGAAAACGTTTATCAAATTTTGCTGCGTTAATTTTAAAAATAGTGTGTCGCTCACCATTGTTAGGTAAGTCAACTTTATATATATAGTCAAATCGTCCAGCGCGCGTTAATTCTGGGGGCAACCATTCCATACGGTTTACTGATGCGATTACAAACACGTCGCTAGTACGTTCTTGCATCCAAGTTAGTAATTTACCTGCAAGTCGCTTAGATAAGTCGTCATCACCAGCGAAACCTTTGTCAAAATCATCAAAATATATAATAGTTTGGTTGAGTGTATCAGCTAGTTTAAGTAGTTTAGTTAACTTTGCTTCAGCTGCTATGCCAAAACTGCGGAAATTGCCCCAATCTACCATGATTAAAGGAATTCCCATCTGTTGAGAGCAAGCTTTTGCCGAATGGGATTTACCTGTACCTGGGGGACCCACCAACATCATACCCTTTGGTACTTTTAGATTGTATTGTTTGGCGCGCGGAGTAAGTAATCGTTTAAATTTTTTGACAGATTCTTGCATTAACTCTAATCCACCTATTTCTATTTTAGGTGGTTGAACAAATTCAATATTGTAAAGCTTATTAAGCAAGTTTACTTTGTATTTTAGAAATGATTGAGTTGCGGTATCAATATTATTTAAATCAATATTTTTTTTGATTTCTCTGATACCGTTTAATATATTTGATAAGTATAAGCCAATTCCTGCACTACCTATTTTTATGTAATCAGTATCTGTGTATGAGTTAGGTAACAACCTGCTAAGTTGTAATTCGTTAATTATTTCTCCAATTGTTGGTAACTCGTTGTACCATGTTGGAATTTCGGCTGCGATGTCGTTTGATATTTGTAGTGATGAACCAAGAAGCAATGTTGTTTTATTTTGATTCTGGTTATGTAATTTTATATTGAGTAAAGATGATTTAACCCACTCAGATACTATGAAAAATTCAGTTTCCCGCATGTCAACGCTTTGAATCCAAGGGAACAAGTTTTCAATAATTAAAATGCCTTGCCCTTCATAGTTTTTCCAAAAATTCAAAATTTGAAAATAGTCTTCACGATTTTGTTTGTTTGACAACGGTTGATATTCATCACATTTAGATATTGATAATCTATCTTCTTCGCAATTCAATTGAATTAATTTATCTTCATTAAGATTCCATAGATAGCAGGGTGTGCTGGTTGTCTCACACCACTTTGCAGTGTTAAGTAGGAATCGATATCTTTCTTGCAAAGGATTTTCACAAGCAATAATTGAATGCTTGTCTTGAATGATTGATATAAGTGAGTCAAAGCTTGTTTTTATCATTTGTGTAGGAGGTATTAAATTGAACAAAGTACGCTGTCCTTAAAAGAAAGATACTAAGGTTGTAGTGCTGCTAGCATCTAATATTCCTCATATTTTTGTAATTTGGCTTAATTGAGACTTTCGAGTATAAAAAATAAACAATTTGTTAGATTGGTCTTTTGAGTGATTGATGCAATTCTATATATAGTTGATTATTTGATGGGTTTATGAACACACTTGTAAAGGATTCAACCGCTAATTCCTTTATCGAGGCATTGGAGTTGGCTTATAATTTAAATGGGGTTGAACATCCTGCGGAACGATTGAGTATACGTTTAGGTGACGATTTGGTTTATGGCAAGGATTATAATGGCGCCGTTGTAAATAAGCTTGACCCGAATGTTGTGGCATTACTTAGTGCTGTTGCGATTGATGAAAAACCACCGCTTGAACTTGCTCTCGAAGATAAGGTATTAAATGAACCCATAGATATTCAAGTTAATGGGTTTACAGTACTGAATTATTGTAATGGTATATACAAAGAAAAATTATTACTTGAGCAACTGCGTGAAGACGAGAAGTTGGAAGAAGCGTTTGTGGCTGTTAAGGATAAAGCCGATACGGCTGTAGCTTCATCAAATGCAAATGCTCTAGCTCACGGCGAAGGCTTAAATTCGTCTGATATTTTGATTTCTGAGGAGCTAAATGAAGCGAGCGTGATGCCTGTTGCTGAAGAAATTAACGGTGTGGAGATGACTTCTTGGCAAGTTAATGCAAGCCCTGAGACGTTACGAATATTGGAGGATGAAGTATTGAGACAGCGTTTCGTAGTTGTGTCCAATACTCAAATGGATGTGCAATATGGTATCGAGCTTGGCTTAGAAGCACAAGCATTGCCTGAATTACAACAAAAGCAGCCATTAATTGAAAAAGTTGTTTCAGGTGAAGATTTGCAGCCAAGCTCGAACAATATTACCGATAATGCTTTTGAGTCTGTGGTTGATGAGCAAGCGGCAGTATCTGATGCAGGCAGCGGCAAGCCTGATGTAACTGAACAAGCTGAAACATCTGTTATTGCACTTACCATAGCTGATGACATAAGTATAAATTCAGGCGCCTCGCGGTTGTTTGTTCAAGCGGCTGAGAATAATTTAGCGACTGCGATTGCTGAGACTAGCTATACTGATGACAATGAAGCAGTGGATGCAGCTTATAGAGATTTGTTGATAGCGAAAGACGTAAATTTGGAGGTTGACGCTTCTTTGCGTAACCAGCAAGCACACAAACTTATGGCCGCTATTGTTGCTATTGGTATGGCAAGTGGAAAAGATGAGATAAAGACTAAGGGTGGAGAGTACGTAGTTGAACTGGGTAGTGATGGTAGCGCTTTACTGAGGAGTACATCAGGTGTTATTTATGATGGTCTGCCTAATATTAAACAAGCTTCTATAAATTTGATGAGTGACTTAGACATTAACTCCTTATCTAGGTCAGTTGAACATACTGCTGCTTATATGCGAGAAGTAGAGCAACAAAAAGAAAAAGAAAAAGAAAAACAACTCGAAATCTAGTACTGGCTGTATATATAATATTCTCTCCTTTGAAATTCATAATACACATGTATGAATGAAAAACCAGTATTTCCTATAGTTTTGATTCCTCCAACCGTTAATAGTCGTGAGTACATACCGACCATTCTACCTATGGGTACTGGTACGGCGCCGATTGGTGCTTCAGAGAAATTGTTTGGCGATGCGTTGCTGCATAGTTTTGGTGATTGGGTGAAACCGCAGCAGATGATGCTCCCACCTGGACATGAATTGCATTACACGGCAGATTTTCTCATAGTTGAACCAACTACGGGTTTGCATTTTGATATTGAAGTTGATGAACCTATTAGTTTTTCGACTGGTGGCGCCACGCACTTCATTGGAGATGATGATTATCGTAATAAATGTTTTGTCGATGCGGGTTGGGTAGTAATTCGGTTTGCTGAGGAGCAGGTTTCAAGCCAGCCACTACGTTGCTGTCGGTTTATTGCGAATGTCATCGATAAATTTACTGGTAATGCTGCTGCTGCGGTGAAGTTAGTTGATGTACCACGAGTTGATAAAGTGCAACAATGGACAAAATCTCAAGCTTTGAAATTGAAAAAAAGTAAATATCGTCAAAATTATCTAGAAGCGCGCAAATGATATCAACATTAGATTATCTTAACTCTATGCCATTCCAAAAATTTACTGGTAGCCCAATTTCGGTTGATGAGGCGGCATTTCAAACAGTCTGTTCGCAATTTATATTTTTTAATAAGCTGCGCTCACTTCTTATAAATGTTTATGGATTATTGTCGCGTGTGGCGCTTCGAGTAAGTAAATTAGGCTTGTGTTTAAAAAATATCTTAAAATATTTTAGTCGTGGAGGTACTGAGTTTGATGCATCTATTATATTCAATAATAAGGTTTTTATCGTTACTAAAAATCTTTCCGTTGCTGACCATCAATTCATTGGAGAAACAATTCGCTTATTTATGTTAGAGGTTATTGTAGTATCAGCAGGTGCCAAGGAAAAGTATGGGGATAATTCAAGATTGTACATGCTACTGAAAAACCTCTACTTTTCACTTTTCGACTTACGTAATTCAATTGTAGATAGATTAAGGTGTTCAACCATTAATTGTGATAGATTATATTATATTTGTCCAATAAGCAGTATTTCTAATTCTTTTATTTATCAACAGTCAATAGTTAAAGCCTTGTCAAGAGAAGTAGATTTAGCTTTTTATAATAATCATCTTAGTAATGCGGACAGTTTGAGTGATTTTCCTTAAATTAAGTTTAATTCTAAAAACTTTGGCACTAATTCTTGTTCATTTAATTTAGCTAATAGCACTATTTTCATTTTATTGTACAATATTTGAAACTGCTGGGGATGATTGTTTAACATATTTTCCAGCTTTTGCTTAACTATAGTGTCGTTAACATTCTCGAATTTTTCATTTAGTTTATCAAAAAATATACCTGTCCATATTTCCATAATAAAGTTTTCGGCATCGGGTGGGTATTTAATGTCGCTTAGAGTCACCGCGATAGCTTTTAATTCGTTGACTGTTAATGTTTCCATGTTTAATATTGTATTTTTATTCCTGATGAAAAATATAAACTCTGCCACTATAGCAGAGTCTGTATATAATTACCAGTTACCTAGTCGTATATATTGATTTGAGCGATAATTATATATTACTGTTTTTTTGCCAGCACTAGACAAATCATTAATACAATTTTGGGTACCACCTGCTTTACCGTGATGTATACTTATTGCCATATCATGAATTCCAGTTAATTGAGATACCATCCATTTATTGCGCGTATCTAAACAACTGGCACCACCAGCATTTGAGTAATTGCAATTTGATACATACTGTGTAAAATTACAATTATATAGTAAATACTTATACTTGTCTTTATCACTTTGGCGCCATTTTGCGTCTTGATTGAGACATGGGATGGCAGCCGTGAGCAATATTTTTATCGAATGATTTTTGCATTTTTGAGCAAGTACATATTTACATGCCGCAGTATCGATACCTAGAGCCATGCCACTAATAAAGTTAATAGCTTCATAACCCCATTCAATCGCGCGCTTAATTGCACGTTGAATTAGTTTATCAAGATGTGAATATGCACTTTCACGTTCGGCATTTGACTCAAAACTTTGTATTCTATTGCCAGTAAACATGACTGTCATTATATTTTTAGACAGATGTTTGTATGCAAAGCATTGGGGCAACCAAATATTCTTTGGGATATACGACGGCAGTAAATTAGTAATTTCTTGAACTTTATACCCAGCATTTGACGTGCCGATTGCAGTAAGTAGGTATTGTTTATCTTGCGTATTTTGTGCCAAATCACACAATTGCTCGATTTGTGATTTGATTTGAGACAGTGGAATTGAGCGCACACCCTTATTCAAGTCTTTAGTAACTATTGCGTATGTACTACCTTGTAGTCCCGATGACTGTCCGCAGATGGCACCAAATCTACGCGCGTGGAGAGCGGCGCCTTTGCCGTGCCTCCCCTCATTATTTGAGCCGAATACAAATACTTGATTTAGTTCTAGTTTTTGGATGTGATTAGGTGCAATTTTAATAGGCATACTGTTTATCAAACAAATTCTACATAGATTTGCTGCGTAGGCAGTAGTTGTATTAGTTTCGGTTTTATATTTGATAAATAAATAATAATTTAATTTGATGATTTTAGTACCAAAGTCTTTTAATTTGCTTAATATTCTCAATAAAATTGTAGATTAATGCAAAGAAGTACTTCCATCCCAGAACAATGCCAAATACACCATTAACGTAAACATCAATGATTAATAGCACTAGTCTAACAATTAATGAACGAGGTCTAATAAACGTAATCCAAAATATGATACCTTGCCTTTCCATTTGTTTTTGGCGACTTTCTTCTGCTAGCTCATTTCTGATGGGGCTACCCCAAGGGCAGAAGAATAACACTAATGCTGTTAGATACACGACCCACTGGTATGGATGTCCAGCAGCTTGCCTTATGGCGAAACCACATGCCAGTATTGACATTATTATCCCGGCGAAAAGGCGCCAGGTTAGGTTTAATATAATCAGAAAGCAGTCGAATATGTTACTTCTAATAATACCTATTCGGTTTTTTCTGTAATCAGTCATAAATTGCTTAGTTAGTTTGCTTATTCTTTCTTATATTTCTAAAGGCATATGCCTGAATGATGATTAATATACATTGAAAAATAATTGTATACTATAATGCTTAATTTTGCTAAAATGCTTAACACATTGTTAATGATTAAATAAAACGAGTCTGCTAGTTATGTTATTTTTTTTGTAAAAAAATAAACTGCACTTGATATGCAGTTTACGTTAAAGTTGAATCTATGGATTTACTTCTGTTTTGATTTTTTGATTTTAAAGCGTACATGTTCGCCTATTGTTATTTCGGCATAGGGGCTGATATCTATGCCTAACTTGTAAGCTTCGAGGATAGCTTTACTGTCAGGGGATGTTGTTACTTTCTTGAACTGAGGCGGGAACTCTTCGCTTTCAACATCCATAACGATGGATGCTACTTTTGGAGGATTTTGCCGTATCTCAATTTCGCATTCTTTCCCGATATTCTTTTCGGGAATCAACCCAACGCTATGTAGATGCAGAAGCATTGCCTTAATCTCACTGATGGCGCTTTCTCGAACTTGAATCGCACTTTCGTACAATTTAAGCGCGCTTTCCATTCGTGCTTTCCACCCTACTAGCTCGGCTTCTAACTTTTCTTTAACCCAGACTATAGCATCGACTTTTGCTTCTATGGCGCCTTGGTTTTCCATCAGTTTTTGAATAACTAAGCCAACATCGTTAGTTCTGTTGCTGTCTTTGTCTTCTTTTTCTTCGGCACTAAGTTGCGCTTCTTCAATTTCCTGCCACAGTTTTACTGCGTCAAGGCTTAGTTCACGTAGCGATAATTCGCTTATTTTTCTTTCTTCAGTTAACATGAGTGTAGATAATAGAGGCGCGCTATCTATTTATTGGATAGCGCTTATTTCCTAATATTGGCTGTATGCCATGTGATAATATTGATTGTTTTCTTCTCTTAAAAGGTATTCTTGTTCTAAGTATTGTGCTTCTTCTTCGCTGACTTCAATTTCTGGAAGTGGCTTGATAAGCTCAATATTAGTTGGAACGTCAATATCAATATCCTGAACTGGCGCCACCGATTGAATATTGGTGTGGCGCTCCAGAGCCACTCTACTTGAAATTTTAACTAACGCTGCTTGTTTTGTAGGTTCCATGATGTTGTGATTTGTAATTTACCTACAAAAAAGCGCGTTAGCGCCAGTTATATTAACTATCTATTTCAAAACTAGTTGTGGGACATTAATTAGATTTGGGGTTCCTTCTAATAATTGAATTTTGTAATTGATTGCTAATTCACACAGATTGTTCCATAATTTTTCATTACGTTGTATGGCAGCACTTGAAGCGTTGCCTGCTATCTTTAACTCTTTTAATTCTTTTTGATAACGGCGCCATAGTATATTAAATAGCGGTTCTCGTAATTCTTTAAAGGGTAAAATCCACTCATAATTAGCTTGGAGCATTACCCTATATGCTGCGATAATTGGAGTTGATAATGCTTCTATTGCTTTAAATCCATAAATCGAACCATCTATCAACTTTGTAATATCATTTTTTCTACCCATACTAACACCAGCAAATGATGATATGCCATTTATTTGTTGGCTTTTTAAATTTCTATTAATTTCATCAAACAAACGTTTTTCAACCCAAAATGCGTCTGGTAGAAGTAGCATTAATCGTTCCATTCTTTCCAATTCTTTACTGGTTAGTGTAGGTAGTGATTTGGGATGAGGTTTGCCAGGAATATTGTAATTGTACTTTAGGTAGTCGAGTGGATTGACTAACTTAAACGTGTGGTTAATGGAACAATGCCTATATTTATCGCCCTCAACTTCACCTTGATTTTGGTAGTACGCAATATGGCTAAATGACTTGCCTTCGTGAGTTTTAAGATTATTTATAATAATTTTGATGTCATCGAAACCGCCAGCAGCATTAATTTTAGACCTTTTATCAATTGGGGTTACTGTATTTATTTTTAAAGCAATTTCTTTTGCTGTAACTATATCACTAAAGTTTGAATAAATCGTTAATCTAACGAAAGCATTTTGGGGCTTAACACCTTTATTATGTGCTAATTCGATTCCTTTTAAGGTGTGGGCGCCATTACATATTCCATAACAATCGTAGCCTTCACTGGGTTCAAGTATCTCAATATCTATTTTGTATTGACCTTTCTCTTTGTACGCCCGTACTGATTTTGCTGTAATGACAATCCCACCATTGTACTGAAGGAATTTTTCGGGGGCTGTGATCAGAGTATAAACTATATCCTTACAAACATCAGCTTTTGGGTTTGGTTCCCGTATATTCGGATAGCTTGGCAGGTCAGTAGGCATTGTAGCCACTGGCGCCACAAGCGAGTAATAATCGTACTGACCGAGCATTTTTGTAGGCGATGCCTGCTCGACCAGCGGGATTGTAAAAATTTTTGGCATAATAAATCCACCTTGATTTGAGTACTTTTTTTTACGATTACATCATAATATCAAAGCAGATTGGGTGTTGGTCGAGATAACGGTAAAAAGGGACACATTGTAAATAAATATTGCAGAGTCTGCCTTGTGAATTTACTAATTTTCCCAAAAATGATATTAGATGAATTTTCAAATCAAACGTTAAAACAAAGCGATATCCCAAATCATCCCTCACTCTCGCCTATATATGACCCAAATTGGGAATGTTTTTATCTGGAGGTGAGCTTTTCGCACGTCATGTTGAAAAAACCATGTATCAAAGGTTTTGTCAGGCAAGCTTCACATAACTTTACAACGTGTCTCATTTTACCGTTATCTCGTCGGCCAACACCCTTTTAGGGCATCATACCTTCTTATCTTGCACGTGAATATATTTCTTTGGGATGATAATCTTATGGTGTCAGCTTTTTTGCCTTCTTCAGCAAACCCTATGTAAAGATAGGCGCCCCAAAATACATAACTCTCAGGCGCCCATCACTATTGACTAATTAAGCAGCGATGTCGTCTTGATTTTCTTGCTCAAAAATTGCTATCAACTTAATGTGCTTTCTACCTATATTGAGGGAAAATTCATCCCCTGGCTTCAAGCCCAATTGTTTTGTATAAGCAGAACCTATTAGTAAGGCGCCGTTAGACTGCACTGCAATTCGGTAACTAGCACTACGTCCGCGACTACTCTTATCCGAGGGAGTATCAAATGATATCTCTTCTGCATCAAGTAGAGCATTGAGAAATTTCATTATGCTAACTCGCTCTTGACCATCTTTGGTGACGATATAGTAGCCACACGCCTTAGCTTTTTCTTCTTTACTGCTGTTGGGCATTTCTTTGACTTTATCAACTAATGCCTTACCTTCTAACACCTCAATTTGTTTAGCTTTTTTAGCAGGTGCCTCTTCTACTTTGGGTTTAATTGCTTTTACTTCCTGGGCAGGCGCCTCATTTTTAGAGGCTTCACTTTGTTTAGCTTTTTTAGCTGATACCTTGGGTTCTGGGGACTTTGTTATTTTCTTTTTCGCCATTTTGACAGTTCAGTTACGAAATTAATTAACAATTTAATGGAATTTCTTTATTGTATAGATGATATTTACCTTATGGCAATAATTTTTTACTCTGGAGGCGCCTGTTGTTTCTATATTCCATACGAGATGTTTACAGGAAATTGTAGTGTGGCGCCGTTAACCTGAATAATGAGAGTATTGTATGATTACTAACAATATTGGTGTAATTAAAACTCTGTGGCTATTTCTAGATGGAAGCGACTGTTATGGGGAGTTTTGTTCGGGTTACTATCGTTGATAGTTATTAGTGAGATAATTTGCTACACTAGTTATTGGCTTGCTTTTAGTCCACCAAAGTTTGGGAACTGTGCTATTTAAGTACTTGGTTATCCCTCAGAAAATGATGGTACGCCCTCAAAAGTACAACAATTACGTGTTCAATTTGGTGTTCAAACTTATCGTCAAAACAGTTGCTCTGTAATTGTATTTTCTGGTTCTGCGGTAGCAAATAAAATCATTGAAGCACAAACAATGTCAAAGCTCGCAGTTAAATTAGGCGGCGAACCAAAGCGAATTATGCAGGAAACGCGCGCTCTTAACATTTGGGAAAATATCAAATATTCCATACCTTTAGTAGAAAAATATAATATTATTTTTATTGTTTCAGATACAATCCATCCGTATCGAGGCAGACGATATTTATGCAAGCAGCGTCCAGATGTTTGCAAGCGCGCGTTTGTTGTTGTTAGTTATAAACCATTCTCTCTTTTAGTGTGGAAAGTAGGCGCCGTCTTCCATGAGCTTTTTGCTTGGATAAGAGATTTTATTTTTTATTAAGTGAGAACGCACGCATTTCATACTGTTTAGTGAGGCAAGTGGCGCCTTTTTAGGAACGCAATTATTTATAATCATTCAAACAGCTTTCCTAATCTTAGCTGTAATTTGTAGCAAGGTGCCGTTCATTTTAACGATAAGAGTATTGTACAATTACCAACTATGAAATATCTTAAACATCCATATTCACTAGTTACATTCTGTATTAGCTTCTGTACTATTGGGACAAACTACGTGATTCACTTAAGGAGGCGCCTTCCCTGTCTAATATCCGAAACTGTAAAATCCTATTAATATGTGACTATTAATACTTGTCACCTTTTCTCATGTGTAGGATTTTTGTTGATTTAATTACTAACTACTAACCTACCTTATCGGCTTGTAACCAAGCCGAAGTTGATCATACAAGTATAAAAAGCTGCTTTCAATGACGCTTGATACTTATATGTGAAAACTTTGTGTTGTTACTCATGATTTAATAAGAGATAACTTTAGGTGCTGAGAGTCGGCTCAAGGAAATATATTGTGCAACATGGCATTTAACAGCGCGCGGTTGGATATTAAGTACAAATATAGAGGGCTTACAAAATTATTACTCAGTATTTGAGAACTGTTCACAGGAGTTAAATGATGAATTTATGGCTTCTCTATGGTGGTATTGGTTAGTTGTTGTTACCTGTGGAGTAACTATATTTAGCATTAGCTTGATTATCTTACCGGATTTCATGCAGTTGTTCTTTAATGCGATGTTCTTTTCACTTTCCCAAGCACACACTACCTTTGGTGAAGTCGCATATTCTTACATCAAATTTTTGTATGGCGTGCTTGGTGCTGTAATGATTGGTTGGAGTGTTACCTTACTCTTCATCATTGCAAGACCATTTCGTCGAGGACAACGCGAAGCATGGTATGCCATAACAGCATCAGTACTCGTATGGTTTATGCTGGATAGTTCATTATCGATATCAGCAGGGTTTTGGCAAAATGCTGTCTTCAATGCTATATTTCTCGTACTTTTTATAATTCCTCTGGCAGCCACATACCGAAATTTTCAAAAATGATCTGCTTGATTGAATGTTTTTTCTGGTAAAAGCACGCGTTCGAGTGTATACATAGCGCCAACTAGAAATATAAACACTTACTTATTAGAACATTTGTATTATAACAATAGTTCTAATAATTATTAAATATTGTATGAATGATAAACGGTAATATTTTAACTGTGGTGCCTTTGAACTTCACCCACGATTAAAACAAAACTAACCTTAAATTGCATGGGTACAAGCTTTACATAATTTTACCGAGGACACAGCGGCTTAGAGCAAATAAGTTGGAAAAAGATGAATTAATTTGAGGAAATAAGCCTTGCGTAAAATTCTAACTTTTATAGTAGTGACTATTTCTGCTGTATGCGTGTTTTTAACCCCACCAGCCTTCGCTAGCTCACTATTCTCATCAACAAATGGACTAGTTAATTTATCATCCAAAACTTATGTAAGTAGGTAGGCAAAATAAAACCAAACTATGTAAAGATAGATAAATACGGAAAAAGCATCTACCGAGGTAACAAAAAGTATGGGCGCCCGTCTAAGAGTATTTTTGACTTCTGAGCAAAACCAAACGCTGTTAAATCTAAGAACAGCAGACGCACCACGCAAGGTCAAAGACCGAGCAGAAATAATTAGGTTGAACGCGCATGGCTGGTACGTGGAGAATATAGCTTCTCACTATGATTTGACTGCTCAAAGTGTAAGAGAGGTTTTGCACAAATGGGAGAAGCATGGTTTGGAAGGGCTTTGGGAGAAGCCCGGTAGAGGGAGAAAACCAAAATGGACAGAAGCTAACATCGTGTTTTTGGAAAAATGCTTAAGAGAAGAACCACGCACATACAATAGCCTTCAACTCGCCCAGAAATTAGAACAAGAACACTTGATAAAGCTGAGTCCCGACAGAATAAGACGGGTACTCAAAAAAAGGGGGTCAATTGGAAGCGAACAAGGAAAAGCCACAAGAGGAAACAAGACCCGATAGTACGAGAGAATAAACAAGCAGACCTAGATATGCTAGAACTTTCGGCAGGCGCCGGAGAAATAGACTTAAAGTATCTGGATGAATCAGGCTTTTGTGCGTGGAGTGAGCCTAGTTATACCTATTACTTCAAAGGTGAGCAAAAACGTGTGGAACAAACAGCACGTCGTGGTCGCAGGTTAAGTATTATTGGGTTTCTCCAACCGTTGATAAGTTTCGTTTATGGGCTTGTAATCGGAGGCGTTAACCGTTGGTCATATATCAATATGATGCAACGAGAAGCGCAGGAAGCACAAGAATTAGGACGCATGAGAGTAATTGTGCAAGATAATGGACCAATACATCGATGCAAACAGGTTAAAGAATTGTGGACAAAGTGGGAACAGATGGGTTTATACATTTTTTTCTTACCCAAATATTGCTCTGAGATGAATCCAATCGAGTTAGAGTGGCAGCACCTAAAAAAAGATGAGTTACGGGGGCAAAGTTTTGATGATGAACTAGACCTTGCTTATGCTGTGATTGATGGTATTAAGGCTAGAGGAGAAAAAGGAAACTACAGTACGCAACGTGTAAAATTTAATAAAAATAGCTCAGGTTAAGATTTTGTTACATACTTATAAATTTTTCTGCCCACCTACTTATTGGCTAAAACTCATAGCAGTCATAGCCATAAGTCTCATAGTACTCACCATAGTACCAAGTCTCATCATAGTTCTAGTAGCAGCCACACTCACAGTAGTTCTAGTAGTGGCGTAGGAGGAAATTGCGATTATCCCGATCAAGTTGATTCCGCAGGTCGTCGCTGTGGTAAAAGAGCCGCAAGTGTTCGCGCAGGCGGACGTTTGGGTGGTACAGCGTAAGCACATATGATACAAGTATCGGTGCCATAAGCAGCACGAATTGATACTTCTACAAAAATGTTTGGCGCCGTTCTTCAAATACTTTTAATGTTAGAAAGTGAAATTACTAGGGAATGATAATCATAGTTAATAAAAGCTATGAGGTTATAACATGCAGTTATTTTTTGCAGAATTCTGTGGACGCTGGGGCTGCACTTGGCAGGAAGGTCTTTTAACATTGTTATTAATGACGTTGTTTAAAACTGGACTCGTAGGAATAATTTTTATTCTGGCACTGCCGTTACTGGTAGTTGGCTCTGTGGTTTTAGGAATAGCCTGGATTTATGAAATAATTGTTGATTTTCTATCACCATTACAAGAAAAAAAACAAAAAGAATTAGAAGACCATATAGAAGCTAAAAATGTCAAATCAACAATTAATAGTATAAACAGATTTGTTAAAGGTCGCCAGAATTATAAGAATGAGAATAGTTCATCACAGATGGAAGAACCAAAAATATCTTCAGAAGTTAAGCCATTAGGAGCAATATTCAACCGCGCGGTTCAATCAATTAACAAAAATAAAGCTTCACAATAGTTTACAAATACGTAGTGCAAAAAATAGGCGCCACTAAAACATTTTTTAGAATGGCGCCGCACGCAGTAGATTTGATATTTAAATATCTAGATATGTAAGTATTTAAATACTTAAATGTGAAAATCTTTTTTTAGAGTTACTTTATCTCTTTTTACCACCAAAAAGCTTGTATATCCCATATCCAACAGCGGCAGCAGCAGCAACAGGAGCAGCAGCAACTATTGCAGTACCAGCAATGGCGCCTCCCCCAACAAGACTACCAACCCCAGCAAGTGTACTCATAATTGCGGCGCCGCTAGCACCACCAGCTACAGTAACAAGTCCAGCACCTGCTACACCTGCTGTTGCCGCAATGTTTGTAGCTGTTCTTGCACTAGCGCGGGCATCACGTTCTTCTTCAGATAGATTTGGTTCGTCTTTAAACCAAGTGTTATTGAGTATTTTGGCGCCAGCATAAGCAGGACCAGCAGCTAGTACCGCAGGCGCCGCTGCCATACCACCACCAACAACACCACCAGCCGCAGCTAGACCTGAAGTAATTCCAGCCCCCGAAGTTGCAGCAACAGTCAATCCTGTAGCAGCACTAACAGCAGCAGCACCAGCCGCACCAGTCTCTACTACTGCTTTTGCCACTTTTATATCGCTAGCACTAACACCCGTGGCTTTTTCTACGGTTTTTTCTACTGCTTTGTCAACAACTTTATCGGTAATATCTTCAAAGTTCATAAATTATTTTGTTAAGAGGATAATCGTATATAAACATAGTTATTGCTCAACATAACACCGCATTTACACTTATATTTATATTTTAAAAGTTTATCTTTTTTTTATTTGTTAGCCATAATATTCCTATTTTAAAAGATAATATAGTATTTATATTAATAGGTTATTGTAAGTATTTAAATATCTAAGTACTTAAAAGCGAGAAGATACATGGCGCCAGTTATAAAAACAGGCGCCTGTTTGAAAAGAGCGTATGGAAACTAAGCTAAAATAGTTAATCTAAGCTTTATAGGGTTTTATTATGCTCGACTGAGTAAACCTCTTTTATCGCTCCAGTCATATATAAAATCTCTAATTTCATTTACACGCGAATCAAAAGGCTCTTTTCCATTTCTAATATTTAAATGTGAATTTGGTTGTTTAAGTATATATGGTATGCATTGAGATTCATCATTGTATTCTTCAAAATCTTCATAACCAGGATTTAACCAATGAATAAATAAGTGATACTTTAGCTCAACAAAATATTGTAGTGTTGTTTTTGCATTGTTATTTCTGACAACATCATTTGGGTAGCCCATTGAACAAAGAACAATACGCGGATTTTGAAAGTTGACAATACCTTTGGGGTTAAGAATATCATAGATATCCTTTTCACGCTCTGCGGGAGAGCCATTAATTAGAAAGACGCTTACCCATTCTCTTTTATCTTTTGATAAGTACAATCGGCGTTCGTTTCCATAACTACTAGTTTTTAAATTTTTTTGGTCAAACAAATGCTCCCATGTATAGCTTTTGCCTGCATTGCAATGACCCAAAACACCAACAAGTAAATGTTCAGTCATATTTTCTACTCAAATTATTTGTATAAAAGTTCTGTGTTGTATTCATAGAATGTGATTAATCATATGAAGTTAGGCGCCTTCCGGAGAGACAACTATGCCTAAATCTATGAGTATCTGGATATTTGAATGCCTGTAAGTAGCGGCGCCTCTACTTCTTCACGTAAACCTTGTTGGGATAAAGATTCTCAAAATAGGCAATCGTAGCTTCCCCAAATGCTTTAACCGCACCTGCTCCAATTGCAGGTTGTACAAGTCCTCCTACACCAGGAATCATTCCAGCAAGTGTTCCCCCAACCCTCGCTAATAATTGTCCTCCACCCGCTGCAATGATTGCTCCGGCAAGGGCGCCTGCTCCACCTGCCGCAATAATATCTACGTCATAAACTTGAGCAATGCGAGTAACAACAGCAGCTTGTACCGCAGTTAGACTGGCATTAAAAACTCCAGCCCCCACAACGGGAATGCCACCAGCAACTCCACATAAGGCGCCACCTCCCATCATCAATGTCAATTCTTCTCTAGCTTGGTCTCGGCAGTATGTTGTCATATATCCCTGTATGTTTTTTAACTGAGACTGATTATTCTATACAGTTAGGATACCCAGGTCTAGAACGAAACTAACGTCCAGTGGCGCCTGTTCAAGTTGAGATTGAATTTAATAATTAGCAAAATATTTTGTATTGCTAAGTTGATAAAATAATTCTGCACTACCAAATTCAAATCCATCAACTAAATTTGCTGACATATCTTTGCCTGATTCAATTCCTTGTAAAAAATAATCAGCGATCTGCATTTCCCTTGAAAGAGTTTCTTGTGCAGAGGAAGGATAATTTGCCTTCGGTAATATAGGTATTACTGCCTCAAGTATAGCTAATAATTTATAAATATGTTCCTCAGCTTCCTTAGCTCTACCTCTTTTTACTAATAATTTGTATAGTTTACGAAGAACGTCGTATTCAGTAAGAACTTCTCCTAGTTGACGTTTACTATTTGATTTACTTTCTAATATATTCAAACATTTATAACCATGTTGAATAGCTATATCTTTATTCAAACCTTCGTAAACTTCCAGTAGATAAAAGTAAAGTTCAAGATTGTTGTAATACTTAGATTGTAAACTTTCAAATATTTTAGCAGATTCCTTAAAATTAGAAATTGCTTTTGATTGATTAGTACAATGTAACTCTATGCCTTTAAAAAAAAGCTGTTTAGCTTCCTTAATTAGAGCTTCTTTATCTGATAAACGTTCCATATTTTATAGTAAAAAGCTGATGTTTAACAATATCAAAATTAACCTGATTATCTTATTACCTGAAATGTAGAAAATACTTAAATATATTTTTATGCTTATATAGTTTTAAGTAAAAAATCGTATTAACTTTTGTGCTGGTGCCTGCAATAAGTATTTAGATATCTAAGTACTTAAGCATTTTTATAATGTTGGCGCCATGCAAGTAATAATAATTAATTGGTATCGAAGCGTTTCACAAGTTTTGCAGTCTCAGGTGTTGGGCGGAGTGACTGACCATTGGAGAGAAAAGTAAGACGATGAAATTTAGGTTTAGAGAGATTTCCTTCACATTGTTCACCATTGGGTCTTTTCGCACCTTTCCGTTCTCTTGCTTCTCTAACTTTAACAACAAGGTCGGGGCGACCGTCTTTATTTACATCTTGTAAGGTAAAATCTTTTATTTCTACCGCGTAGTAAGGAGGCCTACAACTTCCTGTATTGGAAGCAACTTTTACTAATTGAGATTTATTAATTTTAGCGCCACTAAAATCAATTGCGTCTAACCAAGACATTACATAGCCTCCTTGAGTATAAGAACCTTCACAAACAAGTCTGGGGCGCCCATTGTTCGACGCTTTTAAACAGCGTTCAGAACGTAATCCTGGTTCGTAGTGTACAAATGACCAACCTTCGTTAGTACTACTTAGTAAAACGCTTCCTCCCCAGTTGTACGCATGAGGCTCACAACCCTCTAAATCGATAAATGCTTCTTTAACACCGGATTTTGTAAAACTACCGTAGACAACGGAAGCTATAACTGGTGTACTACTACCACTTGTCCAAGATGGGCATTGATTACACGTACCTTCTGCATTAATATTATCGGCGCCACAGATTCCCTCCAAAAGTGCAAGCGCTTCTTGTTGTGATGGCATAACGCTGTGCTTACTTGGTTCTGCTAAAGATGGATTAATAACTACAGTCTGTGCGCTAAGGAATAACGACATTAATAAAAAAGAATTGAGATGTTTGTGTAATTTCATTTTTTAATCCCTGATTATTGATATTATTTACAAATGATTGTATTAAGCAGCTTCTGCTCTAGACTTTTGTCTGTTAGATGAAGACTGGTTATTACTTAGATTTAATTGCCGCGCAATTAAAAGTAGATTGGTTGCAAACTGTTGATACATTTCAGGAGGTCTATTCATAAACACAACGATAGTATTGCGGTGACTCATGATAGCTAAATAACGCCGTTTTTTAAGAATAGCAATCAAAACTAAAGCAATTCCTATAAGCAATATGAATAACAGGAATCCGTCACTTGCAAACAATCCTCTTATACCGAATAAACAAAGAAATCCTCCAAACGCGAGTAATGGATATATCGGCGCCTCCATTATTTCTATTGAGTCAATGTTTTGGATGCGTGTCCAAGATTCTTTCTTTTCTAAAGTGGTTGTATGTGTAGCTTGGAGAACATCCCCTGATATTTTTAAACTCATCTTACCGTTCGCTGGAATTAGTACATTACCCCAGACTTGTGCAGGTGAACCAGTGATTTCAGTTACATTATTATTTGCACGCATTTTGATAACCTTTATGGCATAGCTTTATGTCTTAATATTCAGTGTTCCCATTATTAGTGATAAAATTAATACAATGCTTAAAGTATTTACTTAAATTATATTGAAAGCAATTATATTTAATAAACGAACGTTTATACAGCACGAAAGTAAGCAGTGCCTGTGATACGGTGCCTTTCGTAGGTCTGTATCAATCGTCTCTTCGGTCGGCGCCACGTACAAGAGCGCGAGAATTCAAATATACTCCAAACGGGTAAAATGTGAACTTATGTCATGCTGAGGTACGAAGCATCTTAAAGATTTTGACGCTTATTTAAAGGTAAAGTTATAACCCGTTTTGAGTATAACTATAGAGATTCTCCCATTGGTCGGCTAATATCATCCAAGGGCGGTTCTGATTGGTTGATTGAAGGCTTTTTTTCAACAGGTGGTTCGTCAGGGCAAAATTCTAAAACTATTTTGGCTCTCAATTTTCCTTTTTGCCAGCCAGAAGCACCAAACTTTATTACTTCGCAATTTACACCTTTATCGAATAAGCTTTGATTGTTATTATCTGTTACATTTAACCTTCTAGTAATAACTTCTGTAAATTGTTGTGTTTTAAGTTGCAATTCTGAAAAACCATTTGATGGTAGATTTAACTGATTACCAAAATTAAAAGATATAATTTCTCCATTGTTTAGCGGTGTAAATTCATCGTTCATACTAATCTCCTATTATTTCAATATAAAGAGAGAATATTCGTTACAGTTGACAATACAATTTTCATAGATTAATGCGCCTGTAAAACGTAAAATAAACATGTGAGAGCGCTCCCAAGGATGTTTTTGACTACCGCTTTACCGAACGTGCTTTCTTCACAACGAATTCAAAAAATATTTAAAAACTCAGTGACAACATCCGAAGCGCGTTCAAAACATTCCCTCGCTGCAAACCTAACTGTGGGAATACCCTCGCGTAATAGAATGCGATCTCGCAAATAATCTCTCGATGTTTGCGAACCTTCGTTGTGATGTTGACCATCTACTTCCAAAATTACACACTTACGTTTGTGGAATACTAAAAAATCAACTTCAACCCTACCTGTTAGCAAACCACTTGCTTCGCTTACAGGTGAACCTTGGCTACCAAAACGACCGCGTGCGTTAGCAAAGAATAGTAGCTGTTGTTTATCTAATTCTTCAGCAATCTTAATTTCAGCTTGCGAGCGGAAATACATACCGCCCCATTCTTTGTAAGCGTTCGCACCGGGCTGATTTCCAAATGTATTGCTATCAGTAAGTAGGTGGGCGCCAAAAAAGTCAACTATGTTAAGATATATAAATACTGAGAATGCATCTACAAGGTGGTTTGTGTATGGGCGCGCGTTTAAGGGTATTCCTAACTCATGAGCAAGACAGAACTTTGCTAAACCTCAGAAAACAGGATGTACCACAGAAAGTTAAAGACAGAGCAGAAGTAATCAGGCTAAATGCACACGGTTGGTATGTGGAGAACATAGCCAGCCACTTTGACTGGAACGAAAAAACAGTAAGAAAAGTTTTGCATGAATGGAACAATCTAGGTTTAGAGGGTCTTTGGGAATTACCTGGTCGAGGGGGAAAACCGAGGTGGAAAGAGGACGACATAGTATTTTTAGAAGAATGCCTACGAATAGAACCACGTACATACAATAGTTCCCAGTTAGCTCTCAGGTTAAAAACAGAACGCAACGTGCAATTGAGTCCCGACAGGTTAAGACGGGTACTCAAAAAAAGGGGGTCGATTGGAAGCGTGCAAGAAAAAGTCATAAAGGAAAACAAGACCCGGTAGCGCGCGCGAACAAGCAAGCAGACTTGGATATGTTGGAATTGGCTGCTGCAAGTGGTGAAATCGATTTAAAGTATCTGGATGAATCAGGGTTTTGTGCGTGGAGCGAGCCTGGTTACACTTATTACTTTAGAGGTGAGCAAAAACGCTTAGAACAAACAAAACGTCGTGGTCGTAGATTAAGCATTATAGGGCTTCTCCAACCTTTAATTAGTTTTGTTTACGGATTAATTATTGGTGGCGTTAACCGTAAAACTTATATAGAAATGATGGAGCAAGAAGCCCAAGAAGCACAACAAACGGGACGTACAAGGGTTATTGTCCAGGATAATGGACCAGTACATCGAAGCCAAGAGGTTCAACAATTGTGGAAAAAATGGGAGAGTCAGGGTTTATACATGTTTTTTCTACCAAAGTACTGCTCAGAAATGAATCCAATTGAATTGGAATGGCAACATATAAAAAAAGATGAATTATCTGGTCAAGCATTTGATGATGAATTAGACCTTGCTTACGCTGTCATAAATGGCGTTCAAGCTAGAGGGGAAAAAAGCAATCACAGTACACGGCGTGTAAAATTTAACTCTAAGCCATCAGGTTAAGATTTTGTTACATAACGGAAAATTTTGGCGCCCACCTACTTATCTGTAACAGCGGCGCCTACCCATAAGTACTTAGATATGCGCGGTATCTGAGTATTTATAAGATTGGCGCCTGTTTTCTTTCTGTACAGGAACCTTACTAACATTAGTCATCAACACCCGGTGCCCATCCATAATCAGGAAAGTCTTTTAATCTAATCGGGTCTAGGTATTCTCCAGTAGTTAAAACATAATCGTAATCTTCATATTCATCATCTGTTTCATCTAAATCAATAACCTTATCCAATGTACTTGCAAGCAAGTTTTCAATCAACCATGACTTAGAAAAAGAAAAGTCACGCTTTAACCCTAAATAAATAGCACCAAATACAGCTTCAAACATTTCTGAAAAAAGCTTTCCTTGCTTATTTAAAATACTTCCTTTTAAACTTTTACCTAATAAGCAGTATTGATGTAAGTTTATTTGATAAGCGAACTTAGATAATTTTACTTTATTTACCAGTTGTTGTTTAAGTTGAGTTAGTTCACCCTCTGCTAAATCTGGATATTGTTCATATAAATAATCTGTAACAATGGCGCCAATTATGGCATCTCCCAGGTGAGCTAGACGCCTGTACTCTTTTTCTTGTAATTTTTTTTTCTCTCTATCTATAGTTAACTCATGTAAGTATGACGGATGCATTAAACTTATTTCGATTAGTTCTTTATTTAAATCTGAGATACCAATGATTTTTAGAAATGCTTGAATATCTTGCTCACGTTTAGTAGTAGAGTTATAAAATTGTACCATTACCTTAAAGATATTATTCTATGAATTACAAATGGCGCCTTTAATTAGGGAACACGAAGCGCGCGGCGAATTATACATCACTTGCGCTGCGTATTAGCTACGGGAAGATTACTCCTCAATCCGGGAAAATACAGAGAGGATGAGAACAATTTACTTTTGATGCATTTCAGGCGCCTTGGATGGCGCCTGCACGACCATAATTTTTATATGATTTAAACAAAAGGTTATAGTCATGCTCAGTAAAGTATAAATAATTACAATTAAAAATACGGAAGCGGGAAAATTACTGAGAGGATGTTTTTTTCAACCTCTCTTGGCTTTCCGTAAAACAAAAAAGCACACCAAGGGAACCACTGTTCAAAAAAGCTCGGTAATCATTTGCGTTGCTAATTGCTGCTGTTTCTATATTTCTCTTCATACACTTATTAATAGAATCTTTTTCGTCAATAGCTAACTGCGTGTAACCTTTCCCGTAACCAATAAAATAACCATTCACTGCGGCAAGTACTGCAACAATTACTAAAATGTAGTTTAGAGTTTTGTGGTTCATTAATAAAAAAGCAATGATAGAACTATTTACGCTTTGTTGTTCGACTCCTTCAAACGCTTAGATGCCCACCAACGAGTAGTATTAGATACATGATAAACAATATCAAAATCTATCAGCAACAAATATAAAGCCTTAAAAGTAGCCTGATAAAGGTAACTTGTTAATGCCAATGTTGAAATGCGATGTGTTTTGAAATACTTGACTACCGAAGCGCTCATACCAGGCGCCATGTAAAGACACCGATTTATGAACGTCGGTGCCAATTCACTGATTGCTAATTAATTGTGGCGCCAGTATTACAAAATCAACACTCAATCCTTTAATGCGTGGTCAATAGTTAAGAGTATTGTTTGTAGATTAGCTCGCCTCGGTAGTTCGAGTTTGTCAAACGGCGCCTATACATATTGATGCTACACGTCTGGGACAGGGAACTATATATATGACTCGCGTACATTCGAGACATTGTATGATTATTTTCTCTCAAGTCAATGTTGTTCCGGGGAATACAGGCGCCAGTGGTATAGGCATTATTTATGTAATTGCCGGACTCGCTTATCTGATACTCTGGAACAAGTTTAATCAGCGCACTGCCTCTACTTTAGATATAGCGCAATTGGTAATTGGAGCATCTGCACTGTTATTAAACGGTTTTATACTGATATTTCAAGGCTGGCGCCTGGGTGTGGATTTTGAGTTTACACAGTTTTTGATGCTGTTGTTCGTTGGTTGCTTGGTTACTAAGGATATTTTGGAACAACCATGAGTGCAGCATATGGTTTTCCCAATATGGAAACGGCGCCTGTGCTAGTACTAATGATTTATATGTAGTGGCGCCTGTCTTGGAAAATGGAGAACGTATCTATATATAGGTGCCCTGTTATGAAACATAGCAATTGAAGCCTTAACGTAATTTTAACAGTACAAATACTCTAATATTTTGAGCTTCGTAGGCGCCTATCCAAATAGAACAGCTTGGTTTTAGAAAGGGCGCCTGGTCAAGATATTCGTTATGAAGAAGGCGCTCTGCTTCGTGGTTGTGGTGGGTGGTGCGTTTATAGGTATCTATATATATGGGTATAGGCGCCGATTACAAACTTACCTCTTCTTTCGACTAGATAACATTGGCGCCAGCGCGCTCATAATTTTTATATATTTACAGTGAAACTAATTTATTACACATCAGTTTCACTTGTCTGTGGTCAAATATGATACGAACACCAGTAACCTCAAGGATTTGGAAAGCGTGGGCTATGACGAAGCAACTCGCGCGCATGAAATTAAGTTTCATAGTGGTGCCGCTATCTGTTTACAAAGGATTGATGGGCGCCTTGTCACACGAAGAATAATTACTCCTGTCAAAGAATAAGTTGAGGTTGAGATGGGCGCCTGTGCAAGCGTGCGTGTGTATTGTCAATTGGAGAGGTGTATCTGTATATAGTGGGCGCCTGTAGTGAAATGAGATAATAAAACAGGTTTGTTGTCGAATTAGTAATTGAAATCTATTCTACTTTAAATTTATTCTTCCGATTTCCTTGTGCAGATTTTTCCAATGACGGCGTATCTGGCGACGAATCTCTTTCGATGCCATAATTTCGGCAGACCTATTAGCATATCTAATAAAATTGTTATTACCTAAGTGGCTATATTTTCTATAGATAGATTTGCGATAAAGTTGTGAATATCCTGCATTTAAGGCTGCTACTCCTGCAAATCTAACTGCTGTTTTCATTCTTCTACAATATCTACCAACTGTTTGAGAGCGTATTAAGCGACGTTGACCATCAAACGTAAAACCTAGGTATTGTAAAGCAGGTGTTCCTATCAATTTGTCATTATCTATCTTAAATACACTAATTTCTGTTTTTTTATCATTGATAGTCAGTTGTCCTCCCATTGTGTATATTTCTTTAATTACTAAACTTTTAATAATTTCTACATCGTCGTTAGGACATATCCAAAGAATATCGTCACAATATCTTCTATATACACCATTTATTTGATTTGCATGTTTTTGCATTAGCTCATCAAAGTGAATAAGAAAAATATTAGAGAACACAGCGCTAATTGGAGAGCCTTGTGGAATACCATAATTTAGTTTATTCGTTTGAACTAGTCCTTTTCCTCTCACACGCTCTCGAAATTCTTGGGACGAACAAATACGTTTCTTTTCTTTTAGCTGTTCTCTATCTATTTGTAACTCTTTGAAAACAGCATCTAAATTCACGTATGAATACTTAGTAATGGATTTATAAACTTTATAGTGGTCTAAGGGTAATTCTGTAACTCCAAGAATGTTGCACCAAGCTTGTTTCAAGATTTTATGATCAATATTGTCAAAAAATTTAGATATATCAAAAGTAAGTACAGTACAAGGTGCTTTACGAACAATCTCATCGAATACTTCTTTAGAAAAATTAATATTACATTTTCCTAAACTTCTATAAGCTAAAACACATTCAGCGATGCCATTGTTTTGAATAAATTTTTCATAATGTTGACTAAGTTGATGCGAGTACCAAGAGTAAATGTGAGAGTCTAAGTGACTAGCATACATTATTGGTCTTGGTTTTGAGTTTGTTTTATTTTCTTTCGCACAATAGCTATCTTTTTTTTTGATATATTTCAAAAATGGTAAGAAAGAATGCTTTTCTATGTTTTGTAAATTTTGAACATACTTCTTCGCAAAGTTTAAAGACCTCTTATGATCAAAATGAATATAACCACGAGTTCTTAACCATTTTTCTAAATTATTATCGGAATTACACGTCATAGCTTTAAAACAAAATTATAATTTTTAATAATAAAAATGATTAGAAAAAAGTTTCAGATATATCTGACATAATTTGTATAGTTGAATATATAAGTATAAATTCAAAACTAAAGCATAAGCAGAGCAATAAAATGCTGCTCCGCTAATAGCTTTATAAATAAGTTGTTATTTCACAAAGCTAAAGGTAAGACTGACGGCATCGTTTTGAGCTTTTATACCCAATACCTTTAGCGCACGTTAACAAACCGCTTCTCAGGATACTCCTTAGAGGCGCCCGTAAAGTGAATTACAATGTAGAGGTATTGCTTCTGATCCAGATTTCTCAACGCATACTGCGCCTTGCTATCTTTATCAAATTGAATAACATTCCCTGTACACATTTATACAGGCTTTTTAAGCATAACCATCAACACCACAGATTGGCAAGGTAATAGATTAAAATTTTTGTATCCAACAATGCTTGTAAGAAGGTTTTACTTTGATATCTCAACAGGTTGCAAAGTTTTTAAATGCAAAGTAGCTATCTTAAAATAGGCACCTGTCCTTAAAAGCGGCGCCTGTTATCAAGTACCTAAATGTTTAAATATCTAAGTACTTATAAATATCGGCACCTTGTTTAAATTAATTAAGGTATAGCTTAAGCCTGCACCTTCACGCATAGTATAAGTAAAGCTGTAATAGATGCATTAAAAATTTGTAATATTACTGTCTCTTGTCTAAGGCATAAAGTAATACTCCGCCAAGAAAAATCATTCCACCCGTTTGTATACGATTATTCTTTTCACTTAGCAACCCTATATTATTAACACTTCCAAAGCTTGTTGATACTGTAGTATCCATTGTACAACCATTAATACCAATAATTGCCCCAATTATTATAAGTATTATACCGATTGTTCTCTGCGTACTTGTATTATTTGGTGTAGCAGCACCTTCTTGAGGAGAAATGGATACTGCTAATTTTGGATTTGCTTTAAGTTCAGCAATAAATTGTTTATATTCTTGGACAGAAATAGTTACCTTCTCTTTTGAATCCCATAATTGAACACAAATATTTTCTTCTATCTTATTTACTTTTCTAATATTACCTATTTTAACTTTTAAAATTAAAGCAACAGCCCTTCTATCGATATACATATAAAGTAGTTAAAAACGTCGCCTCAATTATAACGCAGCATTAGTATATATTAATACTTTTATGTCAACTAAGTAGTATTACTTAGATTTGTCCCGTAGTTTTAATTTGTCAAGTTAATGGCACCTGCTGTTTAGTGTGAGCGCCGATTACAAACTTGCTCTTTTATTTCCATTTGGAAGGAATAAGTATCTGGATGTTAATAAACGTTGGTGCCTGCGCGCTCATAATTTTGGTGTTTACTTGTGAAACTAATGTATAATACATCAGTTTTACTTGTCTGTAACGAAATATGATACGAACATTAGTAACTTCAAGTGATTTGGAAAGCGTGGGCTATGACGAAGTAACACGCACGCTTGAAATTAGATTTTATAGTGGGGGTGTATATCAATATAGCTGTGTTCCACTATCTGTTTACAAAGGTTTGATGAGCGCCTCGTCACATGGCAAGTATTTTCATGCGTACATCAAAAATAATTACTCCTATCAGAGATAATGGTGAGAGTTAAATGGGCGCCTGTTATGCAATTAAAAAAAACTTGTTTTCGTGAAGAAGCATCCGGCATTGTTTGAATGACACCCGTAATGTCTTAAAAGCTATAAATTTACCAAATAATAGTTTACTACTAATTTTTATTCCTTCTCATTGCACTCTTATCTTTAGGTTTAAAATAAAACATGATTCCAATATGTTTAACTCTAAACTGGTTTCCAGAAGTATCATGCGTATGATTTGAGAAGAACGCTAACTCTCTATCACAACAAGGTTTAACGCTGTAGTTTAATAAATTTTTAGAAAATAAATATTCTTTCCAATTTTCAATAACACTTTTTGCATTTTGAACAAAAATATATATTAATAATGCACCATCTTTTTGATTGCAGTCTCCTGTCGAATATCGAGTGTTAAGCTGTTGAAATCCCTCCCATAAATAATTATAATCTTTATGAATCTTTGCTTCGCCAATCCACAAATATTCATTTTTCTTTACAACAATATCAGCATGACCACCAATTTTTTGGTCATGAGAAGCATTGTAACCCATTAAACATAAAGCATTTTTTATTTCAATTGTTATTCTATCTTCTTTATCCTGCTGATAAAGCTCACGATTTTCTTGTCTAAGATAAACTATTTTATCAATGCTCTTATAAAGTTCATCTATAAATTCTTCATAAGTTTCTACTAAAATTCTTGACGGGAAACCAGCAAGCTCTGGAATCAATGACTCAAATTTTTGTAATTCACGTAAACTTAAATCTTTAATCGAAAAATCATTCTTCGTCATGTCAAAAATTAATTAATATTTTTTACTAAATAACTTGGCTCGAAATACATAAAAACTTTTTCTTCAAAGTCTTCAATTATTTCTCCTGTTTCTGGATGAATAAGCATACCTGTTTTTCGAGCAGCAGCAACATCACTCTTCGACAATGAAAAAATGTTTTCTTCATTTTCAATAAGTTCAAAATTAACTTCCAGCAATTTAGTACGGTCTCCACATAAGTATTGAACTGCTTTTAACAATTCAACATCTGTATGCTCATTATTAATAGCTATTTTTAAACTACCAAATGTAATATGGCATGAGCGATCCATCGGTATGCGAAGCAAATAATTTAGTAGTGCAATACAAATCTCTGATTCGGGATTACTGCCCCAATCTTCATAAATTTGAGTTTCTAGAGATTTTTTACTGATTGACATTAGCTAAATACGTAATAATTTTGTTAAGTATAAAATTGTACTCTTCTACAAGACCACACTTTTGTACTATAAATTCTTCCAAACGTGGATTTAAGCTATTTACATGATAAACCTTTCCTGGTAAAGTAAGCTCAATTTGAGTTTCTATTTTTGTCGAAACTGGAAAATCCCATAACACTGTAAGATGATATGGAGTAATATGGTCTACTGCATTCTTACCTGCTTTATGATATGTCTCAGATCTAAGATCAACTTTATCCTTTCTCATCCTCTCTGATTTCATTGAGCCTTCATCCGTTACAAAACGTAATTCAATAACTTTTCCTTCATTATTGCATTTGTACAAATTATTAATTAATGTGAATAAGTTAATAGATTCATTTAAGCGCCATTCAACTTTTAATTTATCACTAACTAAACTATTAAACTTATCTAAAAGTGCCGTAAAAGATATATCACGCTCTTGTGATGAAGCTCTATTAACAATATCAATTCTAAGTTCTACAATATTAGTATGCTTCCAAATAACAACAACATCAAAGAATTGATATATATGTTTTTTCTTTCCAATAATTTTATCATAATGCACTAGCTTCTCTTGAGTTTCGGTGTTAAAATCTTTAATATCTATTTGAGTTTGTTCAATAAATGAACGTCTTGTACAAAAAACGAGTATTAAATTTTCATCAGTCTCTTTAATTTCAACTAGGCTTGGTACTAAGTCAGTTGTTTTTAGATTTTCTTCAGGAAGTGGAAATGGGTAGGTTTCTTGAAAAATTGTTTTTTCAATACTGTATGACTGAAATAATCTGATTAATGTAAGGATATCTTCTTCCTGAAGTTGAAAAAATTTAATAGCTTTTTCACTAACATATATTTGTTCACAATACAGTTTTTTTAACTCTATAATTTTATCATTAATATCTTCTCCTTTGTATGTCTCTAATGTTTTTATTGCATTATCCCATCCATTTCCTATTGGTAATTTACATTTACGTAAAAGATTTCTCATTGTCACCCATGAAATTTTTTGACGAAAGCTATTAAGTAAAATAGATATAGACATTAAGTATATTTGCTAATTAATTTTAATTAATGAACTCAATAAACGTGCTTACTTCCGAAATAATTTATGCTTATTATGCTTAAAGCCTCTATAGCTTTTACTATAAGGAGTTCATTTTTATACAATAACCCTTAAGTATAGCTACTTTAAATAAGCTAAATTCAATAATAACATATACAGTTATGGTACGGCGCTTGTGTTAGGTAACAACCTGGAGAATGGAAAATATATCTATATATAGATGCCTGTTATGAAACAAAAGCAGCAATTAAAGCCTTAACGTAATTTTATCAGTACAAACACTCTAATGTGTTGAGCAAGCTTTGTAGGTGCCTGTATTGTTTAAAGATGTTGGGTGACGATTCATACACTTTTTGAAAAGTTCGACTTCTTAGAACTTAATTTTGTCTAAAAATCAATTATATCATTCGATTTACCTTCACCAAAATTTATTGCACTTGTTCTTAAACTGCGATTAGTAGCAGGTGGGTTTTCCGAAGCTGATTTTTTGGAGCCTTTATTTTTTGAGTTTTCCTGAGATGCTTTACCATTAGAAGATTGATTTTTGCTTTGTTATGACATGTTTTTATCCTATTAAAGCATTGATAATATTGAAGCTAAAATAATGCTACTGGCTGCTAGTATAGCCCCAGATGCTAGTGCAAGAATTGCTTTAGTAACAAGCTTGGCTTTGTCATCTCTGATAGATTCAAGTTCTTCTAAAGCTTCTATCTCAGTTTTGGTAATTATAAGTCTAATGTTTTCATCTGAATCATAGTAATTCTCGCTCATTAGAAGATTTGGGGGTGTCATTCCTCCCCCAGACTTGGGTAAAAAACCTAATGTACTTATACATATAGCAATGACTAAACATATACAAACAAGTATTTTCAGTATTAAACAGGTATAGCATAAATATTGTTGAGTTGCCTCTGAAAGAATAAAAGGTTTATTTGGGAGATTAATTGAAAAACTAATAGAGGCGCCACTAAACGCAATAATTGAGGCAAGCTTTGTGTTTAAAGCATTTATACTATCATTAGCAAGTTTGACTCTATAATCAGTATAGCTATGGATTAAATTGATATTTGTATGTTCCGAGCTTTTTATTTCTTCAGGAGAATTTTCCATGTCTAATAACCAAAAAGAACAATCTAGTGCTAAGACTGAAACAAAGCAAGAAAAAACAAATAGTGAGAATCAGAGAAAAGGCGCTCCAGAACATCCCAAGGCTACCGAAAGTAGCATGAGAACACAAACTAGAAATGACAGCGCTGACTAATTTTATATTAAAGTAAACCATTATATTACTGCCTGTTGCTACTACTTTGGTTTGAACCACTGGTAACAAACAAGTTGTACTTCCTCCTCCTTATTTAAGGATAGTGTGCTTGTATCCTCTTGCTGCTCCTCAATTTCGTTATATAGCTGCTGGTCAACGAATAACTCATCAAGTTCTGTTAGCAAGGCACCGATGTCTTTACTATCAGCGTACTTATCCCAAATTGCTTTAATGTCTTTTTCATAAGTACGCAGGTTGACTTCCTTAATAGTTAATAGTACCCGCTCTTTGGCTTCTGCTTCTGCTGACTCTTCCTCAAATTGGTTAGCTTGGGTTAAAGCAGTTTGTACTTTTAGCAATAATGAGTGGAAGTGCTGCTTGCAGGCGCCCGCTTGTTTGTCATCTCTGGAGGTTAGGCGATAGGTTACGCACAGCAGTATTAAAAATATTTAAAGCTTTTTTCTAAATTCATCATCATATATCGCTTTCTCCCAACCAATAGCTGTTTTTATTTTTTCCGGCTCTAAATTTGTCGCTTTACAAAAACAAGTACCAGTAATACTCGCTTTCTCAAAGAGAGCATTTTGAAAGTCCGCGTAACTAAAATCAGCGTTATCAAGATTTGCATTTCTAAAATCAGCATGATGCAATATGGCATTGGTGAAATTTGTATCTTGAAGATTAGCTTGTATTAATTTTGCACCACAAAGATTGGCATTAATTAAACTAGAACTAGCAAGTTGAGAGAATGAAATATCAGCGTCTTTGAGATTAGCCTGGTCTAATACAGAATTTTGAAGTTTAGTACTATTAAGGTCTGCATTGCTTAAATCTGCATTTTTTAAGTTACTGTTAGAAGCTATTAAATACATTTGCTTGTTAGCGAGAGGGTAATCTTGAGAAAATTTTGTTTCCTGGTTATATAAAGCTCCTGCTAAATTAGTATTGTTTAAGTTTGTGTTTCGTAAGTCAGTTCCTCTAAGATCAACTCTACTAAGAGTAGCTCCACTTAAATCTGCTCCATAAAGATTTGCATCCTTAAGATTAGCCTTACTAAGATTGGCATTACTGAGATTTGCGTTATTAAGGTTTGTTTGGCTTAAACGAGTATTTATAAGATTAGCATATGCAAGGTTAATATTGCTTAAATCGGCGCCACCAGGAAACTTTATATTTTCCAAAGAAACTTTATATTTATTTAAATCCTCTAGAGCTTGGATTCTAGCATAGCTGGTTGAGAAAGAAACCTGTGCATTATCAATAACTTGCCATGCTTCATAAATTAGTCTTTGTTTGCGCTCCCAGCTTTCAAGTATATATAAAGTTGCTGCTGTTAAAATACTAAAGCCTTCTATATTGCTTAATCCAATAATATATAAGACTTGTTGTGACAGACATTGCCAATTTAGTTGTGAACATATTACTTCTTTTTTTTGTGATTGTTCTACCACACTGACTAATATAATAAGAAGAGAAGCAATCACTACAGCTAATGAGATGCGAAACCCAACTAAATCTAATAAAGTAAGCTTTGATTGTTTTTGCTTTTTAATAAAAACGTTTTTTTGTTTTCTAAACATTAACTATATCTCCAATAAACTTAGTAAGTAGTAATTTTCAATATAAAATATATAGCTATCATCTCAATCACCAACTTATATCCCCGGTGCCTTTCGCAACACTCCCCTAGTAACCAACGTCTCAAACTGTGCGCGCATTGCCTTAGCTGCAACAGTATCAGCAATAAGTACACCAGCCTCTATATTACGCTCATGTGCAGCTTCGGTAAAATTTGCGGAAGTTACAAATAACCGTTCTTCATCTACAACAACACATTTGGCATGAAGGCAAGCTTTGGCGCCAGTACCGATTTTCAGCGTGCGGGTCATAAAGTATCTTTGATAAACACTCAATAATTTAAGTGAAGACGACGTATGTCTATATATATCATCTCAGAGCAGCTTTATGCAGCATTGTTTGAAGGCATCTGTACTAGGTAGACATTTACAGGGGAGAGAGAATGAAAGATTTATATATATAGGTGCTGCCATGAAATAAGACGAGCCATCGAAGCTTTAGAACTATTTGACGGTGCCGGAAGAATTAATTGGTTTTATTTTCAGAGAACAATAACCAAATCTTTTTCTCTAACGAAATATATTTTGAGTAACCTCAAGAGCAGCTACATATCGCGAGCGATGTCTTTGTTACGCCACTATAGACGAGGCGGCTATATAGTATTAGCATAAATACTTAGTATTAAAATTTGCTTAACAAGAGGTATTTAATAAAACTAGTCAATCTCAGAATTTTCCACTAGACTGGGAACATATCAAGTGACACATTACTCTATATAACCAACCAGCCCGCGAAAACTCAGCAGATATGCTGACTTTTAGCTAGTTTGATAGAGTGGCAATTGATAATTGCTGGTGTGTAACTTGCTTACGATATTTTACATCCTATGTAAGCTCACCTATTGTCAATGGGAGATATTTGCCCAAAGTTAAACTAAATAATCAAAGTAATTATCACTGATTATTTAGCAATAATTACAAGCTATCTAAGTGATTTTACTTTTACTGAAATTACTTAGTAGTAACCACTAATAAACTTTAATTTAGTGTGCAAAACTGTACTGCTATAAGCTGTTCAATTCAAACTTACAGGGTGTAAATGTTTTAATAAGAAACATAAGCACTATTAAGGCGCCAAGAAATATCTTCGGATATTGCTGATGGCGTAAAAAAATGCTGTAAATATAATGTTCTATATAGCAGATAATATACTATTTGCTACTTGCTGCGCCCTTTTGCGGAGAGCTAAATGAAGAAAAACTTAATAACAAAACAACCAGAAGTTGGTCAGTTCATTCGTGAATTGCGTCTTTTGTGCGAACTCACGCAAGAGCAGTTCGCTGCGTCTGTTGGAGTTACATATCCCACCGTCAACCGCTGGGAAAATGGACACTCTACACCTTCACCAATGGCATTCAAGCTTATTGAACAGAAACTTCTTGAGCTTGGTGCCAGTGGAGAAGAATTACTTGATAAATACTTAGTGTCCTAAAAAATTCCCTATTAAAATTGAGCGAAAAGTTATAGTTATTCTTTACAACTATTGTTTTCCAGCATTAGACGTATTGTTGTGAGCATTATTAGTTGTGAACGTACATTTGTAGATTCTGCTCCGTTACAGATTGCAGATATATTGCGCTGCATATTTGACATCATTAATTATTTTGTAATATCTATAAGGCTTATATTTTATGACTTTCACCAAGGAGAATTTACGCGCGATTTCAGTGGGTAATGAGCAAAATCGTGTTACAGCACTAAAAGAATTATTAGGATATCCTGTTCTTCAACGCGACCCAGAAAAAGATAGTTTTTGGTATTTACGTCCTGGTGAAGACGAGGATGAAGCACGAGAGACGTTCCCAATTGCCGTAGGTTTCTTAGAAGAATTAAATAATGCTACTGATGCCCAAATAAAACAACTGCTGACACAGGAAAAAAAACAAGCAGTATATGGGCATTATTTAGATATAGATGATATTGTCAACAAACCAGTAATGTATCTTTTGCTTCCTACAAAGGAAGGTACAGGGCGTATTCCATTAGTACTACCGACGTGAGTTTCTTCAGGGATTAGAAGACGGCGCCTTCACAGGAACACAAATCATGGCAGAGCTTGTGTGGTTGAATATGCTGCAAATCAAGCTTGTCAAAATGGCTTCGGGACGGGGTATTTATCATAAGAAAACTGGTATCCTTACAGACGTACTAGAAAACCACATTCTTCATGAAGGGTCAGATAACTTTACTCGTGCAGCACATTCTAAAAATGCTGAGGCAGTAACATTTTTTTATTCTTGGGATTCTAAGTTAGACAGCGAAGCTATTAACGATGCTATTCGTCAATTTGACTCGGAATGGGAACGAGAAGATTTATCATTTGACCTTAGCCAAGAATTTTTACAGCAAGTACTTACCGAACGAGAACGGCGCCAAAAACTCAACGAACCAGTTATCGAAAGCATCTCGCCTCCAGAACTACCACCTGGTGAAACCACAACAGTAGAAATTACAGGTAAAAATCTTGATAAAGTCGAAAATATTATTATTCCTGATGATACTTTAGTAACGGTAACAATCGAAAGTAAAGAACCGGAAAGTATTACTGCTACCGTTAGTGTTGACCCTGACCACCCACCAACAACATTAACTGAATTCCAAATTATCACTGGGGACGGTACTTATATAACCTCCCCCACGGCGCCACCTACTGTCACTCCAACTTTAGAGATATCCGAATATCCAGAAATCGTTGGCTATAAACAAGCTGTGGAAATTATTCTAAGTGGCGCCTATGGTAAACCCAACGATTTTCTTTATTGGTTAGCACAGCAGCGACCGCATCAGTTCCAAGTAGAAAGCAGCGATATTTTAGACAAGCTCGTTTACGATGGTGTGTTGTTTGAACACCAAAAATCAGGCGCCCAGCATTGTTTACGAGTCATGCAAGATTTTGGTGTAGCTGTGTGTGCTGACTCCGTAGGTTTAGGAAAATCTAGACTCGCAGCAACTGTTGCTAAATTATATGGAGAACAAAACAACGGCGTCAAAGTAGCTATCATCGCCGCGAAGAAGCTGCATGATAACTGGGAACGAGAAATGTCTGAACTTGGTTTTAATAGTAATAATTATGAACTATACAATAAAAACTTGATGAGTCGTAAGGGAAATAATTTTCTTACAGAGTTTAATCGTTATGGTGGCGCCGATATTATTATCCTTGACGAGGCACATGAAGGTATCCGTAATTATAGAAACCGTATTCACAGAACTTGCTTACAAATTCAAGAACAAGATAGAAAGTCTGGTAGACAACGTTACTTCTTACTGTTAACTGCTACCCCTTGGAATAACCGCCGTGAGGATATCTATAATATATTGTCCCCATTCCTCAACCGTCCCGAAGGTTTTAATAAATTAAATTTACCTGCTGAACTAGTACACTGGTTTCAAAATCGGGACGTAGGAGTAGAAAATTTTACAGATAATACTGAAATATTTAGGCGTGTTTATAAAGAGCTTTTCCTTCAGCGTACCCGTCAAATGCTACGGGAAGCTACACCTGATATGAATTTATACGCTAAACGTATTGCTGAATGGCTCCCAGTAGAGTTCGAGGTTAGTACAGAAGAAGCATTAGAACAAATATTTACCCAATTTGAAGACAGTTTATTTATTCCGTTTGCTGACCCAATTCGTTATTTAAGAGAAAACGTTGAACAGCGGTCATTACTTCGTAACCAACGGCGCCTGTTTCTCCAGCGCGCGGAGTCATCGATGTACGCATTACAACGTACTATCAAAGCTTTTGGTAATAGAATTCGTGAATTACAAAACCTTCTACAGCAAGTTACCCCTGATGCTGATGGGTTAAAACAATTTCTCCTTGTCCACTATAAATTTGAATCACTTTCTAAAAATCAACCTACGTTGTTTGATCTAGACGACCGGGAAGCATGGGACGAAGATTATGAGGAGGAAGAGGAAGTTTACAAGAAGCAAGAAACTAGTACCAATGTATATACTCAAACTGAGATTTTATATGGTGAGGAGCTAAGTAAACTAATGAAAGAGTTGGGCGATGATTATCAAGCTAACCCAATTACACTTGGGCGCCGGACTGGTGATAATGAGCCGACTGGTTTAATAGCAATGACTGTTAAGTACTTCGGTCCCAATGGCGAAGCTATCGATAGCCAAAACCAAACTGTCTTTTGGAATGACCAAACTGGGGACAAAGATGGGTATGGTACAGCAATTGCAACCGCTTCTAAAACTCCAGAGGCAGGAGATATTTTCTCTACTAAGCATTTACTCCAAAATGCTGATAATTTATACCAATCGCTGATTGAGTATAAGCAAGAACTCCAAAGTGAGTTACAGCAAGAAGATAGTGGCGAAGTTACTAACACAACGTCTGAACGTATAACTAGGATACAAAGACGTATTCAACAAATTAATGCTTTGCCTGATGGTTTGGATAGAAAAACTGTTCGAGACACACTCAAAAAGCTAGGTCAGTGGAAAGCAACACACAAAAATGTTCAGAAGTTGCTTCGCGATTTTACCGAAGGTGCCAAGTCTAAACTTGATGACGATAGTTTTCTGCGGCAGTTGGTCGAAGATACTGATGAGCTTGGCCTTCTTGCAGGGGATGGAATAAAAGCAACTAGTCTGACGGTTTCGCTCGCTGCTGTTCTGATGCGCGCGTGAATTTACTGCTTATTTTTGTAGTCAAAACATCACAAAATACAAGCACTAATGAATTAAAATAAGTTTACATTTTTGAACCATTACCTTGTTTATTCAAAAACATTATGAGCATTGATATCTATAGTTTTTATAACAATAAAGGTGGTGTAGGAAAAACTACACTTTGTTTTAATGCTGCAACTCTATATGCAGAAACTCATCCTGACACTCAAGTATTGGTAATTGACATGTGCCCTCAAGCAAATATATCTCAATTTTTATTAGGAGGAGGAAGAGTTGGATATAGAACAAATCAGAGAATACAATCTTCTGCTACCAGAAAAAATATAGTTGGATTTATGGATTGGCTTTTAAAAGGAAATTCAAGTTTTCGTAGGCTGACTAATCCCTTTCGTATTTCTGTTGCCCGTTATAACCAAAATATTTCGCAAAATTTATATTTAATAGCTGGTGATTCCTTTTTAGAATCTCTTTCATTAGCATTAAATTATGCTGTTATTAATCCTGCTAATATTAAAGCTTGGTCAGAGTATATGACGGCGATAAGAAGATTATGTGAATGTGAGTTTGATGTTGAAAAATATACTAATATGGTTGTTTTTATAGATTGCAACCCTAGTTTTTCTATTTACACACAGATGGCTTTAGTATCTTCAGACAAGATTGTGATTCCGATGATGGCTGATTTTAGCTCATTAGAGGGAATAAAAAGTCTTTTTATGTTACTTTATGGTCAGTATCCTTCTGCTGCTTTACAGCAGTATGCTGATGGAATAATTACTTTCAAAAGCCAAGTCGAACAATTTAAACTTAAATTACCATCTATTTATGAATTTGCTTTTAATAACTATACTATTAAAGATGGTGTAGCAACAGCCTATGATTCTATAAGAGACGAGTTAACAGTATAAAAAATTCCCTCAATTATTTGCTTTACGAGGTACACCAATATCTCTTGAAGATTGGGTCAATACCTATGTTTCAAATATAAAAGATTTTCATACATCAGGCAAAGTATCAGCATCTCTAGGAATTCCTATGTTTAAGCTTCCTATACAATCTAAATACACAATGCCAGACAAAACAGAGGTAAGACTTCCTATTAGTAATTATGAGAAAGCATTAAATGATATAAGTAATTTTGTCAATAAATTTAATTGATTTAACTGACGTTAGGCACCTATCAATTTTCTTGCATATAAAAAGCTGATGGCATTCTCAACCAAATAAATATCGGCGCCACATCGATAAGGTGCCCACCTAACCAAACAGCTTCTCCACCCATGAAGCGGATAACACCAGCAATTAAAACCCGGCACCTGCCTAAAAACTCATCGTACTCCATCTTCTCCCAACCATCAGGTTGCATGGTGCCACTGCATTAAAAGCTCTAACTCCGCAGCGTTATCCTTGTACAAATCACGATACTCAGGAAAAGAAACAGATACGGCGCCTTATCTTTGATAGCTATATTATCTGACCACTCAACGAAAGCAAAGTTAGCAACTTGGTTAATTTGCCTCACCTCAGTAATTTGCAAACTTTTCAGGTGCGCTCTAGGAAACAAGTGATGCTTTTCAACTGCTGACTTCTTACTTTTTATAGCTGGGTCAAGCATCTGCGACACCTGGAGCCTGGAGAACAGAGCATTGGCGCCTCGTTCCTATACCTAAGTAAATATACTAAGAGATTTTGCTGAATTTTAACTAATAATCTTATACAAATGCAAAAAATAATACAATCTGAAATCAAAAGTACTTTAAATGTAGTTATTATTTATCTAAGTAACAACACGTCAGTATAAATTCGGTGATAGATTCACAAAATAAGCGCAAAAGCTTACAGGATATCAATAAACAACGTCAGCAATTGGCTTTTGTCGGGCGCCAGGAGCAAATCTCCTTGTTTCGCCGAAATTTATCGTTAGATCCAGAAAATAGCCTGCGCCGTTTTATCTTTAGCATATCGGGCCAAGGTGGTGTTGGAAAAAGTACCTTGGCTAGACAGTTTCGTCAAATTTCAGAGTCAGTAAAATATATCACTGCTTACACTGATCACAGAAACAAACAGATGTATTGCTAATTACCACATAGCCAGTTAAAGCTTATGTATCGTATTTAATTGACCTGCACCAGTAATAAAATATGGCTCGTAAAAACTCAGGCGATGATTTCTCGCCAAAAAACCTAGGAAAGTTTGAACTTACAACAAAGGAAATGTTCAATGGAATAAAAACACGCAAAAAACCCGATTCATCAGATATACCTTTAAAAAGCCTCGAAGTATCTGACGTATCGGCACCACCGCTAAAACCCGATTTACCAGATATACCTTTAGAAAGCCTCGAAGTATCTAATGTAGCGGAGCCACCGCTAAAACCCGATTTGCCAAATGAACACGATAATACTAGTACGAACGAAGAAAAGTAAGAAATGCTCCAACTACCGAATTTAAACTACTTTGAACTATATAGTTTGTGTTCGCCAGTGCTTATATGATGCTTAAATACTTGACACGACTATATATTGTTTCAGGCGCCTTTTGATTCGGCACCAATACGAACGGAACGTATTCTTTTATATCTATTATTGTAAGATGTAAGCTAACGTCTTACAATATTAAGATTGGCTTCGGTAGGTACACTTCGCGAAAGCAAATAGTTTAACTTTAGAGTGTATTGAAAGTAAAAATGAAAGTTAGGCGTACTATAGATAAACAAACTCCTGGGTTAGGACAGCGTATTCGAGAAGCAAGAGTTGCTGACGGGCGCCCGCTTGAGGTGATTTGCGCGCTCGCTGAATTGTCTCGTGTTCATTGGTACGACATCGAGGCAGAAAAAGTTAGAAATGCATTACCAGAGGATACGCTTCGTAAGATTGAAAAAGTACTAGGTGTTGATTTTGAAGTTAACTTTGATACTTCAGAGTAGTTTTATGGTGTGGAGAAGGCGCCGTTTTCAATTGAGTTTGGTCATACTATTAATAAGCACCCGTAGTAGCTTGATGTTCCACTTTAAAAATATTACAAGTCCGCGCGCGTGAGAAGATAACTACCTCCGGTTCCTACTCTAAATCCCCAGGCGCCTCCTAAAAACGTGGGAAGGCATCCCATAGGAGCATCATAGTCAAAGTTTACATTGCGATTGCTTAACCACTTTCCTTCTTGAAACCAACCTACCTGCTTGCCAAAAGCTTCCCAAACTTTGGGGTCGTACTCTTTTGTACCACCATTACTTTGAAATAGCTGCTTTTGAATGCTAAAACCAAAACGTCCATTAGTATGAGTAACCCAAAGACTATTAACTGTACATAAATCGTGACAAGGAAATTTTTCTATATCTTCTACCCGTAACCAGCTTTTAGACTCTCGACCAGACGCTTGAAGCATAACTTTAGTTGTTTCTCTATCAGCTTCTTTTAACAAGCCTGCTTTCAGGAAGTCACGTAAGGGAGCATAATTAATTACTTTTTCAGAAGTCAATTCAAATTCTTTTGTTTGTTGTAAAGTCGCGCCAGCTTTGGGTATCACTACTAATGAAGTTGTGGCATCTAGATTTTGTGTTACTATTACCTGCTGTGTTGGCGCCGCTAATAAATTTACAGTTATAGGTTGTGTTCGTGATTGCTCTGCTTGAAGCGTCGAAAGTGCCTCTAATACAACAGATGTATTTTGGTAACGCTGATTAAAATGATATGCTACCATCTTATCCAAAATATATTTAAGCTTATTGCACCCTCGTACTTTGTTATGCCAAATTACTTCCAACGTATCATAGTTTTTTAATAATGAGTTTGGTGTTAAACCAGTAAGAGCTTGAATACCAATCATTCCTACAGCATAAATATCGCTGCATAATTTAGGGTGTCCGCTCACTTGTTCCGGCGCCATATAGCCAGGAGTTCCGATTGCAATAGTGGAGCTTATTGCAACTCCTTGAGTACTAATGTTTTTTACGGCGCCGAAATCAATTAGCACTAATTTCCCATCCTGTTTCCGCCGTATTATATTCTGCGGTTTAATATCCCGATGGATAACCCCTTGCTGATGAACAAATATTAGAATTGATAGTATTGATTGCAACAGTTCAATTGTTTCTGCTTCACTCTTAACTTGACCTGGTGTAATTTCTTCACTCAAATCATGCCCATCGATAAATTCCTGCACAAGGTAAAATTCGTCATCCTCACAGAAGTGGGCATATAAACAAGGTATTTGATTATGCTTTCCCAAACGGTAAAGAACTTCTGCTTCGGAATTAAATAATCTTTTAGCAGTCACTAAATGTTCTTGTCTGGCGCCTTTTGGTGAGAGATGCTTGACGACACAATAAGGTTTGAACGGCAAATCTAAATCTTGAGCTAGGTAGGTATCGCCAAAACCCCCACTACCCAATTTTTGAATAACTTTATATCTGGAACGTAGCGTTTTACCAATCAGCGCGCTTGTAGCCGAGTTATACATTAACTTATTTAATTTCAGTAAATGCCGCAGAGCCTTTTTAGTTTACCTATATATTATTGGAATTACAAGCACTACAAAGCAATAGTTATTATGTATAGCTCTAGACATTGAAGGCGCCTCCAATATACGAAAAGGCGCCTGCCCACCAATAACTTTTTCTACCGCACAAGCGAATAACAACTGCGATTAAAGCTTCTATGTATCACAAAAATACAATACGTTTAGTTTTGGAAACATTGCTCATCAAAATAAGTATAATTTGATAGCGATTAATACAACCACCAAAGTGTAACCAATGCCAAAATAAGCTAGTAATGCAGTTGGATGCGGTCTCCCTAGCTTATTTCTTCGCTCACTAAAAAATTTGTTAGCTCTTGTTCTTACGTCATACTTAACCAAACCTTCTCTTTCCATGCTCAATAAATATTCTCTATAGTATTCAGTTAAATCATACAGAACGAGATGAACCAGGAATGCGAACCAATAAATACCACAGCCAATCAACTGAGGAATAATAATAGGTAGCTTCGGATTACTTATATTGAATGAGAAACCCATGATTGCAAAGCTAACACTTATAAAAAATGTTACTACTGTCCATCGAATCTGAATATAACTTTGCTCTTTTTCCCAAACTTTCAGATATAAATCTCTGTATTCCTCTGGTGATAAAGTATCTGTCTTTTCAATCATGATGTTCTTTGACTTTTTTATTTAACACTGCTTATGTCTTGCATCATCAAAACAAGCGTTATTTTGGCAGAATATTAAATACTTAAATACCTAAGTATTTATAAGTATTGACTTTTTGTAAAGGATGTATACAGTATATACATCCTTGAATAAACCCTGAAGTCATTGCTCAAGGGTTATTTTAGCACTGTTCTTAGAGGTGAGGTAGGCGCCATTTTTAACTCGGCGCCCACATTCATACGAATCAACATATTTACAGGCGCCTGCAATAAAATACTGTTCTATCAGCTATTGTTTATGAATGCCAATCAACTACCCAACTAATTTAAAAGCTATCAGTATCCACGCACCATTTGCTTATGCAATCTGTCTTGGCTTGAAAACAGAGGAGTATCGAACGCAACCGACCAAGCGTAGAGGCTGGGTATTAATACATGCGTCTCAGTCAAAGGCAAGTGATGAATATTTTATAACTTACAATATCGATAAAAGTGGGGTAAAGCGAGGGGCAATTATCGGCGCCGTACAAATCACTGATTGTACAGGTACTGATGGTAATTGGGCGTATCAATTAAATAGTCCAGTTTTATTTGAGCAACCAGTGGAAGATGTAAGAGGAAAACAAGCTATATTCTGGGGCGCCAATAGTAGAGAATTGCAGGAAGCTTTTACGTTGGCATCCCAACAGATTGCAAAGTTTTTGAATGTCAATGGGGTAGTTTAAAATCGGCGCCATTTAAAGTTATGGTTTCAAAAGTTCAGGCGCCGTTTTCCTATCAAGCAGTAAAATAGGAGAGGTAAAACACCTATACTCACCAAAGATGTCACTAATCGAATATTTAGAACATGGTGATTGGCGCGGCGCCCTGCGTAGAAGCTTTGAGGGAGCGCTTCATCTACTACAAACAGACCGTTTTGGTAGATGTTCTAGTGCTGTCGATGATGTTAAAAGCTGGTTAGCAATTGGTGGTGTTAGTCGTGTAAAGCTTCAACTTGACCGACAAATGGAATATCGCGATTTAGAAGAAAGTCATCAAGAAGAAATTCGCGATTTTTTAGGACAATTAGTACAAGGAAACCAACGTCCTTTATTGCAACTAATGGCTAATGGTATTATTCCTTGGAATCAAGCTGATTTTTTAGCGACTTGCAGTATTTCCGAATCAGAGTTTGATGCAATGCTCGAACAAATTGCATCTGGCGCCAATCCATTTGAAACCTGGATGCTAGAAAACGGTTATTCTCAGGAAGTCATAGATAAAATCTACGAAATCATTGATAGCTGGCTTGTCAAAAATGGGTTAAGTCGAACTGTGCGCTCCACAGACCCTAATCTGAACTGATTGTTAAAACGGCGCCACTCGATACTAGAACTTATTGCGTAAAGCGAATTTGCATCAACAACTTTTTATGATTATATTGCTTAATGGCTCATTCGGAGTTGGTAAAACAACTGTAGCAAGAATCTTGCGTACTCACCTTCGAGGTAGTGCTATATATAATCCTGAATGGGTAGGGTCGGTTTTGATGCGCGCTCCCAAATGGATTAAGTTGAAAAGAACAGGAGCGAACGACTTTCAACATATAGAACTGTGGAGAAAATCTACAATTACAGGCATCCGTCTATACCATTGGTTCACCCCTGGTACAGTAATAGTCCCGATGACATTTAGTCACCATGATTATTTTAATGAAATTGTTACGGGAATTAAAAGTTTTGAGCCTATACTTAGAATATTTTGCTTAACGGCAAGCCTCGATACTATTAAAACACGCCTTATACAAAGAGGTACTAAAATTGAGGGTAAGGGGTCTGAGTGGATTGCCCGACGGATTGTAGAATGTTCAAATGCCTATCTAGACAATTCTTTTGGTGAACTAATTGATACAGAATACCGTTCTGCCAAAGATGTTGCAGACCACATTGCCACTCTTCTTACACCAAAACGATGAAATATTTTAAGAAGGCGCCTATAGCAACATTACAGATTCAATACGTTTAGTTTTTAAATACAAAAAGTATTCGGCGCTACGAATTAAGAAGTGAGTGCTTTCAAGTTTTTAAACACCATTTAAAGTTATTGTTTCAGAAATTCAGGCGCCTGTAACAACCTTATAAATGCACACCTACCTCAACTATTAGAGAGAAATTGGGACAGGTGGGGCGGCATAGAACGAGTATGCACAAGTTGTTCATTTGCTAGATACTCAAGTTCTTCGGGTGTTGCAAGGCACCCTAAAACCTCATTGCGATGAGGATGGCGCCCAAATCTTGCAATTACATCTCGATGTCTACGCGCTTGCTCGGCTGAGAATTTTAGCAACTCTCGGTATTCAACAGGCGCCTCTAAAACAAGTTGATCTGCAAGCTCAACCGCTAACTCTAAATGCTTTATATCCTCTGAATGTCCCAACGGCAGGAAAAAGAAAGTTTTTTCCCAAGGTGTTTCGAGTGCAGCGTAGTGCCCAATGTCGATTCCTTCAAGAGTCAACGCGCGGGCTTTCGAGTCCTGTGCAAATGCTTGAGCAGTTCCTTTATATATAGTTCGTGAGAACTGGTCGAGAACGATTATAAGTGCGAGTCGGGACTGTGGTTGACTTGACCAAATATCAAGTTCACCGCGCGCTGCCTGTTCCAGTAAAGGTATAAAATTTTCGGCTATGTAGCTGCTTGTACCTCCACGAAACCACCATTCCCATTGACGAACCATCGCCGTAATATCAGTGTTACCTTCCACCCGAAACCAGAACCTGAGAACATCTTCGTATATCATATTTTTCCTTCATTGAAAACCACGAACGTGTTACTTCTCTTACAGGTTCTGTTTGAGTCGTTTATGCATTTAAAGTAAAACCTGTACCTATGCCTTTTAAGTAGAACCTGTGTGCGCGTACAAAAAAGTTAAATTATCTACCTGTAACAGCATCATGTAATAGCAACAAACCATATTCTTCCCCGGTTGGCACAAATCCAATAGCTCGATAAGCAGATTGGGCGGCTATATTATTCTTACGAGTAAACAGGATGGCTTGCGTTACTCCACAAGAGCGCGCGTGTAATAAGGCGCCTGCAACAACACACTTTGCATATCCATTACCCCGCATATCTTGAGGTGTGAATACTCCCCCAATTTGTACAATATCTGGCAATTGAGCGTTAAAAATGCAGTAAGCAACGGGCTTTTGTTCTTTAATCAAACAAAAATGAACTTTGTCAGCTTGGCGCCGTTGTACGGTTTGTTGACACTCTGACAGCAACTTTGGTGTCTCAGTTTGACCTAGAGCTTCTACGCTAAAAGCAGCACACCATTTATCAAGCAATTCTAACTCGTGCAGTTCAGGTAGGCGACACATAACTTCTCCATCTGTTAAGGCGCCAGGAACTTTTAAATTACAAAGTGGTAGAGAAAATAAGATTTCTCGTTCAGCAAGGCAAATTTGTGTTTCTTTAAGTCCTAGAATATCTCTTGTAGCTTCAACTTGATTCGCTGGTCCACTAATTCCAGAAATCATTCGACCAGACCGAGCTACAGCGGCTTTAACCACTTCCTCAAGATATATGGGAGCTTGGGGAATTACCATCCCATTCCAATAATGTGATGCAACTGCAACGATTTGACAATTTTCATACGCTGCAATATATGTGCCCTGGAATCTTTCGCCCTCATCCCGTAACCCAACCGCGCGCGAATTTGACCGTAGAAACATCGAGGTAAACGCATGTTGTACTAAAAACGTCTCAAGAGCTTCTTCGTCACCGGGTTTTAAAGTCTTAATAGTGGGCATTTGTAATGTCCAATAAGTGCGTTAATGCTAATAAAGGTTAATCTTGATTGTACACATTGATTTACGCTTGGAGGATTTTATGCGCCTTGCTGTTTTCACTTTATGTATTCTCGGACTCTTTGCTCGTAGTGGACACGCTGCTCAGTCCGCGCCTTTACCAGCATTGGTTATGACTAGCCCTGATTCAGCAACCGCGAACTACCAAGATAAATGCAGTAACGGCGCCAATATTGACAAACAAAATCGCGATAAGTTTCTTCAACTTATGCTCGCTAATAAAAAATCAAAGCTATCTCAACTGAAGGTAGCTCTCTGGGGGGAAATTAAAAAAAGTGGTGACGAGCCACGAGGCGAAGGTGTTTATATTGGTGAATGGAATCAAACCTTCCATGACCGAAGTGGTTGCGGCGCCAATAGCAACAGTTACTCAACATTTATTTCCACCGTAACAGGTGGGAATACAAACCACACAGTCGTGAAGTATTTACTCACGATTGATGATGACGATAATGCAGGCAAAAGAACCCTTAAAGTCCGCGATATCCGCCCAATTAGTTTACGTGCAAAATAGCGATTATAAAATCGACTTAGCGTCATGAATCAAAAAAGTATTGAAGAAGCCATAATCACCCAACGATTATCTTCTTCTAGCTTACCTTTGAATGGAAGTGTGAAGTTTTCTGCTGAGATAGGATGCTGCCCTTAATTTTTATACATAATTACTAATTAATTATTTAGTACTGCCATTAAATACAAGTTTTTGATTATTTTACCCTTTTATCTCGTATCTGAATATATTCCTTTTCAGCCTTCCTGCAATAGCAATAAGCCGTATTCCTTCCTGGCTGGCACAAATCCAATAGTTTTATAGGCAGATTGGGCAGCTATGTCATTTTTAAACGAATCATAGGCGCCTACAAATTTCTTTAAGTTTTAATATTTTTATGACAACCTACAGCAGAAAATAAGAAATGTAGAAACTGTCAGATTGAAAAATATGAAGTTGTACTATATTCCAACAACTAGGGCAGTACGTCCTCGCTGGCTTTTAGAAGAAATGGGGATTACATGTAAACTAGTACAAGTTGATATGAAGATCACCCAAGAACCGGAGTATCAAAACCTACATCCTCATCAAAAAGTACCTGTTTTAATTGATGGAGAAGTAACGATTTTTGAATCAACTGCAATTTGTACTTACCTAGCTGATAAATATCCAAACTTTGGATTGGCGCCTGCAATTGATTCTCCAGAACGTGCTTATTACTACCAATGGTTATTTTACGCATCTGTTACTTTAGAGGCGCCTGTTGAACATTTTATGTTTGCTGTTCTCCCACATTTACCAGAAAAAATACTTCCTACTAAAGTACGCGAAGCAATTTCTAGCCAAGAAGCTTTGCAATGGTTTAACAAAGTCGCTGAACCTTTGAGAAACGTATTAGTTAATAGTGATTACTTAGTTGGTAATCAATTTAGTACCGCTGATATTATTACTGGCGGAGTCTTACTGTGGGCAAAAAAGTTAGGGATGCTTGATTTGAATGACCCTTTGAGCAATTACTTGGACAACTTAATACGGCGCCCTGCTTTCACGCGCGCGGATGAAGATTTCTATGCCAAGATTCCTACTGCTTTATAAGGAAAGTTTCATTTACAAACGGCGCCTGTATTTATATCCTCCCAACCTATCACCGCATCGTATTTACTAGGTTGATTTATATTAGTTATATTACAATAAAAGTTATTATTCATTATAACAGGTATTGTTCAAGATAATATTTTTATAAATCTGTATTCATCCGAGCCTCTAGATTTACTTCTACGACTGAACCATTTGAGGTTAATATTAGTACCATAAATATTTGTTTTAGCAACAAAATCGACTATTTTATTATTAAGTTGATAAGAAAATCTAATTATTTCCTTTCTGTTTTCGACGATGTAAATATCACTATAGATATCATTGTTTTCTTTGTTGAACCACGTTAGTACTTTTTCAGGAGTATCCATTGTATTTGTGGTAATCACCGTATAATCCGGATAAAATCTCAGGTAACTATAATGCTTACTGCCATCGCATTGATAAATACCGTTGAAATGAATTAAATAATGCCGTTCGCGGAATTGAATTAATTTAGCTATAATCTCCGGTTTATCTAATTTATCCAAAATCTCATATGCATAAACCCTAACAAATCTATTTGGACTATCAAGAGCTTCTTCAATCAAATTTAACCCTTCTTGTCCATAATTAAGAGCTTCATCTAAAGCTGCGATTCGATAGGAAACTTCAGGCGCCAACAATCTCCGCTTAACTCCTTGAATCCCTCCTAGCACTCCAGAGCCTGTATTAATATAATGGTTTCCTAATACTGCGTCGTACTTACCAGTTTGATTTGTATTAGTCATAACTATCAGAAAAAATCACTATTTCCCATAATAACAGGCGCCATAAGTAATGTACTCTTTTGACTTGAAAGCTAGGAGATTCACACTCTTGTTTTAAGCTATATCCTCTTGTATCCCAGTTTCAGGGTTTCCACCCTTAGATGTAGACCTCACAGAATGAATTTCTATGAAATGAACTAAGGGCTGGTGCCATCACATATTTTTTTGGTGGTACTTTTTTAGTAGCTCAATAACCTCGGCTTCTTTTTCTGCTTTTTCTCTACGTTGCTTCTCTGCACCTATTCTCCACTGCTCCTGCCGTTGCTGTTCTTTTTCGTCCTCCCTGCGTTTTATTTCCAGAGCTTTTTCAATGCCCTCTTTGGTTAGGCTCTCTACGGGGAAGGAACCGATTGCAGAATATACATACCATCTAGAGCAATAACAATAATGCCTGAGAACGAGTTCAAGAGAACCCCCAAAGTCAAGAATTATTGGGCTGTCAAAGTTATCTAAACTGGGCTTTGGACGCGCCTTTACATGGTTTTGTTCACAGGGTGAATTCATGCTTATAAGGCAGTAAGGTTCTTTAAACCATAAATGTGCATCTAGAATCCAGATTAATTTTGAAAATCTATTATAGAATTTCTCCCTAGATTCAATCTCACGACAACTAATCTGTGAGTGTTGAAACTCAAAGATGAAACCATCGATACAAACATCAGCCCTGTGCCTCTCCCCAGTCTCCGGGTCGGTGAAAATAACTTCGCGGTTTTCTTCGGGAAATTTCATCTGCCAGTCGTAGTGCCATTTGGTCATTGGCTTATGAAAAGAATCGCAGTCTACAAGGTTTAAGTGTGCCCAATGCCAAACAACTTGTTTTCCGCACTTTGAAATTACCTCTTTGTTACAGCCTGGACAAAATGCCCTTGTTTTCGGCTTTGGTTTTATCCTCTCACCATCTTCATTTAATGCATAAAACATTATTTTTTTTATAATAGTTAAATTGATACTACTATTGTAGCAATATATCAATAATTTTTGTGTGAGCTTGTACACACGATTATTATATTGTAATTACCTTACAGCGGTAATTTCAGGTTCTAAATTATTAAATGATACGTTTATTATTTTATTTCTAAAAGTATTAGTGTCACTGTGTCTATATTGTAGCGTTTTACAGTATCTTTTTATCCTCGATAACTCTGCATAATAACAATAGATTCTGTAGTCCAGGCACTTGGACACGATTAAATGAAAAATCACAAACAAGTAAACATAAATCAGGAGTCGAACTTACAAACTTTGTAATAAAACCTTTGATTAAAATATTTCAAGATAGAATCAAAGCTGCTGATGCCCTGTATGATTGATTAACTAAGTTTAAAAATAGCAACATCAATGTCAGACTATCATAACGCGCGCACTTGATTCACAATGTAAATAAAGGTTATAGTCGCGTCTATCGCGAGTGAGTAACTTACAAAAACTCTACTGTTGGTGCTTTAAATCTCAGGTAGAGTTTTTATCTAAATAATTGCATCAAATACGAACATTCGTTTAGTTACCACTACGCACAATTGTACGCCGTGCGAATGGCGCCTTTTAAAAAACATCGACGAGAAACAGGCGCCATCAGCATCTTATTTGCTGCAAGCGAAACTTGATGAACTTGAGTCTTCCGGTAAAATACCATCTACTGGTACAATTGTATTAAATCGTGATGAATTTGAAGAAATAAAAAAGTTTATAAAATTGTTAACTGGTAAATCTGAGCGTAATGGCATATCCTTTGCTGTTGTGGCTGAGTTGTTAGAAATAGATGCTTCTGAACTAAATAATTTATACAAGCTAGTAAAACATTGTCGTAGCTTGGATAATGCACAATGAATTCAGAAAATTAATGGACTGACAAATTTAGCGATGCGAGCAACTTTTGGCATTGATCGACTTGTAATAGATTGTTCCGATTGGACAACAGCTAAGTTGCTTGCGAGGAAATACGAAAGTCAGTTTCCACTTTGGGTGAGGCATATGGATAAATCGGAGACGATACTTTCCAATCTAGAAAAATCGGTTAGGATTCCATCAACAGTTGTTTACCTCCTTTGCTATATAAAAGTAAGCTTACGTTTCAAAACTTATAATTGCAACTTAGAAAGTTAAATAGCCAGAATTTTCTGGATTTAAAATATTAATAAAAAAATTAGTATTGTCGGTAAAATATTTAAAATATAATTTACCTATAGTAGAGATATAATATCAGAAGTGTCACTAATAGAGGAAATTGTTAAGGAAAGTAAATCAAAACAATTTGGTGGAGTCGTCAAGTTGTTTACCATCCCGCGCGCAAAATCTCGCTACGCTAAAATTGGATTTGAAGACACTGATGGTTCAGGAGAAATGATACTAATAGAGGCAGCCTCTGATGAATTTCTAGGTAGGCAACAACAGCGACGTGACTCGCAAACATTTGATTAACAACCTGATTAAACTAATATCATGAATCAAACTGACAGCACCCCAACAGCCGAAACGCTTGAAATATGGCGCGCGCTTGATGAAATCGACCAAGACCCATGTATAGGAAGAATGACAAAAGAAGAAAAAGACATCCTTTTCGACCAGTTCTTTAGTAAAGAAGCTAAAATGACACGTTTACAAGGGATACGTGAACGCAAGCAAGCTCTAGAAGAAAAGCTAGCTTCATTATCTACAATGGAAACACAATTAGTAGAGAGTATCCAAGAATAAAACTACATTCATAAATAAATAATTAATTGCATTCTAAGTTATGAACAAATAGAGAAAAAAGATAATGATAAATCAAAAATATCAGCCAACTACAGAAGATTTTAAACGATGGTAAAGATTGGATGAACTTGGTATGACCGCTATGCGTGGTACACCAATGTCAATTGTGTTGAGGCAAGTTTTACAATTACTTGCCTTGATGTTTTACTTTGTATTTAGCATTTCGTTATATTGCCTGACATGCTCGTTGAGTTCTGGGAAACCAGCATAGTTAGCGGCAACATGCTCTAGCGAATATAAACCGGCTTTCGACCAGAAAAACTTATCAGTTTTCTTCTTGCCAAATACTTCGATTACTGCGCTGGGCACTATTCCTTGTTCAGATATAAATTTACGTGCGCGCGTGACCGCTTTGGAGTTCGAGTTTGCGTTATCCACTTGATAATGAGGAATAGTGTTTAAAATTCGATAACCAGTCTTTTTTCTTTTGACACTTTTTCTTTTACGGTGCCCACTGCTGCTGATAGTTGATATTGATTCCGATTTCATGGTTTCCCCTTTTGTGTTTGTTCGTATAATTTGCGGTTGTTTTTTTGGCGCCTTAGTTTGCGTTCTAAGTGGTACGCTTCCTTAGCTGTACGTGTGTACCAGATATGTACGACTTCTAATTTGATGCCTCGTTCAACTGCGGCTTGTGTAAACCTGGCGCCTACACCACTACAATGTTCTTTGAAACGTTGTGAGAGGTTTTTGGTAGCGCCGAGGTAGTACTGCGCTTTATGCTTACTGCTGCCTAATGGCTCGGATAGCTTAATAAGGTAGCAACAACTAGTTGACTTAATTTCACACATTACTTAGTGGAATTAATTTTCTGTTTTTACTGCGTAGCTGTTGTAATTAATATTGAAAAACATTTATTCCCTTTGTTTCTTTGACTTCTTTTTCTACTAATGTTTTGGAGTGATATTCGGAAATAGCGTTTGCTAGTACTTGTTCAATACTAAGGTTAGTAATACTTGCTATTTCTTGTAAATAAACTTGTGACCTTCTGTCTAGCAAAGGTAGTTTTTGATTTTCTTTCTTATCCTGCTTTCTAGCATCTCTCATTAATTTTAATACCAAATCTTGATTTATTTTGTTAACTGGGTATTCTGATAAAGCGTCGATTACTACTTCATATCGGCTTTGTGCGAGTGAATACAATACCTTGGGTTCAATACTTGCAAGTGCTTGTGGGCAATAGCTGAAATGATTATATAATGCCTTTGCTACACGGATTGCACGTCTTTCTTTTGCGCTACCTTTAGTCCATTCTCTTAATTCTAAGAATATTCGATATTCACTACACGAATGACTTTTTTTGTATTCGTATAATTGGAAAGATTGTTTTAGAATACTGAGTGTGACACTATTAAAATTCAAATCAATTTCTTCCATATTATGTTCATGTTCATTGTTTAAAATAACTAAATTGTTGATTTGACACTTTAGTTTACGTTTTTTAGACACGGAACAGTTTTGACATTTGTAAATATCTATTAGTGTTTTTAGCAGAAAATATTTTAATTAGCGTAGTTATCTATCGCAATTGACTCTAAATTTTTATGAGTCTTTACTACTTCTGTGCTAATTACAACTAGTTTTACACTAGCAGCAGCTATAGATGCCATTGTTGCGCTATCTTGTTGTGCAAGATAATTTAGTAGAGCAATTAATTTTTGAAGAGTACTGTGCAACTCTCTGTAAACTTTTGCATAATCCCATTCTGGGTTAGTGACTCTCTCAAGTTTAATTTGATTCTTTTCTTCAAATAATTTCTCCGCGCGTCTTTCAATTGACTCATCAATCGCTTTCAATATATGGTCAGGGTCAGTAAACGGGTGTGACACATTACAAATGTTGTCGTAAACAATTGATGTGCATTGCATTAATAAACTGTAATCGTGTAACTCGCGCGCTACTTTGCCTAAAATGATGTTGCCGTTTTCATCGCAAACTATCTTTTTCCAGTCTGATGCTAATACTTGCATATAGTCGCCGTCAGTATAATCTCTTTCCATTTAAATTCTCCGTTTGATATGTGGTTATCGTGGTTTGTTGAAAGCGTGGAATAATGGCACCAGTACAGTACAAAGGTTAAATTAAATACTCTTTAATATTTGGTGCCGAATATTCAACTATCAGACCATTCTTTATAACCCCATGCATTAGCCCTTATTGTTTCTCCTTGTTGATGAGTCAATGGTAAATTAGAGGTGCTTTCATTATTTTGAACTTCAACTTCAGTTTTAACTAGTTCAATTACTTGTTGATTAGTTGGACTGGTTTGACTTGTGTTGTTAGCCATTTGTGTTTACTCCTTTTTATTTGAATCAGTTGTATCAATCGGTGCCTGCCCCGCTAGTTGTTGGGCAGCAAGAAGAAATTCCTCATCTGTCATATCCTGTGATTTGTTTTGGTTGTTGATAGGCACGTCTAATGTGATTACTTATTCTTCTGTTGTAGTATTTGAAGGTTGATTGGCTGATGGTGTTTGACCGTTGTTAGGCAAATTTACAATTGCTGGCAACCCATCATCTGCTGGCATGGGCGGCTTGCCACCGTCGTAGTTTGCCAAAAGTAAGGCACTTGTACCATCTGCTAGTGCTACATAAAAACTCATGGTGTTGTCCCTTGTTTATTTAGTTGATTACTAAAGTCGTACATATGTGACTAATTGTGCTTCTTCTAAAGAGGGCTTATTTCTAGGTTTTAATCCTGTAATACTCCCTGCTTTGAAAAGTTTTGTAGGCGCATAACCACATGTCCCTTTACCTTTGTTACAGCCCATTTGCACAATTTTATATGCTGGAGGAGATGCTGCTTCCAACTTTAATGGCACCATCACAGTGATATATATAGGTAAAATCACAATCAGAAACTTTCGCAAAATTTAAAATCTCCCTCACTCACTCACTTATTGAACTTTTTACTTATTAATCAATTGAGCTATTAGTTTGGTTATTCTGCATCCGTCTTATCACTTACCAATAGTTTGTATACCGTGCCTCACCATCCCGCCAAACAATACGTTGTAGTATTATGCGGCTTGGATTATGTCCGTATCCTCCTGCTGAACCGTTATAGTCTCTTGCTTCAGTTGCTGGAATATAACTCCATTCAACTGTCAATTCGGATAGCGTCCAAGAGACGGACTGCTTGTTTCTACGTTTCATCCGCTTTACAGCTTCACTTCTGTCTAAAGCAATCATTTTGTTTTTTTTGTAGTAAGTTTTGCGTTACTTTGGCACTTTATCAAAATATTTAGTTTTGGTTGGACAGGTTTTCTGCGATTTCTGTAAGCGCGCGTTCAACCATGAGCGCATTTACTATAAATGGAGCATCATCATCCCAAGTATAAATTTCATACTTCTTACCGCACAACTGTTCTCTGTAATCGCGTATCACACCTTCTTTTTTAGCGCGCGCTAATTCTCTTGTCATTTCTGGCATTTCCGCCCAAACTTTCTTCCTTTCATCCTGGCTTAGTTCATTCCACGCACTGCTACGAGTAACTGCATTGCAGCAATACAATACGTTACGTATGTTTGTCCATGCTTTACACAATTTGAATTCTATAAGAAGCTCGTTGAAGAGTTTTTCTTCAATATCTTCCTCAATATTTTGGAAACATGTGGGGATGGCGCCTGGTGTTACTTGAACTGGTTCGAGTACATTTTCTTCCTCAACTACTGGCGCCTCTTGATTATCTGAATCTTCTGCTATTTCTACTTCCCAACCTTCTTGCTGGACTAGAAGCTGCATTGCGTTGCGGACTATTTCTGTTGTAGCGTGGCCTTTTTGGCGCAATGCTTCGATTGCTCGCCCAGTCCAGTCGCCTTCTTCAATTAGTTCTACACGATAGAACCGACCATTCTTTCTGTACTTCCACCCCTCGCGCGCCATTCCATTCTTTTGTTTTCTTAACAAATTCTGTTGGTGGCGAATGAATTTAACTACTAGGTCTTGAGTTATAGATGGTGTATTTTGTATTCGGGTGATGACTGGCGCCAGCTTTTCGTCAGCTAGCTGATATATAGTCTTGGGTTCAATTTTTGACAATTTTTGAATGCAGTGCATAAAGGGATTGAATGCAGTTGCAACTGCAAGTAGTCTTTTTTCTTCTGTACCTCCATACTTCCAACCATTCGCTTTAAGCAGGGCTAAGTATTCTTCGTGGTCGTAGTACTCTTTGTGTTCTTTGAGTTTGAACGCCGCATCTAGTAATGCGACTGTGCTTTTTTCTAACTGGGAGAATGCAGTTACGGTTGAAACTGTTGCAGTACTCATGATAATAATAGTTCCTTGTTTTTTTTAAAGGGGTGGGTTGGGTTTATCTCAATTCACTCTATTTTTTTGTTTTTGGGCTTTGCCTATGCGGCAATCAATTGCTGTGTAGTTTGATTTAATACTTTCATTGCCGCTTGAGCGTAGTACAAGGTACGCTCATGTTCAGATGGCATTTTATGGAAACGTATGTCGTTGCCCCAACCTAATACTGTCTCGTATTCCATTCCTGTTGCGCTTGAGAGTGCGCGCGCACATTCATAGATAAACCCGTTTCTTGATAATCTTGCATCGCGTTCACTGGTGCTGAGATTATCTAGCCCTAGCGCGTATGCCAAGAACTTTTGTGTTGAGAGCGATTTTGGTCTATAGGCACCACTGCGAATTTGAATCGCACACCGTACACTAATCCCTGCATTCTCGATATAACCCAGAGTATATCGATGTTGTTCTGGCATTGTTTCAAAATCGAGGGTTTTACCCCATCCGCAACGGATAGTATTCAAACTCGCTCCAAGTAGTACTGACAATACCTTTCCGCATTGTGTTTTGTACCCTCGCTCTTGTTCAAATTTTTCGTATTGTTCTTCTGATAAACCCTCGCCAATCATTATTGGGCGCAGGAAGTCGCGTGGTGCTATGAGTGTACGTGGGAGACTGTTTATCGGTGGTGAGTTCATATGTATTGTTTATGGATTTTCTTTGTTAGACCAACATAGCACCTATATAATAGCTATATAGCATCTATATAGCAACTAATCTAAATTGTATTTGAAGTACGGTTTACCGAACAAGACCGAACCTTTAGAAAAAAGTGCCCTGTCTGATTTGTTAAGATTGGCTAGATAGATGCGATATAGACGCTATATGAGTAAATCAAAAGATGATGGGAAAGTTACGCCGAGGATAACGATAGCCTTGCCAAAAGGCTACATAGAAAAATTGCAAAGGTATACGGAACACGTTGCAAAAGATGAGAAACAGGCGCCTAATGCGTCTTACTTGTTGCAAACGAAGCTTGATGAATTGGAATCTGCGGGTAAAATACCACCTCCTGATACTGTTGTATTGAATCGTGATGACTTTGAGGAAATAAAAAAATTTATTAAATTGTTAACTGGTAAATCTGATAGGAATGGCATATCTTTCGCTGTTTTGGGTGAATTGTTGGATATTGATGCTTCAGAATTAAATAATTTGTATAAATTGGTAAATCATTGTCGTAATCTGGAGAATGCACAATGAATCAACTAACAACATTGGCAATGGGTGCAACTTTTGGCGTTGATGCGCTTGTAATTAATTGTCCTGATTGGTGTACAGCCAAATTGCTTGCAAGAAAATATGAAAGTCAATTTGCACGATGGGCGAAAGTAATGAATAAATCAGAGACAATACTCAACAACCCAGAAAAACCTGTTAGGATTCCAGCGACAATCGACGCAGATGATATAGCCCTGGCAATTGCACCTAGTATCAGCAGTCAAGAGCAAGGGGAAAGAGAACAGTTGGTGTGGTTTGCTAACTGTTGTACTAGTAAAGTGCTGTTGAGGATTGCTCTTGAATTAACAGAGAATCCAGTGCGACGTGGTGTCGTTAGGCTTTCTGATGAATTGCAAGTCATCATGGCAGACGAGTGTAAAATACTAAATCCTGGGCATACACTTGAAGAAGCAACAACTTGGAGGCGACCACAATTTTGGCACCCTCAAGATTTGATAGATTTTAGAAGAATATGTCAACAAGAACTGCGGGATGATGGCAGTAATGTAATCGAGTACACTTGGCGTTCATTTGACCCAGATTTGGGATTGTATGATGCAAGCGAAGGCAATTGGTTAACATTTACTACACGTTATCGGTTGTTATACGACTCTATTGAAAAGCAGTACTACCAAATTTGTGACAATTTAGGAATGTCGAATGCTGCTTTTCCCAAAGAATTTACAACCTGTTGAAATGTGTGAATTTTCTGATATATGAATACGGGCGCTACACATTTTACACGTGTTGCGTCCTTTTTCGTTTTTATAGCACTTTATGTTGTGTGGCGCTATGAGTATACGTGGGAGATTGCCTATCGGTGGTGAGTTCATACGTATTGTTAGTGGATTTTACTTTTATGGGTATATCTATACATATACCTTTATCCGATAATTTGGTTACTAAAAATTTACAAATATTTACAAACTAGAATCAAAATACAAGTAAATAGAATCAGCAGTAGTGATTAATTGTCAATTGTTTTACATTTGTTGTTGAAGGTGTGCATAAAAGATAAAAAGTATGAGTAATATTGGTATATGTCAGCAAAAGAAAATCAGGAAACGCCAAAAGAAGATACTTTCTTGGATAAGCAGAAAAAAAGGATACCTTTTGATTTCACGAAAACTAGTCGTGAACGTTTACTGTTGCTCATACCAGATTGGGGCAATACGTTGACTCGTGTTTTGCAGAATTTGGTAGCTTTTGCTGTTGACGCTATTGAGTATGCCCGTGGACGGAATAAATCTTTTGTACCAGATAGTAAATTATCTGAATTATTTAATTATTATGAGAGATTGGGTGAGGAAATTGTTTTTACAGCGCAAATAATGAATTTACCAGAACCGATTCCAGGTAATATACCCGGATGGGTGGTAGATGTGGCGTATGCAAGCCTTAAAGATAAATCGCTTTCACCAACGGCGCCTCAAGTAAATCTAAAAGATATTTTGGACAAGATGGCACTTGGGGATGCCTTAATCGATTATTGCGAACGTCGTTCAATTGAATTGAATATAAACCCAAGTAATGCAAAAACAATAGTTAAGAATATCATTTCTAGGGATAAATTTGCTATTATCGGTAGGCAATTAGTGGAATATTGTGAATCAATAGATATTGAGGCGCCTACTCCAGATAATTTTTCTGATTGGAGTAAGAGAAATATTAACGACCCGAATCATAGTGATTGCCATGAATTACTGGATATACTTTTGAATATGAAGCAACTGCTTCCTCCTGAAGAGATGGAATTGCTGGCTAATAGATTCAAGGTGCGAACAAAGCAATTATATGAAATGTACTATAGATTAAATGGTCGTTCTTCTGAATCTAATCAAATTGAAGGGAAGCGGTCAGAAAATAGTAATTTGAATACGTGTAGTTAATATTGATGTAAATTAATCCATCAATTATTGATTAAATTATTCTGATTTTATCTGTTTCTGATAATTCTTCTCCTGATTCAAGTTTCGCTATTTTCTTTTCTATTGCAACTCTTTTGCTTTCCCCTTTGAACGCCTTAATAATAGATTCGTCGTCAGTGTTGAATTCTTCTTTTAATTGTTCCAGTCTTTTTCTATATGCCCTTTCACTTTTATTGACAAAACAACTGACAATTATGGTAGTGGCATCCTTTGGATTATACCCTTTTTCTTTAAGTATTGCTATGAGTGATTCGTGTAATCCTATTGGTATATTTCCTCGAAAAAGTGTTGTATCTCCCTCGTAACCAGTGTTGACTGCTATAAAACTTTGGGGGTGTTGGTTGTCGAAAATTTCGGATATGGCATAAGCGGCGCCAATTATTGCGGCATCGCTTTTACTGATTGAGAACGCATTTATCATGCAGAGCAATTGTCCGTATAATGGTTTTGGAATTTTCTTTTGTAGTTCAATTGAACCATGTTTAACCACGGGTTTTCCATTGATTTTCCCTCTATCAGGGTGTGATTCAGCGTTAGCCTTGAGTTCTTCTAAAGTGGATGGTTTTTTATACGTCATATCACGTTATTTACGTTTTTTATATTATTATCTTGATATCATAATCCTGTAAATACAAGGCACTCAGGTGCTTTACATAAATTAATAAAACGTAAAATGCGTGTTTTGTATGTAATTAGCAATGTGGTGGGTACTGTTCATGAACATTTCAAAGAAATCTAGTTCGTTATGGCACTGTCTTAGTCAATGTGGTTGGGAATTGGACTCCATTACCAAATCGTATTCCCAACGCAAACGGTCTGGTCCATCATACACTTGCTCAAAGCTCTCACGTAATTCATCGATGCTTGGAGAATTGTTGCTCATTATACTTAAACATTCTGCTTAACCCCAAAACGAATGATACACATTTATATACGTACTTTCCAGTAATGTTTCCCAATATTTTATATAGATTGAGTAAGCATGTAGTACGTATATGCATATGTACACATCGATTCATTTATTCGGGTGCCGCATTAAGCTTTACTTTGAAATACTGACGCATCGTATTGAATACTAGTTATCAATGGTATTGACTATTGAAGTTGAGGTGTGCGTGTGCTTGCAGTAGGGGATGTGCATTGCATAATTCCCTGTAAGGTAGGCACCTGCCCACTATGTATGAATAAGTATAGGTTAGGACGTTCCATCCTAACTAATCAATCTTCAACATTCTGTCTTCAATACCTTGCCAAGTAGAGGGCGCCACCTTTACCGATGCATCAAAACATTCAATGATGAAGCTATTGACATAGAGGTAATTATCTAGTGCTTTCATTTCTTTTTCAGATAAATTAACCATTTCTGGGGTAAGGTTGAAAGCATGAAGCAATGTCTCAATGAGGCATTTAGCAAATGACTTATGCACAGACTCTGGCTGTTCATCATTAGGAATTTGAGTCAGTAGTGCTTCCATTTGGGCAATTAGTCCGGTCAAGTCTATGTTTTTAAATATTTTGAGATTTTCTAGGTCTTGAGCGCATTTGATAAATTTCTTGATGGCATCGGTGTTGGCGAAGGCGATGGTGTCGGCGAAGGCGAAGGTGATGGCTTTGGCAAAGGTGATGGCATCGGCGTTGGCGAAGGCGAAGGTGTTGGCTTTGGCAAAGGTGATGGCTTTGGCGTTGACGAAGGTGTTAGCTTTGGCAAAGGTGATGGCTTTGGCAAAGGTGATGGCATCGGTTTTGGCGAAGGCGATGCCAATGGCGTAGGTAATAGCGTTGGCGGCGTGGGTGATGGCGATGGCGTCTGTTTTGGCAATGGTGTTGGTGATAGCGTTGGCGTTGGTGATGATGTTGGCGTAGGCATTGGCTTCGGCATAGGCAATAGCTAATGCACGTTTACCGTAAGGTTTAATATTACCCGCAGAACCAGCAGTTTCCTCATGTGCCCAACGTAATAGCGCTTGTAATTTAGGAGTATTAATATAAGAATGCGCCTCTTTTTCCATCAAAAGTAGTAATTGGTCAGTTCCATCACGCATTAATCCTGCGATTAAAAGAAAAACTTCTTCCCAGCGTCTTTCATTAATATGGGTAGATAATTGAAGTAAAAGCTTATTATCAGTTGTACTTGTAGCAATATTCCTTGCCGTAAAATACTCATGAAATGTCAAATGTGAAAATGAATAAATACCGCGCGCACGTTCAATAAGCAAACCATGTTGAGCTTCGATTGATTCCAATATTTTCTTCGTATCGATGTCATCTTTAATATTCAGTGAATTATAATATTGTATTATATATTCTTCAACATCTTCTGGTTTGAAGAAGTATTTACTACTATTGAATGTTGGGTAAGCAATTTGGCTCAGTAAATCTTTTCTTTGTTTTAATGATAGATTTTTGTATGGTAGCTGGTCACGCTCAATATAACGGGTAGTATCCCACTTCTCAAGCAATGCATCCAAACCATCTTCGTATAATTTAGCGCGATTTTGCGGGAAAGTACCTTTTTCTTCAAATACCAAGCATAATAATGTTAATAATATTGGAGTAGTTGCTAGCTCTTTAATAGGTTTGTTTCTTTCCAATTCATCAATAAATTCTTTTGCTCTACTAGTATCATTTTTAGAATCGAACCATTTATTTACGAATGTTTCGATTTGTTTTTCATCAAAATCAGTAATTTCGACATCAGTAAAGTTTTCAAAAATATACTCGCACGCTGCAATTCGACAAGTAATTATAAATTGATTTTTATTATATTTGATTGTAAAATTTTCAATTTGCTTTACAATTCGTATATTGTCTAGTTTATTTACTTCATCTAAGCCATCGAATAGTATAATTAATTTACCTTGTTCGATTAATTGTTTGACTGCTTGCAAGTTTATAAGTTCAGAGTCGAATAATTGAGTTAAATATTCCAATAATAATGGTTGATTATTCGCTTCCGCAAAATCTTTGAGGGTGATAAATAACGGAATACGCCTTGGTTCAAAGTTACCATTGATACACTGTATCGCTATATGTTTGAGAAACGTTGTTTTCCCGGCGCCAGGTTTACCCAAAATCATCAACTTGGAGTGTTGTGTTACCGCTGTCTTACCTAGTACTTTTTCTTCACGTACCTTCCCTAAACTTAATCGATCAGAATATTCATTATTAGCGTTTTGCAAAAGTTCATCTGGTGATGACCATTCAAATTTGGTAATTTTCTCCAAAATATTGACACTGGTGTAAATATCATCCAATTTCATTGGGCGTGCCATACCTAGTACACGCATAGTACCGCAACGTTCATTAATGTAGGCACCAATTTTATCGCGTGCAGTTCGTACTAGTTCATCGATATTAATAGTTTCATTTGATGACTTGTTTTGTGGCGCCGATTGAGAGTCAGTAGTTTCTTGGTATGGGTCGTTACTTAACTGTCCTTTTTTGTCGTTGTCTGTAGGACTTACTTCATAATCAACCCCTAGTGATGCATCTACACCCAGCGCTTTGAAAATTGTAAGGGCATTTTCTTCATCAATAGGCTCTCCTTTGAAGAAGCGTTGAACTGTTTTTACATCGAGTACATTTGATTCATCATATTCAGCAATACTTTGACACGAAACCGAGATAAGTGTAAAAACCTGCAACATGGGCTGAAAACTATTACCACGTATAGTTTTTATAAATTGTTACATGATTACTCCCGGTTCGCCTATTTTTTTTTGAGTTTGAGAAATTGCTAAAAATCATAAAATCTAGGTATCGTAATGGTTTTAGCGATTTCCGTAAATTCTCCTTAAACTATCACCCCCCTCTAAAAACTCTATTTTTATGCGCTCGCATAAAGTCGGGATGAAAGTACATTTGAATCATAGCCTAGAACCCTTATTAAATCGTTCAGCTTTTTCCTAACTCAATTTAAAATGGGCGAACCGTGAGTCATTACGTTTGCAAGTAGTACATATTCGCACATAAACTGTACAAATTAGTATATCCTGGGGTTTACTGTGGCTACAGGTGTGTTATCTTTATAGTACCTATGTCCTAAATAAGGTATTTCATATGAAGTATGCATTTGTGAACGGTGCTAAACAAGAACCAGAACCAAAGCAAGAAGGGGTCTGTTGTCTATGTAATAATTCTGTGCTTTCTAAATGTGGTACTAGAAAAGTTTGGCACTGGGCACATAAGTCTTTAAAAAGTTGTGATTCGTGGTGGGAAAACGAAACACCCTGGCACAGATTATGGAAAAGCTATTTTAGTAAAGAAAATCAAGAAGTAGTGCATTTTGAAGAAAATACTGGAGAAAAACACATAGCTGATATAAAAACCGATGATGGTATGGTTATTGAAATTCAAAATTCACCTATGAACTTTGATGAGTTAAGTGCTAGAGAAAATTTTTATCAAAATATGGTTTGGATAGTTAACGGTAAAAATTTTGAAAAGAACTTTGCAATCTTAGACAAGTTACCAGAACCGTACCATCAGTTATTCAATGATATTGTATTTAGAGGTTATAGCAATCATAGCAATTTCAGTGATTTTAAAAAATACGGAAAAACTATATACAGAGGTGACTACTTTCATAAAAAGTCTGAAAATCCTGAATATGAAAAATGTTTGATATCATACCAAAAATTTAACTGTATGGTTCAAATTCATTTTGCAGGTGAAATAGAACAGGAAATTGAAAAAGCTTATGCAGGACATCATTTATTTTGCTGGAAAAAATCAAGAGATGTATGGTATCAAGCTACAAAACCTGTTTATATAGACTTTGGGGGAATATGTTTATGGTGGTTAAAAAAGTATTATCTTGAAGATTATAGAGATTTATGGTGCCTGCAAAAAGTTAGTAAAGAAGAGTTTGTTATAAAAAACAATGGTAAGTTTCCTAAAATCCCTTAGATTTTAAGTTTTAGATTCATCAAGCAGCTGAGGTAGTTCCTCTCAGTTTTTCGACCAGTTGGTAAGTTGCCACCGCTATCGGGCTGTTGGAACGCTTTAGGGAGGCTTCAACCTTGAGATTGTTTACTGATAGCTTTAAGCAAAAACTAAAAACTAAAGATAAACGCTTAAAAAGGCTACAAACTAATAAATAAGTGCCTCAAAGGGGGTGAGTTAGAAGTCTTTTGTTGTTAATTCTTATGGCTGTAAGGTGGTATATTTTCAGCCAAACAAAAACAGGTCAAATGTATGAACAGAGTTAGAAAAAGCTTTTGGTTATGGCTTCCAACCCTCTCGGAGTGCTTTGATCAAAAAATTAGTTGCGTGCCTCTGGCTTTCAAAAGGATGCCTTTTCCCATACTGGATAGTAGCCAAAATAGCCGCTTCCAGATTGAAAGGGTGTCCGTTCAAAACCTCTTGTAAAGTATCATCAACCATATCCACCCCTAAATCTTCCAACTGCCCACCGTAGCTCCAATAAAGCTCTAGAGTGGCTTCATCTAGACTCACGAAATGTAAATATGGGTAGCGAGGTTTAATCTCCTGGTAGCGCTGGCTGTATTTGTACAATTGGCTTCGTGTAGTTTTATCCATTGACCCCAATAATTCAAAAAATCTGACCTAACCTAGCACAGCCAACTGACTATTGTCACTGATTTTAAGAAGTTATTTTCTGAGAGTGATACTGATAATGATTATAGAAAATGATTTCTGCTTCTACCCTCAAAAAAAGCCATTTAAAGGCAGATATTCGTGATTTTTAAAAAAATAGTATCCATTTTTGCGCCACATAGTTTCTGAATTTAGTCTTGTCCTTCTTAGAGAAATACATAAACATTTTTAACTTCCTCTATTTTCTTGCTCGCCTGATGAGCTTCGATTATGTATATATTTTTTGTGTCTATAAATAATTGCCTGACTAAAGCGTGTCCAATTTTCTCTTTCCTCGTCTCTGGTTAAAGCACTGTTAAAACCTAATTTATTGTATAGTTCAGGTAAAAATACATCAAAAGAAGCTTTTATATAATTACCCCATTCTAAAGCAGCAGATGTAGATTTTAAGAATGTAATATGCGCTAGTAGTAGCATCAGAGCAGAAAACCGGGTTAAACTGTACTATAGAAATACTACATAAGTAATCTTGTGGCTGAAACCCTTGAATTGTCGTTGAGAGGTTCAAGAAGCTTCATGGATTGAGCTACCTTGACCCTCGATAAAATTCTTACATGATAAGACTTTTAAGCTTAACCCGGTTTTCTGTTCTAATGATACGCTCATCCCAATTATTAGCTGCGGTCAAATCTGGGCATAATGCCTAAAAGCAAAGAACTATATTATCGGTAAACACAATAGCCAAGACCTTTAAATAAGTAGAAATCACCATGCTTGTTTAATGACACCCTCTAGTTATGTTGCAAACACTGAGTAATGATTCATACTGTTATCTTTCTGACAGGAAAAGGATTGCAAAACCCTGAAAGTATTGCTAATACTAGAAATTAGCGCTTTTAGTATTGCGGCGAGTGCGGTTGATCCAATATTGATTTTTTTGCTTAATGCTTATTGTACAGGCGTTTCAAGCTATGTATGGCGGCTGGTAGCAGTTTCGCTAGTTTGTATGACGCATCGGTGTGCGACTCAAGTCCCACTCCAATGTAGTACTTATGTATGGAAGGAGAGTAGGTTTTAGCCCAGTGTCACGTTTGTTGTCGGGTATGAATGGTGCCTAAACACCCTTCTATGATTTGATATTTTAAATACTGCCATTCGACCAAAACTTTTTGCTTCGAGAGGTGCCTTAACAAATAATCAGGTTGACCTTATGTTAGACAAAAGATAGCAATATTTGTGCAAATGCAAGTAATTGTAGCAATTCTTCTCAAAATACACATATCCCGGCACCTGATGTGGTCATTTTTCTAATTCATCGGAGTGGCTCACGTGAGCCACACCAATAAATAATATTTATTTACTATTCAGCTAGTACTATTAATTGTAAATTGCTGCCGCAGTTGGGCAAGCATTATTATCTATCATTAGTGTCAACAAGCACGAATACGTACTATTGCTACATGTTTCAAATGGCGTGTATAAGTACTACATTGGTTGTGGTCACGTGACCACAACCGATTTTAAGTCAGTAGAAATTGTTGGCGCCATTGTTAATTTGGATGAAATCGTTGGAATATTATTACCTTGGCGCCTGATATGATTAAGTAAGTCCTGGAACGCACACCAATGTAGTACGCATATACCACTAAGAAAAATAGGTTAAAGGCGCCACTATCAAGTTTTTTATAGGATTATGTGGCGCCGAAACACTCTTCTTTGATTTGATATTTTGAATTAATACTTTGCTTTTATTATAAATATTGTTGGAGTGATGGAGGAAATAATTCATTTTTAACTTCAAAATTACCTCTATAACCATACCGTTTTGCTGTTTGTGTTAAATCAAATCTTGCTGCATCCCTTACATTATGGCATACGTTCCAGTACTTCCATACTAAACGATTGGTTGACATATGAATATCACCGGGGTCTTCCCAAGGAGTAATAAGAGTTAAAAAACCTTTTCCTTTTGAGCCATCAAGGTAGCTTTTTGATGCAACGAATGGTCTAGCGGTTGAACAATTGATTAACTGCGAATATCTTTGTATATCCTTCTTAACTTTGCCATTGGAATTACTACTGTGTAAAGCAGTTAGGCTTTGAGCTTGTATTTCATAATTAACTTTATACAAACGCTCTGTGGCGCCTTGATAGTTTTGCTGTCTAACCAACTTTTTATTCAAAATATAAACTTTTTGGTAAGCTCCATCGTAGTTACCATCATATAATAATCTCTTAGACTGTGCTTCGGCGCCTGAGCTTACAGTTAATGTCAATGCTGTTGTTAATGCAATAAGCTTTTTAAAACTCATATTAAATCATAATTTTTACTACATTGTTATGGTTCCCAATAACATTGCAATACTAACGCGCATAAATTTTTAACCTGCCTCAGCCGAAGCCAAAGCAGGTTGATGTTTATCACAAAAGGAAAAGATGACTGTTTTAGTCTAATCGCCTATTGCTTTCAACTAAAACAGCTACTGCCTCATAAAGTCGGGTTTATGTAGGCTCTATTCCAATCTATTAACAATGCCTAAAAGCAGCATCAGTAATTCTTCGGAAATATTTATTTGGTTGTATCACACGTTAGATAATACTTGTAAAATTTACGATGAATATTTACACTTACCAGCATTAGACGCAGCTTTTGCTCCTGACCAAGAAGGGGTATTTCTAGCCCAAATCCCACTCATTATTTTTGCTGCTTGCGATTCTGCTACTAGGTAGTTGCCTTGAGCATTCCCAGCATTATAGAGAAATCTACAATCCACTACTCCCCAACCGCCTTTCAGCATTTTTACATTGACTGATTCGCTATCTTTAGGCAGTAAAATTTCTCCAACTAATCTGTTGCCTCCATCTTCGACTTGAGGAGAAACTCTCACTATAATTCTAGAGTCTTTTTGAATAAACTTTAACAACTCATCTCTAGCTCGCTTGCCTAACTCTATTTCTCCTCGGCTGTAATTCCCTCTCATCTCTGGAGTATTTACAACGGCAAAGCGTAAAGGAATCGTTGTTTTTAATTTGGGATAATTAAACCTTATGGTATCGCCATCTGTAATGCTAGAAACAGTAGTTGTTATAGTTTGACCGCTACTAAACTCTCTTTTGAGTTGTCTAGAATTTAAATCGCCACTTGCTTTTGCACTACCCGAAAAAACAGCACTTACTAATAATCCTAGAAAGAGATATTGAAATTTCATGATTTAAATAAAATCTGACAATATTTTTATTATACTTTTGTAGATAGCGTCTTTAATAAATGTATAATAAATTTTCTGTGTTTAAATTTAAAATATTCATGTAATTATTATAAATATTTAATGTTGATACTCGGATATTTCCTCTAGTAGTTGTTTTACACTATTTGCTAATCCTAACTCTTGAGCAGAATATCTAAGTAGGCGCCTGCGTCCACTAAAAATGATTGTCAAGATGGCGCCCCAAAACCCACATGGTTTAGATAGAACAAAGTTATTGACTTAGTTGAGTGCTAAAATTGCTTACTAGTTGAGAGCAGTATGAACCAAAGTTTTATTGATAATGATGATGTTTGAGATATCAGGTTGAGACAGGTACATTCAGCTTTAAGTCTTCCAAACTCGATGATTTGAAATGATTCTTCGCTATTTCAATAACGCTTGGGTTTAGAGGGTCATCAATTTTAACACTACCGTATTTAAGATAAATTGTTACAGCGACTAGTGAATGACGGTTAACTATACCCGCAGACAACATTCTGCTATAATCTTCTTTTCTAATCCAAATTTCGTAATCGTTACCAAACACGCTTGCCAATTTATCAAAATATTGTTTATACCTTATATCTTCTACACTAAAATTATTTGGATTATAAAGTTTGTCGTTCATGATTACCATTTTACTCCTTTATTACTTTCAAATACATATTTGAATAATACTCATATACCCGGCGCCTTTTTCAAAACTCCTCTAGCAACGAGCGTCTCAAACTGCGAGCGCATAGCCTTAGCAGCAACAGAGTCAGTAATAAGTACACCAGCTTCGATATTACGCTCATGTGCAGCTTCTGTAAAATTAGCAGAAGTTACAAACAACCGTTCTTCATCAACAACTACACATTTTGCATGAAGACAAGCTTTGGCGCCAGTATCAATTTCAAGGGCGCGCGGGTCATAAAATACTTCTGGTAAACGTTGACCTGACCATACCTCTCTACGAAAACTAGTCGCAAATTCTCTCAAAATCGCTGACTCCGGCTGTTTATCACCATAATTTCTTTTGATATTAAGAAACATTCTGACGTTTAATTTTGGGTCAGCATCCATTCGTTGAGCGAGTACTTGAAATAACTCACGTGCTTTGGCGCCTTTATCAATAGCAAAACTAGAAATTAAAACGCTACTTTTTGCTCTTACAAACAACTCTCGTACAACCACACTCGTATCTCTACTTTCCGAACCTACAACTTCTTCACCTGTCCAAACTAGCTCAATACTGTCACGAGTTGATTGAGATAACGCACGCTCTTGGGCAAGTAAACGTAATGTATACGCTATATGAGTATTAGTAAAGCCCATCTGAGACATGCTTTGTAATTCAGACGCAATTTCTTGGCGCCAAACTACGGGAACAATACCAGTCAGAGAAGCTGCATAATAAGGAATTGTCAGCCGACCTTGTGACAAAGCATCTGCCAAACTAATTAATGTTGGGCGACTAAGGTTATGAAATACTGACATTATTCCAACTCATCAGGGAAGAATGCTGCACCAAGGGCTTCGACCGTATTAACAACAAGCGCGCGGTCGAGAAATTCGTTGCGACGTTCGCATGAAGTTTCAGCAGTTAACAAACATCCATGACATGCGGCGCCGTGTAGAAAACGTTCAACTTGTGTATCATCTGGTTTATGTTGAGCGCAAACAGGGTCATTAGAACACAACTTGCCAAATTCAATAGCTGCTGCTAAATGATGTTCAATACGTTTACCAATTTGTACCAAACCTCCCAAAGTACCTTCTGAACCTGATGTACCCGTGTACAGTAAAATACCGTATCCTGACTCTCCAACATAAATACGTTCTCGAATTGAACTCGCTGCATAGCCACATTCAAGAGATACCGTTGTAATTAACAAATGAGACAACGAATGCAGCATTATATAAGGTAAACCAGGGAATTTAGCTACATCTACTGTTATTCCCCGGCGCCTACACCATTGAATATAACCATTAAGTAAATCACGTCCTCGATTTTTAACAGATGGTTGTTGTTGCCACTGGTCAATAGCTGTTTTACTAAAACCAATAAAAACTCCTTCACCTTTGTTCTCAATTGCTGGAACCCATCTAGGTTCGACATCTAAAGACGCGCGACGAACTTCGAGTGATAACTCATCGCCAAACTCTCCATCAATATCAAGCATTTCTGCTTCAAACCTGGTAAAACCAATTTGAGCAATCACTTCACGCAGTCGATGAACTAACACAATTCGATTAACACGTTCTTTGAGAGCAGGTTTTAAATTATCCAGTTTACGAGTACGTGCATAAAAGTCACCATTAGGAGCATCTTCGCCAATTTCTTCAGGACTTGACAGTAATGCTTCAATTTCCAACTGCTTGATTTTTTTGGGTTTGGGTGTTTCTTTTTTCAGGCGCCGTTCAACTTCTGCCCAAACTGTTTCATCACTAAAGTCCTCAATATAACCGGCGACTGTTGCATTTTTACGACGAAATTTATTCACATCACCCACATCATCTGCCATTGATAAAATGTCGTAGACCAAGCTAACAGCATCTTTTAACTTTTGGTCAGAATCAGGAATCGAGATAACACTTAACGTTTGTGCAAAGTACGCATTACTCGCTGACCTAACAAGCAACCGATTTCTTTCTGGTTTATCACTATTTAATGCAGTACAAACCTCTGCCGCACCTAATCCCAACCAAGGTCTTTCTCCCTGGCAGCTTCCTAATGTATATCGACCGGGAATAGTCGCATCAGATAAAGGGCGCCTTTTTTTACATTGTTCACACCGCACAAATATATCAGCAAAGTCGTTACCAGTTCCACCTTCATCTAACCATAGTGGCGCCGGGCAGTTACTGCGACAATCTGGATTTACGAAAATATACCAATCGATATCACTGATATGACCATTTAAACAAGCTTGAACAAAGCGCACTGGGACAACGGGATATGGTTTCTTATTAATACTGAGATACTGTTTTTTAACTAAACGCACTCCTGGTAATAAGGGACGTGTTTGGTAATCTTTCCCAGCTTGAGATGTAAACTTTAAGTCAGGTACTTGAGCAACAAACCAACCAGGAAATGTAAACGCTTTGATTCCAGTGCGTGGCGCCTGCGGGTCTTGTTCAGCAGCAGGTGGTGCATACATCTCGATTCTGGGTACTCCCAGTTGCTGACACACTTTTGCTGCAAGACGTTCTTCGTAAATTGGTTGGTTACGGTATCCTTTCCAATGATTTAAACCACTTATTAGTACAGAATAATCTGGTAAATCTACCATTGAACCGGGACCAAAGGTAGTAAGAATTTGACTTTGACGAACTTCTCCATCAGGCGGTTTTTTTTGATTTTTAGCAGCCATATTAGTCCTCTTCCTCATCTTTATTTGTATCTAAATTTGTCGCCCACAAATGCACTACTGGTTCAACATCTCGTAAACTGCGTTGGGCTTTAAATTTTTGAGCAATTGGCTTTTGATTTTTTAACTCCGGGTCAAGGAAATCGTAAAGCAGTGGAGGCGCCGAACCTACCTCTTGTTGGTATTGAAGTAAACCTTTTTCCTTTGCTATCGACTCCCAAGCATCTAAAATGTCATTAACACGTCCTCGTATTTTGATACGCAAATCGTCTGCTTCGGTTCGACTTAATTCCTCATCATGAACTTCCGCACGTTGAGCAATAATATCTGCCACAACATTCAAATTATGTCTATGCTTCTCAATTTCTGCGGCGCTCATTGGAGCAGTCATGTTTCTATTCCCCAATCTTGCTAACGCTACAGTTATACCCGCAATTCCTCTATCAACTGCACGAGGAGAAAACGGTGTAACGCTTGTTGCCTCGACTGCACGATAAAATGATGTATGCCAAGTCTGAAATCTTTCATAATGTGACCTATCGCGCGGACGATGAATATTGAGTAATGTAACAACTAAACCAGGCTTCTTTTCATCACGTCCTACACGACTCGTTGCTTGAATATATTCCGCTGCTGTTTTTGGTTGCCCCAAAACTACCATCAACCCCAGACGAACTATATCCAAACCTACGGAAATCATATTAGTAGCAAGTACTACATCTAGTCGTTCCTTGTTCTCGAAGGGTAATTGTAGGCGCCGTTTTGTTTCAGCTACCTTATTAGTGCTAACACGAGAAGTTAATTCGCAAGGTTCGTCCTGTATTTTGCGGTTAGTAAACGAACCAGATGTTTCACCCTCTCGCATCCGCAAACCATAACTATTCAAACGCGCGTTAACTTCATCTTCAACGATACGGCGACTACCTCCTAATTCTCGCAGCGAATTAAAGTAACCCAGTAGTGTCATATAAGCGTCGGCTGGATTATCAGTGTTCTTGGCGCCACCTGCTGCTTCCCAATCTTTTTGTGCAGCACTGAGTAATGCTAAATAAACACGTAATAAAACTACTTTAAGACTACGACCTTGGGCAGCAATTCCAAGATAAGTACGTGGGTTACTTTCATGTATTGGCGCCGTTCGAGCGAAGAAAGAATCACGACGGTCAGGACCTGGGGGAGGAAAAACATCAACTTGATGGCGCCCAAATAAACCGCGTATTTGTCGAGTTGCCTTTCTCACTGTTGCAGTAGATGCAACAACTTTAGGGCGAATCGTTTTATCATCTAATGTTCTACTACTTAAAGAATCAATAGCTGTTTCGTATAACCCTACCATTGTCCCCAGTGGACCAGATATTAAATGTAATTCGTCTTGAATAATTAAATCAGGTGGTAATAATTTACCATTGGGTAACAGGCGCCCTTGTATTCTCGTATCGGCAGAACCATAAAAACCATCTGCGTCGTAGTGTGTAACTTGACCGAATAATGCAGCAGTTTGACCAATCCAGGGAAGGTTAGCAAATTTATCCACCGTCGCAATTAAAAAACAAGGCAGGCGCCGATATATCGGTTCATCAACCGCAATAACTGGTAAAGGGCGGTTACTCCTAAACATACATTTTGGTTTTCCGTTTTGTGTCTTTCTATTGGTGCAAACTATATTAAGACCAAGAGGTTGGTCAGAGTTAGGCAATAATTGGAATGAATTGCCTGTAAATTTTTCTCCACACCAGGGACAGTTTTCTAAAGGAATTGGTGATGGTTTACCTTTTGTATCATTATTAAATGCAATAGTACGAGCGCGCGCTGAATTTTGGTCATTGTCATTTTTCTTACCCATTTTATTGGGAGTTGCTGTCATACCCACCCACAACCCAATCTCAAAAGGATGTTGACCAAGTTTATCAGGATTATTTTCTCGTTCTAATTCCAATGCACAAATTAAAGTTGCAGCACGTCCCAATTGGTCAAGTGTTAATAGTCGTAATGTGTAGCGCATCAGTACACTTAAACCAGCAGAATCAATACCAGGACTTTGCAGGCGCCGTAATACTAATGTAAATGCGGCGAGTCCCAAATAAGCTTCGGTTTTACCACCACCTGTAGGGAAAAATAGCAAATCAACTAATTCTCGGTCAGGATGTGTCGGGTCAGCGATACCCGCAATGTTCATCAACAAAAATGCAAGCTGGAATGGGCGCCATCTTGGAGAGTCTGCTTCATCGGGTGATTTATCATTATCGTGTGTTGAGCGTTGACGAAGTGCTGTTGCTATTACCCGGTTCGCAATTTGAAATGCTTCTAATACTAATGGGTCATCTAATGCTCTTAACCCAATATCAATACGCTGATTTGCAATTACTGCGCGGTCGAGTAAATCTGTAGCTACCCGTTCCCTGTAAGCTGAGTCAGTTGGAATTTTACTTTTTTGGTCAGCAATCCAATTTATATATGATGTCACAATTCCCTGTAACATATTGCGTGTTGTAGCTGCATCGCTGGCGCCTGCGATTACTTCCATCCGCAGTTCTACATCTTGAACATTGGTTGCCACGACTTTTTCTACATCAGCAGTCGGCATCCAAGCAGTGCATACTTTTTTGCAACTATTATCTGGGTTGAGATGTGCTATTGCTGAAACATTGTGACCAACAACGTATTCAAAAGCATCACGGTATTGTAAGTCAGCGACCTTTTCATCCCAGTCATCACCACTTTGCCCACGTGGGTTAGGACGAGGTACAAATGATTCATCGCTTTCTACTATAAGTTCAGTTTGAAATGTATAAGCAATATCTCGTACCTTATCTTCAGCAGGAGAACGATAATTAACAAGGAATAAAGCTATTGAGCAAGTACCTGCTGGTAAACCACTTGTAGTGCCAACCGAACGATTTGTCAGTATTAGTTGTAGTCCGTTACTGCCTGAAACTTCATATTTAGAAATTTTATTATTTTCAATCAGAGAAATATCTATAGGAATAGTTAATTGTTGATATTGAGGAATTCTTTGCCAGCGTCCTGTGTTGCGAAGCTGCATTGAAGTTTCTGCTTGCTCCTCGTCCCGTTTTTCTGCTATTGGTTTGTAGTCTCCCCACCGTACAATTACATTCAAACTTTTGACTTCTTGAGACACCAAGAAACTTAAGCCCATTGATGAAGGAAAAAAAGCTTTACGTGCAGAAGCTGCTTCTGGTGTACTCTCATCATCCCCTGCGGCACCACGACCTAGTTGATTAATTTCCTCATTACCTGCATCATCCGAACGCTGAGTTGCCGATGCTTCATAGGGCACCAAGAAACCTGTTAAATACCACATTGAAGGCGCCTGGGGTAATACCTCGTGTGCGTGTTCAACATCATCAGGTGTTGGTCCTACTAAATCCAGTTGTAAAGCATCGATGAGACGAGAGCGTACTTCGGCAGGGGTGGTTGCTGGCATAATTTACTACTTTGACATAATGGAAAAAGATACAGCTACTAAATGTCTATGTTAGCTCTTATCAAAAAATATGGGTGCTTATTAATACTTTAGATATTAGCTACCTGATGGGAAACCAGGAATCTCTAGTGTATTACTTGTTGCTTTGGGTGATTTGGTTGTTTTCTTTTTAGTGCTGGATGGTTTTTTCTTAGTTTTACTTTCTGTTGCTTTACCAGCAAGAGCTTCTTCCTCCGCGCGCTCTTGGTTGAGTTCGAGTATTTTTGCTAATACTTCATCGTGAACTTCTTCTGGCCAACGCAGGCGCCAGGGTTTTTTACGACGGGTGGTAGTTTCTTCCTCCTCTTCATAGTCAAGTAGAAACTCACATTCTGTAGAAATGTCATGCCAACCGTAAGCATCAAGTACTGCTCTGTCCATTTGGGCATGAAGTTCACGGAGTTTTAATATATCTGGGTCACGTTCTTCTGGGTCGTGGAAACGGTTGTAAGTGTCGGTTAGCCCTTGGTTATTACGTATTATTAATTGCGCGCGGTACTCGTAGTATCCCTTGCCTACAGATTCTAAAGTGGCGTTGGTTTCCCAATTTTTAGGGAAGGGGAAGGTTTCAAAGCAGTCTGAGGGTGTGTAGCGAAGGTCGTCTTTCATGGATGAGCCAAAAAATCTTGCCCAGATTTCGTGAACGCGGGATTGGAGGATACAAAACCCTGAATAAGTAGAAATGGCAAAAACAGCTAGAGTATTTGCATAAACCATATTTGATGGTAAAAAAGCTAGCGATAAATGAGCAGTTGCTCCACAGCTTGAAACTAATACACGGTTAAGAGGTGCAATTGCTTTGAACAAAGCAGGTGTATACCTGCCCCAAAGCCACCACTTCTTTTTACGGCGTACTGCATCTGGATTACTCCCTAATTTATCTCTCTCTGGCTTAACTTTCTGTTCTACTATTGCTATCAAATCATCATATTGCCTTGCTTTATCTTCACTCATTTCTCCAAAATTAATAACGTAACGATGATGTGCATGAGTCGGGCTATTATTTACTTCTTCTCCGCCAATATAAGGAAATATTATTTCCAAATTTTTTAAGTTTTTTTGTGTTAAATGATGCATTTCTGCAATCGATGTTGCATTTGGATTAGAATCATCAAAAGTAAAGCCCATGCCTAAAACAATAGGACCTTGAAAACTTTTATTTGCATTTTCTAAAAGTACTGATGGATTTTCATCTCCTCCCGCATGAGAAAGAAATGCAGAAATTACAGATACTTCTTGCTTACCCAGTAATTTTTTGTTTTGATACCCACCTTTAAAAATATTAATTATACTGACTACTACCGCAGCTTTTCCAACCCATTTGACTCGTTTTTGAGCATTATATATTGTACCTTTATTTTGACAGATATACCGCAGTCCGGTGTTACGAGTATCGCCCTGAGCAATAGTATTAGTAGCAATTAATCCAAGAGTTCCACCTTCTCGCAATATTTCAAAAGCCCAACGAAAGAAAAATGCAACTAAATCGGAATTTCCGTGCGATTCTGGGTAAACTTCTTTCAACCAATCAGAATAATTTGGTGCATGAGCATTAATTGTAGTATTTTTACCTGCAAATGGAGGATTGCCAATAATACAATCAAATTTTGAATTTTCTCTATCAAATACCTCTGGGAACTCTATTTCCCAATTAAATGGAATGATTTTTTTATCAGCATTCCGTAACTTGCTAGCAATTGTATCTAACTCAGAAACATTACCTTGATTATACCTGTAATTTCTGACTAATTCTGCATACTCTTTTTCTTTTTCTTCTCGCTGCTTTTTATTACTCCCTTCAAAAAAAGCTGCAATCTTCACATCTGCAATCAATCTTGCTTCTTGCAGTTCTATCTCGACTTGTTGCAGGCGCCGACGTTTGTCGTCATCATCAGCATCACTGCGGGTATCGAGTGCTTGAATTTCTGCCCGATAAGTACGCGCACGTTGAAGTTTTTCTAAAAATGCGAATAGCGGTAATTCATCATAAGTAGCATCTTTACCGAATGATGTTATTTGCTGCTTAGTTAACCCTACTAATGAATCTCCGCACTTAAAAGCATGGTCAAGGAAAGTAAACGGATAATCTTTAGCTAATGTCACTAGCCAAATAGATAATTTTGCTAAATTGACCGCAAAAAAGTTTTTGTCAACTCCGTATAAACATCGTTGTGCAACGAGGCGCCGTGCTACCAATAACGGTTCTACATCATCTGGTAAATTGCTAATTTCGTTGTCACGGTTCCAAGCTTCTACTACTTTCTCAGCTAATTGACGGCAAGCTTCTACTAAAAAGGCGCCTGACCCCATCGCAATATCGCATACTTTGAGCGATAAAATTTGTTCTGCTGTTAGTCTTTCTCCCAAATTTTCTAATATGGGACGAAGCGTTGTTTCTACAATAGGTTGTGTTAATTTACGTGGTGTGTAATGTGAACCTGTTCTTCTGCGTTCTTCACCTGGTTGTAAGTATAGCGAACCAGCAGGTAATAGATTGGGAGTACGAGAAGAAACTTTAAGTCCGAGTGCTGCAACAACTTCTTCGGGTGTTTTTGCTGCTTTTAGTAGTGGTAATGATTTGGGTGCAAGCTTACAATCTGCATCCTGTAGAATTTTTTCTCGCTCCTTAGGCGCCGCTGCTACTATATCATCAACATTAACAACGACATCTTTAGGACGTACAGCAATTGAAAGTCCAGTAGCTACTTCGACTTCATAACCCATGATGGCTTCGTATACTGAACCGATTTGTTCGACATCAAGTGACCTGTAAGATAAACGCTCTCCATCTAATATTAAAAGCTTTTCTAAGACGCGATAAATTATTCCATCAGGAACGCGCGGTGGTTCAATACAATTATTTTCTGTGTATTTGCTTCCTTGTGTTCTACCTTCTAAAAAAGCATATTCATCAGGGTCAAATAACTGCCCGTGTCGCGCAGGTAAATAATCATTAGTATAACCACCACCATCATATACTAACCGTACCAAACTTAATAACCAAGCCCAGGCGCCGTATCTTTGTTCCATCGTATCTGGGTAACTGGTTGCGTCTTCTCGTAACCGTTCGTATAACCCAGCAACCGAATAGTTACGTTGATATACATCGTCTCCAGGCATTAAACCCCGGTTCTCAGCGTATAACAAAAATACAAGTCGCATGAGAGTGGTTATCAATCCACCATAAATATGTTGCGGGTTACTATGTGCTAGTTCACCTAATAACCTACCGTTGGTTGCAGCATCAGCAGTTTGAAAACCTCGTAATAATTCCCAAAGTGCATCAAGTACTTGTACAGCAAGCTTATTAGAAACTTCTGCTTGATACTCCCGACTATCGCTAAGTAACTTAGGTAGGCGCCGTTCTGTAGGTACATTGAATAAACGGTCTGCACTTAAGAGCATTTCCAACGCACCTAATATTTGGCGCCCTGGAACTTCACACATTGCCTGAACTGGAAAAGTTAGGTGTCCAGAAGATTCACCTTGAGGTGCGTATACCAAGCGTATTCGGATACCATTACATAAAATTCCTATAGGAATCTTGGTTTCACGTAGCAGACGTTCAAATTTTTCTTGTACAGTTGCTTTCCACCCATGACTTTTTTCTAAATTAGGGTTAGTATCATCCAAATCTAAACCAGGCGCCACTTCTTGTATAAGCATCATCCAAGAATTGGTATCCGCATCACGTACCGCATAACTGGGCTTAAGTGTTTCACCATAATCTGTTAGTACTACTTCTAATTCTGGTGGTAAAGCTTCTTGTCCGGAGGCGCCTACTACATCCTCGGATAACCACCCTAATATTTGTTGAGCAAAGGTAGGAAAATCTTTTATCCAAATAGCTTCTTTTATATCCGCATTAAATATAGGGTCAAAAGAAACAATTTCGTTGAGCTTGATTTGTAAATCAATTAGTCTTCCACGGTCAATAAATGCTTGTGCTTTTGTTAAAGCTGGTGGTGATACAACTAAACCAACCGGCTGGAGGAGTCCCAACCATTCTTTATGCTGCCAAATTTCGCTGTTATAACTTGCCATATATACTCCCCCTAATTCGATTTCGGATATAAATACACCAACCCAACTGGTTCTACCCGGCTCGCTTTAACTTGATAAACATTTTGAATACGTTCCGGTTCGGATATTATTTCCTGTTCTAACTCCGCAACCCGCAGGCGCCAGTGTCGAACATCCGACTCAATTTGTCGCAGTTCACCTGGATTGAACAAGTTTAATTGAACCGATTCGTATTGTTTCTCTTGCTTAAGGATGCGGTTGCGCTGGTCTTCAAGTAGCTTTTTCATCTCAACAGCTTCTTTTTGACCTCGGTCTAAAAGCTTTTTCTTCGCCCTTTCGGTTAAAGTAGACGCGCGCTGTTCAAGATGTGATGTTAATTCTTCAACATCTCTGGCTGCATAATCTTTGAACCTTTCTTGTATTGACGGAGGAACATCACGAGAAGCTGGGGTAACTAAACAATGTTCTAGTTCCTGTAGTACATCTTTCTTTTCCCCTTCGGTTAATGGTCGTAGGCGCCCTCTTCCGCGCGCTTCGGGTGCAATCCATTCTGCTGCAACTGCGATTATTTCGTCATGGAGTCTTGATGCTCGTTCTCCATATAACGAAAGTCTTCCTAAAGCTATAACTTTGGGAACTGGGTCATCGGTGTAACAAACACATGCGCGTCTCAAATCGTCATATATAAAACCCTGAGATAAAAATCTTCCCAGTAAACGCTGCACCATTCGATGTTCTAAATGCAGGTGTACCACTTTACCATCGAGAGTACCAGGGTCACGGAATACTACTGGGCGAATGGTTGTTTCTTTCCTCCAATCCCACAACTTTTGTCCTTTTTGGCGTGGAGGTCTTAATGTATCGATGGTTGTTGCCCATGTTAAATCGGCACCTGCTTGTTTATCCAAAGCTGGTAATACCCAACGCGCGCGGTCAGGGTCGCGAACAGCTTCGTTTAAATCAAGTGGTTGTAGTTGAGTAGCGCCGAGTATTTCCAAAGAAGCACTCATTGCGTCGCGGAAATGTCGCTCGTCCAAACCTAGCCATTGACGGGAATCACGCAACATGTTTTCAAGTTCAACTTGCTGCTGAGTTAGTTTTTCGTTTTTGATTCGTACCGCTTCTAGTTCTTCCTTGATGGCGCCGCTTTTGGTAACTAATTCCTCACTCGCAGTGTCCGCAGTATTTATAGCTTCGGTTAAAGTTTCTACGTCATTGAAGCGAATACCTTTATCGAGCAACTTAGAAATATTTTTTTCTATGACAGGAGAAAGATTACCCAACTCTTGCTGAATTGTTGCTGTTTTCTTTACCAGCACATCCAATACTCTGTCTTCAGGACGTTGAGGTAATACAAAATAATGGCAGCGTACAACACTTTCACGCTGAAGTTTTCTATCAATTCGACCGTTCCTTTGCTCCATCCTGCTGGGGTTCCAGGGCACATCAAAATGAAACAAATCCGCACAATGATTTTGTAAATTTATTCCTTCGCGTGCTGCATCCGTTGCAATTAATATTCTCAAAGGATGCTCTGATGGTTCTGAATTAAAAGCATTTTTAATAGCTTCGCGGCTATCGTCACCCATACCACCGTGGAATGTATCAATACGCTCGTTTTCTCTATCTGAGTATGCAAGGGCATTCGATAACTGTTGTTTCAAATAACGCTTTGTATCAGTGTATTCAGTAAATATCAATACGCGACGATTTGTATATATAGCTCCTTTTTTACCTAGCTCTGGACACATGTTTTCACGAATCCATGCAACCAATTTGTTAATCCTTCCATCTGGTTGGTAGCGTGCGGATTCGGCTATTTGAGTCATTTCTTCAAGCAGTTCTAATTCGCGTGCTTGTAGATTTACCGCAGTTGATTGTGATGCTGCTGTTAAAAGGGAATTTTCTTCCTCTTGTACTTCTACTTCATCAATCTCAGCACGGTCATCATCTGAACCAGGCGCCTGTAATAGCAAAGACAAGTTTCTCGAATTACTGAAAGATTGATTATTCGTTGCTTTACGTTCGATTGCTGCGCGGTGAACTCGTAAAGTAGATGCGAATGCTTCAATTGATGATAATAATCGCTTCTGTAATGATGTCATTACAAGCATTGCAGCAGTTTGGATGGATTTAGGCGCCTCTTTAAGATTCTCCTCACGAACTCTACGATATTCCTGCAATAAACTAGCGAGCTTTAATTCAGGAGCGTCTGAAGGTAAATTATCTACAATGACTGGGATTATTCTACGCTCAGGAAAATCTCTGTCACCGATATCGCGTAAATCCTGTTTCAGGCGCCGAACCATTGCAGCATCAAGGGATTTTTTATCAACTGGTACTCCACGACAGAAACGTTGTGGGTCAAGGATTTCTAAAAGTGCAGCAAAGCTATTCGAGTGACCATTATGAGGTGTGGCTGAAAGGAATAATTTATGTTCAAAACGTGGAGCAATATCTCGAACTGTTTTGGTTAACTGGGAATCAACTGCATATCTGGAACTACTCGCAGGCGCCGCATTATGTGCTTCATCCAAAATCAACATCGAACCAGCAGAAAAATTTCCTAACCAATCACGTAATGATGCAGCATAAGATTCATCTCTAATTAATGCGTGGGAGACAATAAAGCGGGTGTGGGTAGTCCAAGGGTTGATACTGTAACCTCGTTCACGTCGTTGTGCTGCTACATAATCTCTATCGAAGATTTTAAACAAAAGACCAAATCGACTTTCCATTTCTTCTTGCCACTGGCGCACCACCGAAGGAGGACAAGAAATAACGACGCGCTTAATTTTTTGACGCATCAACATTTCTCTAAGTATCAGTCCCGCTTCTATAGTTTTTCCCAATCCAACATCGTCCGCGATGAATAGGGAAACCCTTGGCATCAACAATGCTTTGCGTAGCGGTTCCAATTGGTATGCTTTTACTTCAATTCCTGCACGGTAAGGTGCCTGGAATAGTTTTGGGTTTGTAGAAGTAACACAGTTCCAACGTAATGTGTGAAGGTAAGCGCTGAAATAACGAGGGTCATCAAAACCTTTGTTCGCTACAGATTCCCATGAAGAGGCGCCGATTATTGTTGCGTCTACTTCTCGTTCCCAAAAGACTTCTAACTGTTGACCTTGGGCATCGTCTTCCAAGCAGGCTAAACGCACGCACGAGTCCCCGTTATCACTGATGGAGTGAATAACTTCCTCTACTAAATATTGACGTGAACGTACCCTTACTATTTGTCCTGCTTGAATCGTAACCACCATTGCCTCGCTAAAAATGTTTCAAACACCCTGAACCTTAGATGTAACTACCACTTATAAGTTCCGCTACACGTTGTATTTGACTACGGAATCGGAAAGTACACAGGTTAAATTATAATTTTTTGGTATAAAAATATGTCAGCTAAGTTCTTTGACTTGCTGGGCACAAGTTATCTACCAATTTTTTACTGCACTAAGTCGGAAACCGCTATATTCTGGTACAAGTACCAGTAAGCAGTATTATTATTTGCTTCATAATAACCGTAAATTTAACTTTGTGCATGTTTTAAAAACAATTTTTATACTGAGAGGTAATACGGTTATTTAATGATTTTTAAAATCATTTTCAAATTGAATGATTAAATCTATCGCTAGTTTTACGCTTCAAATCTTTGATAATACTAGTTTGTAGCTTATTGATATTAAATTTATATCTAAGATTATTATGTAAAAATATATTTACTTTAATAGTGCATATGTATTGCTTTAATATTTAAATTATACCATCAACAATTACCTATCATAGTTTTATTTGTTACTCATCGCTCTGGTATAACTGCCAATTCTTGTATGCAAACCTACAAACTCATAAAACATGGTGCCTGTATTCTTGGTTATCTGTAGAGATAAAGAATGCTACATGGGGGTGGCGCCAACTTTTACACTTGTTTTAACCAATTTCGCCCAGCGCTTTCCGCTGCTTGCGCTGAGTAATAAGTCTTACGCTCACCATATATACTCCCAAGAGGACTTATTACCCTAAACTGCCAACCGTGGGCGCTTGTATAAAAAACTATTAATACATAACTGTTAATGCTGATAACCTGATCAATTATGGTTTTAGTCATGCATCGTAAATTAAAACACATGTATGTACTAGATTAGCGTGTTTAAAAGATTTATTACCTTTACTACCAGCTTACGATTCTTCATGCTCGCAGTTGTTTGGGCACCTGCGCTCAATGAGAATCTTTCAATTCCAACTGATAAATCCTCATGGACGAATGTTCGTTCATCATTCGCCAGTAGAAACCATGTGGTGGTGATTGTACTTTTCCACCACAACGGTACAGGAAAACTGGTTCCGAATTACGTGTAAGCTTTTTTACTAGCTTTTCTACATCAGTGTCAGGTTTGGCATCGTTGTACCAAACAAGATGCGAATTTCCAGAATAGCCAGCAGCCATTAAGCTTGCAAACAGCCATTCCATCGTTGATTGAATTTGTTGTTCTGAAGCACCGCTTCTGATTTGCCCGTAACTCTCAATAGTAGGGTGTACTGGCTTTGGTTTAAGGAATTGAAATAATTTCATATATATAAGTGAATAACTAATCTCATGATTCCCAAAAACCATTTCTTAATTTACCACCAACAAAGTTATTGCTCGCCTACATAACAAACTGGGCTGGCACCACCTGGACGAGAATATGCCGAACGACCACCACAGCTTCGACCACGCCTATCTGTATCATAAGGGCATTCGCAACTGCCCGATATCGACTCTCGAATAGGTTGAATGCTTACTATTTGTGGGGTTTGAACTGGTGCCGGGATTTCTGAAATAGGCGCTGATGATTCGCTTTCTAATGCAACAAACTTATTGTGTATCCAGCCTCTCGCTCCAGATTGCACGAATTTAACTTTATACCAAGTGGCACCGTTTTCATCTTGCTTTTTGCTAGATACCTCAATTTTATCTCCCGCCAATCCGTAGTGACGAGCGTAAGTTCTCACCGAGGCGCCATCCCGAACATTAATACGTTCACCGGGTTGTTCAGAAAAAAGCGTCGCCTGTTGAGTTGATGTAATATTTGTCTCAACTTCGGCAGTTGGCACTTCGGTTGGAGTAGATTCAATCGCTACTTCGGCAGTTGGCACCTCCGTGGGTATAAGTTTGGTAGCTTCAGTAGCTGGCGCCTCGGTTGGAGTAGGTTTGGTTACTTTGACAGCTGGCGCCTCAGTTCGCAATCTGACAGGGAGGCTCTGCGTCAAGCCCTCTTAGATGCACCTGCTGAATTACAAAAAAAAGCTAATTTCGGTAAAGATAAAGAGCCAGACTACTCGTTCTTCTTGGGTATTTCTCGTAGAACTGAACAGGTACTAAGTTGTTCAGATTTTACAAAAAATCCTGTGAATTTCTTCTGCGCTACTGGTTCCACACGTCAAACAGGTACAACTAAAAATGCCAGTATTATTGGTAGGGTTAATGGTTGGAGTCGCGCGGATGATACAATGATTCGTTTAAATTTATCTAGTAGTAGTGGTAAATTATACAGCGTCGTTGTAACCTCCGATATATTAAATCGAATACCAAATGCTGGTAATACTTTATCATTGCAAAATAAAATGATAGAGATTAATGGTGTTTCTCCTAAAAGAGTAAACAACAAGTTGGAGTTAATTATCACTGAACCAAAGCAACTACGGTTATTTAACTAATAACTTATAAATGTAATACCCTGAGTAATTATTTAAATATATCTTGAATTATGAAAAATATTGTTAAACGTTTTGCTATTATATCCTGCATAATCCTTGGATTTTTTTTAGTCGTTACTACTTCGGATTTAGTACAAGCTAAGAATAATCAGATGCAACAAGCAACGGTCACCAAAATCCAAGATGGTGATACACTATTAGCAAAGATTGGAAATCGTATCGAAAAAATTAGATTGGCTTGTATCGATACACCCGAAATTGGGCAATCTCCCTTCGACAAACAAGCTACTCAAAGACTGTCTCAATTAGCTCCAGTGGGTCAAACTATCAACGTTAAAGTAAGTCAGCAAGGAAGAGATAAAAGCGGGCGCCTGGTCGCTGAAATATATCAGGGTGATACAAGTGTAAATTTACAATTGGTTAGAGAAGGTCGCGCTGTTATATTCTGTAAGTATCTTAGCAATTGTGCTGGTTCTCGTAATTCTTTCCTGAGTGCGGAAAGAGCGGCAAGAAGTGAGGGGTTAGGTGTGTGGAATCCCTCTAATTCCTGGAAGCAAGCTAGAGAATCAAAGCCATGTAGTGGTAATACTGCATCAACTACTATTCCTCCTACTCCTATGCCAATTCGCGCAGCAAAACAAGGGCAAGGATGCGAATGTCCCTACGATTTGGATAGAAGAGGTGGTAGCTGTGGTGGTCGTTCTTCCTACTCCAGACCTGGTGGTGAGGCGCCTGTTTGTTATACCACAGATAGGTAAATTCAAGTGCAAAAGCTGCGTCTAATGCTGGTAGTTGTAAATACTCATTATAAATATTTTGTGCTACGAAGCTAGAAGCATTATAAATACTATCAAAACAGAAAAAGATTAATCTGTTTTTGATTATTGGTATTGTAAGCCGCAAGCTTTATTCGGTGTAATTTGAAATTTCATAAAAATCTTACACCGAATAAAAATTTAAGCGCACGTTTGAAACTAGTGTTATGCACTCACTCGCCCAAACGAGTTTATAATAATTGCAGCAAATGTCAGGCCAGAGAAACTGCATAGGTTGGTATCGTGGTTGCTATCAATAACAATGCTCCCGATGATATTATGCTCATGCTGTATTATCATCGTGAAATTTTTTACTATTTACTATGATAAAATAATTTTATAAATTAATTATGTCAGTCTTGAACCGAGATATTGAATTTCTACCAAAAAATGCCCAAATCGTCGTTATTGTTAATCCATCAGGCGATTTTGATAAAACATTAAAGCGATATTTTATTAGTATTAATAATGTAAGTAATGTTGATATAATAAAAACTCAATCATTTATTTCAATTTGTCTTAATGAACCTCTATTCATTAGATTTAGTATTTCCAAAAGCGGTAATATTCATAAAAAATTGAAACCTTGTAGATGTAGTACTCCTGTTTTGTCTAATGAATCATTAAAAAGCCTTAATAGTGCTTATCAAAGAATTTCACAATTATTTGAGAAAGAACGGTCTTGGCATGGTGGCAAAGTATACGATAACGTTTTATTTAAAGATAATGATGGATATTGGAAACTACTGGAAGTTCTGCGAGAGCGTGTTTACCAGGACTATCAAGAAGAATTTGAAAATCGTCAAAGAATAATAAAGGATAAATTTGACAATTCCCCCAAGCGTTTGGACAATAATGACAAATTGGAACTTCATGCACAAATGATAATTGAAGTTAACAATATATTACAATTAAAAAATATAGATTTACAACAACAAGTGCAGCAATTAAATGATTTACTTGATAAAAGTAAGCTCACTGCTTACAAAAACAAATTGCAAGAATTTAGAGAAAGATTAGAAAAAGATTATCCAGAAGCTAGTGGTAACGACTCCTGGCAAGAATGGATATATAAAAATAATTGGTTATTTGGTATTCAATATGGAATGCCCATAGGACACCCGCAAGTAGGCTTCAAAAGTATTCTTGACTATTTGTTTCCAACCCCTGATGGTTTTGTTGATATTTTAGAAATAAAAAAGCCATCACATGCAGTGATTAAAGAAGATAAATCTCATCCTGGGGCATTTAGATGGTCTGGTGAAGTAAACGAAGCTATTGGACAAGTTATAAAATATTTATCAGAAATAGAGTTACATCAACTGATAATTGCTCAAAAGTTAAAACAGGAACTATCACTCGAATTAAGTACAATAAAACCACGTGCCTTTATTCTAATAGGAAAGTCAGACGATTGGAGCGATACAAAAAAGGAAGCCTTTAGGAGACTCAACCACTCTCTACATGGAATAGAAGTTTTAACTTATACCGACTTGCTTCGGAGAGGAGAAAATTTGATTAACGTATATGCTGATTAGAATACGCACGCTTACTTTGGCTGATTAGTAAAACTCCACAGCCAGAGGCGCTACTCTAAAAAGCGAGCAAGTTAGTGTAGAAAGTGGTCTAAAATCAAGTTACTTTATCAAATATTGAACTTTTTGGCATAGTAACTAAATTTATCGCATGTGCAAACCTACAAACTCATAAAACACGGTGCCTTAAATTACTCCGCTCCCACAATCACTGTAATCATAAAGCTTGGGTTTATTCGCTGACTTCGTATATTCGGTATTGCGGTGAAGAGTTTTGGTATTTATCCTTATGAATTATACTTTCTTTAATCCATATGTAACGCCATGATTGTAAATTTGTGCCATACCGCTGTTTACGCAGGTGGGCACGGCGCCGATGTGGCTGAACTGTGCGCTCCGAATCATCATCTGTTAACGCGCGTTCGGTATCGATTGTTGGGAAGGATGTAGACGCACGGCGTTTGCCGCAAAATTTTATCTTTTTATACCCCAACTGTGTTAATTTCTTTTCTGCTATTGCTTTTACCCCAGAGTTTCTTTTTGTTTGGGTTACTAGATTTGCAGGCGCCTCAGTAGGGTAATCTTCGGTGATGTCATCGGGATAAGACTGTAAATACAAAGCACAGTTTATAGCTAGTTTTAAATATTCGATGATTTGGTTGATTGTTGTATCTATGTCTAATTGCGACGTTTGATAAACTTTATCATGACGTAATATTTTTCGTATTGATTCTACTCCTTCTTTAATAGTCATATCTGTAGAAGCTTGTTTTAGAACAATGCTAACTATTTCTTCGTAAGAGTCAACACAGTTACTAGTAAATTTGCTAGCTTGATTTTTTACACTCGTGAAGGCAATCTTTAAATCATTAGCTTCCGGATGCTGACTAATATAGGCACCGTCGAGTAGAAAATGAATATCCTCTTGATTATTAGCTGTAAAGGGTAGTTGTGATTTACACTTAGAAACTATATAACTGATATTGCCATAAACCTTTATATTCTCTTGTTTACCAAAATGCACATAAATTGTACCAAATGGCAAGAGAATATCTTTTGTAAGTACCGAATCTACATCAGTTTGTGAGAATAACTCTAATAAATGAGGTGGAAATTCAAAGATATTTTTTCCATAGTAATTAAACGATGTATTTTGCTCAAAAATTATCAAATCATCAGTGTAGTAGGTTTGTAAATACTCATATAAAAGTTCAGAGCCTGCTTCATTACCTAGGGTATAATATGACTCACACATCTTATACATTTTTCTCAAATAAGTCGGATATAACTCCTTTGATGTTGATGATGCAATATGGTTAAGTATCAACTTATAAAAATAAGTATCAGTCTCTTTTTGTGTTTGGGGAGGTAATAAGAAGATAGGATGGGCGCCGTCTCTACAGTCCCGGAGTAAAATATTAACAGCCTCAGTTATATAAGGCTCTCTAATTGCTGCAAAGCGTATTGGATGATATTGATATAACGGAGGATTCTTTTTATTTGACTTACTCATGTAAATGCTGCTGTTAGGTAAATAAATTTTTGAATGCATTATTCCCAGCCAGCAATTTTAACATTTTACCTATAATGATAATCGAGTTTTAAGAGAAAAGCAGCAGCGAAGTTCCTGCTCACCCAATGTTTACGGGTAAATGTCCACAGTGTCAATATACCTTCGACCGCGACTGTACTGCGCGCGTAGATTGGGGTTGTCCGGAATGTGCCTGGATGACTCAGTGTAACAAACACTCCACCAAAATAGTGCCAAACCGAGATAAGTGTAAAAACCTTTACATGGCTTGAAAAGTATTAGCATGTAAAGGTTTGAAGAATTGCGACATGATTGTTCATTATTAACGATAAATCAAGTCAATTCTTCAATCTTAACACCGCTTCGGCGCGTCTATTTTAGTGCGGCACCTACAACCGCGCACGTACCATTGTTAAATGTTACCGAAGGAAAACCCATCTATTTGGTCTAGTCGCCCTCTCCAATAAACACCACTATCATTAACGTTAAACACCGTACCAGAAATAAACTTGGCGTTTTTAAGGTTTATGTATACTGGGTCAAGCTTGTCACCTTGATTTTCTTCACTCTCATTCGTTACCAAATCACGGTACATTCTAAAACCTTCTGCCAAGGCTTGACTTACCTCTTGACTCCCTTTCGCTTTCTCAAATTCCTTGGCTATACCATCAAAATATCTTTGTGGTGATATTGCTAACCCACTGATGATATTTCCTTTCACATAAATAGTAATACGTAATTCAATATCTGTGTCTCTTACGATTTTGGCAACAAATCTCAGTATAGGGTCAACCTCTTTTGTAATAGGCGCCTCTTTCTTGGTAAAAAAATCATGAGTAATTTAACTATTTTCAATTTCGAGTCCAAGGAAGTTCGTTTTGTTGGTACGGCTGACAAACCGGAATGGATTGCAGTTGATGTTTGTGCAGTGCTAGACATACGTAATAATCGTGATGCACTTAGCCGACTTGATGAGGATGAAAAGGGCGTCGTTATTATCGACACCCCTGGTGGAAAGCAAGAACTAGCAACGGTTAACGAGTCTGGTCTGTATTCCCTTACTCTCACCAGTCGAAAGCCACAGGAAAAACGCTTTAAGAAATGGATTACCAAAGACGTAATTCCAACCATTCGACGCACTGGTAAATACGAGCTACCCCAAGTTGAGGTTGAGGCGCCTCAACTTCCAATACCATCTTTGGAAGAAATTTCGACCTTGCTTGACCTGACACTTGGTAAAGCTGGACTTGACGTAAAATTAGTAGCCGGCGCCAAGCTAAACGCGATGAGTAAAAGGTATCCTCACTTATTGCCAGAAGCGCAAGAAGCAAAGTCAATGCTGCTTGTCCCAGTGGAAGAAAAATTACTGGCACCTAAACAATTGGGTGAAATACTTACAGAACGCACTGGCGAAACATGGTCATCGCAGCGGGTTAATAAGCTTTTGATTGAACAAGGTTTTCAAGTGCGTAATCCCGATGGTAATCCTGACTATCTCCCCACAGATAAAGGTAAACCACATTCACAAATGACATTAAATACTGCCAAAGGATGCGACAAAACAGTGCAACACCTGAGATGGTTTGAAACGGTACTTGAAACAATGGAAACGGCGCCATGATTTTCTGCCGTTTGACACTGTATCTATATTAATTGAATATATTTCGACACCTCGAATTGGTTGTTCGGGGTTTTTTAGTATATTTTCTTACGAAAGAGCGCGCGTGCTGCGGTGGTACAGTAACGGTAAAATTACCAGCAATTCGACACTGTAATTGGCACCTGAAAATGCAGCTAGAGTTATTGTTATATTCGTAGCGTAATGAAAGTGTCAAGAGAAGGCGCCGCTTTGCTGCTCTCGAATCAAACAACAGAAACGGCAGTCACTACAGTTTTTTTGTTTGGTGATAGCGTTGCGTTATTGATAGTAGTTACAAAATTTATTAACCAGTTCTGGTGGACACTTTTCTAAATCTTCTTCAACTTCTATAGGAAGCTGAGAACCTCCAATATCAGCAAGTCTATCTAAAATTCGATAAGCCATTCTCCATCTATTTTCTTCATCGTGCAGCCAATATTCATCCCATGTTAAATGATAATACCTATGTAAATAATGTATAAAAGCAGCTTTATCATTTCCATAAGTTTTTATAAGCCAGTCGAGATATTCACTATATAAGCTTCCATTCTGGGGAATACTTTTGCCTTCTTCTTGAGTAAAATCACTTAACATAAAATAATTATTTTTAGTAAAATAGCATCTTTTTTTTAATCAATTTCTGGTAAAAATTTAGCAAGCTCTCCTAATATCAGTGACATTATTTTTTTTAAAGCAGGGCTTTTTGTAACAAGTTTGGCTAAGAGAGGACCAATATAATAGTAAATATGTATGAGTATACGACCAAAGTATTTCTGACGCAACCAGGTATCGCGGAAATGGCGATATTTGAAAACTTCTTGGGCATAGGGAGTGCCAAAAGTAGCAGTTACAACAAAACATTCGTCTGATTGTTGTTTCGAGGATGAAGATGTAGTTGAAGTTATATTTTTTGTCGTATTAAAAGATTTATTTACTGATGTAGGAGGTTGATTGTTGTTTTGTGCTGATGTTGAAGCAGTATTTTTTGAAGATGGATTATTTGTAGGTATTGAATTTGGATTATTTGTAGAAACTGAATAAGTGCGATATTGAGATGGAACTGATGATGGCTGTTGTGGTGGGGGTGCGGGTTTTGGAGGTAAGGGTTTATTTGATTTGCTTGAGGACGAATTAGGGGGGGTAGGTTTTGTACGAGGCGTTACAGATGATGTTTGTGTAGGAGGAGATACTGTTGTTGAAGGGTGCTTAAAATCGACTACCGAAATTAAACTATTAATGCTAACTTGACTAGTCTCAATTAATTGATAGGCATCTTCTAAAATAATCTGAGGAATATAATACCCATTTTTATCTTGATAACACTCCAAAAGACCAGTAATTTTAAACTGTCTGCCCTCCAATTTCTTTAATTCATTCAAATCTAAACTTTTAGATTTAGCTAAATTTGACAATCCTTGAGAAAATATAACAACTTTAAAAGGTTTATATTCTTTTTGATTAATATTAGCTACTGGATATTTCCAATTTCCAAAATTAATAAACACTATATCACAATGGTTAATCTTAACTACGCTATCAATTGTACCAATAACTGTTATTTTTTCTCCTTCTTGTTCTACTAATTCTAAAGTTTTGCGTGCTGAGAACACTTTGAACTGTTCCTCTACACCTACTGCACTAGATAAAGGGTTAAATTGTATTGGTTGTTGCGCTCTTGGTAATACAATTTTATTGCTTAAAAAGTCATCTAGTAAAGGTACATCTTGAATCCGATTACAGCAAATATTTTTAAATTTGGTAATAAATGGAGCTAACTTATAATTTTTTTGCAATTCGGAAAACAAAGGCGAATTGCTTGGGTCTTGATAATCCTTTCTGCTAAATATTAAGTTTTCTCCAGTATGGTATTTTTGCCAAATTTGTTTACTATTAGAATGTGCCAGACAAAACAGACTAAGATATAAAGTTATAATAGAAAAATTATCAATTTTGTCATTAAAGAATAAATTGTCGCGTTCCCGGTGCTGAAAAGCTACATGTCCTATCTCATTACTTTGCTTGTATGGCATCCCTGGTACATACATTCCATCATAGTCAATGAGTGTAAGCCTGCCATTATTACGAACTAAAATATTGCCATGTTGTAAATCTCCATGAGCTGCTTGGAACTTACGCAGTTTAGAGCTAATTAATTTAATTTGCTCTGTAAGTTCTATAAGAACTTCTGGTTTACTCAGATTATCTTCTACATATTCACTCAAAGATTGTCCGTCAACCCAGGCCATTTTGACAATTGGGTAAGAACTGTTACGAACATTAATACCATCTGTTAAATATTCAAATTTTACAAATAAGTCATCATTTATATTATTTAAAAAATGACTAATATGTTTGTATCTTTCTTGAAGGTCTGGAACTTTTTTATGAAAGCAGCGAATAGCCCAGCGACTACTATTGTGAGTTGTTAAGCAAGCCGTTAAAGCAAAACCTCCAGAAACTAAAGAAGGAAGACCTAATGGTGTTTGTTTTACAGTTGCATTTTGCAATTCGATCTGTTTAAAAGCTACACGCGGATTTTGTAAAACTTCGCGGTAATCAGACATTGAGGGGTAAGACATCAATTAATACCAAAGTAACGTCATCATTACGGATTTCTTTGCGAGCGCGTAGTTCTTGTATAAATTCTTTAAAAGAAGATAAACATGATATTTCAAAAATTTTACTCCAATTTAAAAGTTCATTTTGCTCTTTTAACCTCTTTACCAACCAACAAGCAAGAGCATCAGTACACAGAGATATTTGGAAAAAATTATCAATTAAAATTTCTTTTTTGACTAATTTATTATCAATATTTTGCCAGGTATTAGGAGAGTGACAAATAGTATTTGGGAACGAAGCAAAATCATTGGATGATAGTTCTGGTAGCATACCAATTTCATTTTGATTATACCAAAAGATACAACTATCTCCTATTGTTGATATTTGTATAGTATTAGAATTAGAGAACTCAACAGTAGCCATAGTAGCGTGAGTTCCTCTATCTAACTTTTCATACATAAACCAATGCCTTGTTTCGGGCATATTAGAAATATTTTGAAAAGCTTTTAGTACAAACTCATCGTGAACAAAATTTAATTGTGATGGTACAAAAATTTGAGAACCAGCTTCTACATATTTATTAACTAAAAGCTCTGACCAAATACTACTAAAAATGCCCTCTGTTGCACCGTCTGATACAGCTATTCTTACTGTTTCTGAACTCTCAGAGCTTATGGCGCTGTTGTCCTCACATTCATCTTCTGTGAATCCATCTTTGGGAATGCGAAAGCTACGAATTTTTAATTTATAATTACCTGCAAATCGTATAATCTCTTCACACTTGGATGATTCTTGAGGTATAGTTTCTGGCTCTAGTAACTCTTCATTTTCTATACTGGGTGTATTAGATTCTATCAAATCTACATCTTTTATATTAGAGTTACCTTCCTCTAATGGTGAATTGTTTGGTACTTTTATACTCAAATCTTCTTTTTTTACCTCTTTTGATGTGTCCATCCTCAATAGCTTTATTTTTTCTAAATTTCTAAACTTTGAGACACTAATTTTAAATAAGATGCGTCCTATTAGTAATAAGAGAATAAGGACAATACCTTGTAATTTCACTTTTTAATCTACCGTATTTATACAAATTGATATAACTATACTAATTTTATATTAAGCTCCAAATAATTAGCTGGCTTAAAGACTTGCTAATTCAATATCGTTTTACCCAGCTTCATATAGAATTAGTATCTAAGCTGCTCCACATCTAATTTTCAGAATGAGTTAAGCCATCCAAAGGTTTCAGGCGACAAATTATGCAGTTGAATGCGGAACAGCTTAAGCATTTTTAACGATCTGCTGCGAAAGTTTCTGTCGCTGCTCTTGTTCCAATATCTAAAAAAGCAACTAAACTTGCTAAATCTGAGACTTGATATGCAAAACCACGAGATTCTGACGAAACTCCACTTATGCCTTCTTGCCTTGCTAGGCTCACCATATTACTAGGTAAATGGCTGGACATATTAAATAGTTTTTCTGCATAACTATCGGGTAAACCCTGAGTTAATGATGGGAACATAACTTCTCTTCCCCCTTTATGAGAAAGATGAATGTTAAAAATTAGTACATTACCATCATCAGTAGATAATTGTTGAATATCTTTTGCTATTGGCTCTGGATCCCCATCCGTACTCTGTCCATCTGTAATATGAACCAATAAAGGAGGATAAGCTGTTGGATGAGTTGCACACCAGTAATCTAAAATCTCATAAGCAGTTTTCAGCGCACTGCACATTGGTGTTCCGCCCTCAGCAATAGGATCAAACCAGACAGGAAACTTGATTACAGTTTCAATAATTCCCCCGGCACCATCAGGAATCTTTTTTTTGCGTTCTTCTAATCTTAAAGGGTTGTTTTCAAAAACACTAATTGGATTTATCCACTCTCTTACTAAATCTCCGGGTAATGGATTGACAATTCCAATACTGCTGTCATACCCTATAACACCAATTTCAAAGTAATTACGAACTCCTTCAGACTTGGTACATTTAAGTATCAACTCACTAAAAAGTCTATTCATTACATCACTAAGCATCTGAGATTTAGACATTCCTTCTGGAGTTAAATCGCTCATAGAGCCAGAACGATCAATGACAAAAAGAAATGCAGTTGGATTATTACGACTTATATCTGCTGAATAAAGCATAGTTAATTACTTTTTAATAGTTATCACCCGCGATGAATCCTGCATATATTTTATTTATTAAAACTACAAATGCTTATGTGGAATATACTGATTTTTTTGATAACTGTGTTCGGCGTATGGGCGTATGATAGTTACACAAGGATATCAACGCAATTAAAGGTTCAGCATAACACCTACGGAAGAGGCAAAGTTTTTAGTTGTAATTTATTTGCTATTTCCTAGGCGCCCACAATAAAGCTGTATTTGGTAAATAATTCCGCACTTCTACGAACAGACACCTGGGTATCCTAGATGCTAAGGTTGATAAAACGCATTTACTAGTTATGATTAAATCCCGCGCAGTATGTCAATTACCCGAATGTCCTAACTGTCGTTTCTACTGCAACAATCCTTTTTTGTCCTGCGAAGTACTGCCAGATGGACCGGAAGGAAACCCGTGCATTTACTATGCTCCTGATATGGGCGCCAGATATAATGGCGAAGTTATGCGGCAAGCACTACAACATCGTACTATCGAAGAAAAGCTAGCATTGCTCGATAGTCATCCACTGTTTACAGGCGCCTGTCCCAAATGTAATTATAAGTTTCCCAGGACTGAACTTTTGGCGGAAGAGTTTTTGTGTCCGGCTTGCGGGTGGAATGATAAATAGCTAGGCGCCTGCAAATTTAGAATCATGCCAAATTTCAATCAAGTACTACAAGTTAGATAAGAATCTAATCATTAACAGTGGCCATAAGCAGTTTTCGACGCTCTAAATTGCAAGTGTAAAAATGAAATAATCAAAATAGCTGAAATCTTTATACAGCACGGAAAGTAGCTGGTGACTGAACTAGATAATTTGTTATATAAAAATAACGCTCAGTCACCCGGTAATAAGCCACAAGAATTACTTCAGATCAATGTAGTTAAGTGTACTACAGTAATCTGGGATGTAAGTGAGGTGTGGATACCAGACTAAAATTTTTGATTAGGTTGAAGCAGCTTTTGGTGGACGTGGGCGCCTATGTTCGTAACAATTCACTCCCCCCCCAACCTCGGAAGGCGCCGTTTTAATATCAGGTAATGTAATTATTAAAACATTGGATGCGAAACAAGAACAAGAAGCGCGTAAACTTGGTGATGGACATAGGCTGATTACGGGGGTTGCTGTAGTTCTTGCGTGAGGACTTCCTTAACCTTTACATTTATTTACTTTTCGCCTAAATGCCTTCTCATGCGTTCGGGCATCTTGTCTACTTGCGCTTCAAGATGTGCTATTAATTTATCCATCATTTCATTACCTTCTTGTATCTCGGCGCGCGTCTTCCTTAGTCCTTCAAGGTGTTTTTGTCTAACTTCAGGTGATGGTATTTGTTTATTCACGATAACCTCCAGTTATTTACTAGTTCCTCAACACTGCGTCGCCAAGCAGGAATCTTCGTTTCATTATATACTAGTGTCTCCTACTACAGGCGCCTTCATCTTCCTTGTAGTGCGTGTGAACTAATGATTGTTTTCTTGTTGGATGCTAACAACATCCGCGATTATTAGATACTTCTGTCGTGGTATTTATTTATACTAGTACATACGATTAGTTTGTCTGGGGGTTGTAAAAATTATGGCACCAAATACACTATTATTAAATAGTAATTTTGGCACCAGTGATGGAGAATATTGATGTGGTTTTATTTAAATATCTTTAAGGTGCCGTCTCATACGTTCGGGCATTTTTGCTATTTGTGTGTCTAGGTGCGCTATTAGTTTATCCATCATCTCGTTAGATTGTTGTATTTCAGCACACGTTTTCTTTAATCCTTCTAAGTGTTTTTGCCTAACTTCAGGCGATGGTATAGGTTTACTCATGATAAACTCCAATTATTTACTATCTCTTCTACACTACGTATCCAAGCTGAAATATTCATTTCGTTAAATATGAACGCTTCCTCTAACATATTAGCAGTTGCTATATCAACCGTTGGTTGTATTGTGGCAATTCTTATTGTTATCGCATTTAACCTTTTAATACTATCTGTCGCTTTTACTGTAACATTTGATAGTGCAATTAAATCATTATCTGTTGCTTCTGTTTCTCCATGATTATTAAATATTTTGTATTCAATGTCTGTTGCTAGATTTATAACACTGATTAGTTCCTGATAGTATCTTACAACCCTGTCTATGGTAGCTTGTGATATTTCTGCCATACTTTTTTACCAATTCATATACTAATAATATCATTTAATGTACACAAAATTTTTACTATTTGTATAATTTTAATGAAAGTAAAATATAAATTTAAATGTTGAATATTCATCCTAAATTATGCCATTATTGCACTCAGTAAAATTAAAATAGCTAACACAATATATGTAAAAATTATTAATTAATGCTTATGTATTACTATTGGTTAACAGTCCGCTTCTTTGACCTAATTTGCTAAAATCCTTGTATATCAAGGATTTGTATACTTTATTTTTTTGTGAGTTATATTGCATTGTTAACTACCATAGGAGTATATTAGACTAAAGTGATGTATTATTTAATATGAAACGTGCGGGTAATAATATTATTAAATTGCTCGTTTAACTCGCTTTCAGAAAGTGGTTAGTTTTCTTATTTCAAGCTCAGACCCTTCAAGGCTGAGTCAATGACTGTAGGCGATTCTAATATTCTGCCCAGGCGCCACCTCCTTGGAAGCAATGCTGCGGTCATGTAGTACTAGCGTGTCTTGGTCAATTCTTTGTACTATGAAATTAGTCGTAGTATTTTCGACAATGCCAATGCTTTTACTATTGTTGATTATTTTGAATCGCATCGTTTTCTATTTGAATACGTTCCGACGCACGCTCATTAATTTTATTAATCACATTTTGCGTCCATTGGGGCAAATTCTCTGCTTGATAAGTCACTACTCCATTCTTTATTTATGCTACTGCTTCTGGAGTTGTGGTGTTGTCAAATATTGTAAAGGTGTTTGCAATTTCTGCTGTGCCACTATGAAAACTTAACCAAAGTATACTACGAATTTTGAAAAAACACATATATTTGTTATGGATAATAATCATGTAGGTATTTTCCATATTATAAATATATTGCAATTAAGTTTATTGAGTATTTCATATATATAAGTTGTTGCGCTTCAAATATTTACTTTGTATGCTTGCTAGAAGATAGCGAAATAAAAGGGCAGCAAAAACATAGCAAAAGAGACTTCAAATGAAGTTACTTTTTAGTTATAAACAAGCAACTGGATACTTCAAAAGAAGTTCAAATGAACTTCACTTAAACTTTCGCGTCCACCTTGCCCTTCAAGGTAGGGTAAAAATAAATTGAATTATAAGGAGCAACCATTCCTAGCGGATAAGTTGGTGAGTCGTTAGTTGGGACAGGAGAAATGGAATGTAAAGTAATCCACACACGAATAAGTTTATCTCAGCGTTATGGGGTAACTACAAACGCAATCAAATCTTGGTATTCGCCGGCAGGTGTGATACCACCAAGAAAAAAGGGAGGGTATTTTAACAACGAGGATGTAGAGAGGTTGGATTTTTTTTATTTGGCAACACGCTTTTGTAGGCTGACGTTTAAAGAGTATGAAAACAAGGTGTTGCCAATGGGCGGATTAGCGAATTATGTTTTACATGCAATTGAGATGTCATTGAAAGATTTTTTGCTAAACCCTGAGTACGTAGATCAAAACAACATTGTAGTTAAAGATATTTTAAGGAGATTAGAGCGCGATGCAGCATATCAATCAAGTGGTTTCAGGGCTAGGAGTGCAGCGTGATGAGATTATTGCAGTTTGTACGCTATTGGAATTGAAAGTTGTTGATGGGGATAAGTTACCTCCTGAAACAGTCAGCGTTCTCAATAATGTAAAAGCTGTTGCTGAGAAAGGCGGTATTAGTTTCATGGAAGCGGCGCAGCATGTAGCTAACATGAGAAATGGTGAGGGCGCGCAGCAAAACGGGAATAGATTTAGTAAGCGTGAGTATATTAAGCAGCGTTTTGGAGTTGACCCAGAAGCTGCGGCGCCGGGTAGTTTTATATGGATGCTTTATCAAGATGTGATTAAGCAGTCTGAGCAATTGGGTGAAGTGAGGTACCAAACTATTATTGAAGCTTCGTCGCACATCCTTCGCGATAGATTGATGAACGGAAATCCTGAAGAATCAAATAACCAAGGGTTTGAGGAAGCAAATAATCTCGTATCGGAGAATATTACTAGTTTTTTGGGAAAAGTCAATTGGGGGGAGTTGCCACAGTTGATGGGGTCATCGACGCAACCTACCAAACAATTGCAAGCGGTGAGCGCATCAACCTCGAAGATTCCTATATCAGGGAAGAAGTCATCAGACAAGTGATGCCAAAAATCGTTGACCATCGCAATCGAGCTTTATCACAATTACATCTAAGTATTGTTTCTGGTTGCCTTGTTCAAACGATATCAACGTTATTAGGAGTGGCGGCTGGTTGGTATACGGTGCAGCCGCCAGTACCTGAAAAGGTTGTAGTTAGGGATGTTTTTCCAGTTGTGTCGGGTGGATTGTGGGGTGCAGGGGTGGGATTCGCGTTGGCATTAATTATTGTTACTAGTAAATTGAAGGAATTAAAAGATGGCAGGTTTTGATTTTCTTGTTAATGCAGTTGCTGGTTTGGCAGCAAATTCACTAATCAATAGTGCGGTGGGTATTATGACTGGTGTGGGCGCCGCTATTGCTTTACATCCTGTACTTATTGCGAGCGGATTACTTTTAGGGGGGACAGCAATAGCTACGATGCGCTCTTTGATTAAAAAATATGAGCGTCCAGCTTTGGAAGTAATACAAGGAGGGCTGGAATAATGGTGCCTAATAAAAAAAAGGCTGACTTATTGGGTGTGCTTGATGGCAAGAAGATAAAAAAAATCAATCCACTTGTACTTACTTCTATTGTTGGGTCATTATTTACACTTGTTGCGGTTTTGATGGTATTGAAAGTTTCATCTGATAGGCGTAACGAATTAGCTAGTGTGTCTAGTATTTCGTCGCAGTCGGCGCAGGTAATACAAGCGCGCGAGAATTTTCTTACTACACGTAAAGCCTACGTTGAAAAGTTAAACCGAACTGACTTCTCCACAAACATACGGACTAATATTGACCCTGCCAGTGGTGAAGGAGTTCAGACTGGTTGGCGCCAGTTAGCAGGTGCCAAGTGGTCGCAAGACATAAAATCGGATTTGAGTAATTTACGGAACGACCCTAAGCACCCTTTGTATCGCATGGGCGAAACACCATCGCTTGAAGTTTTGAAGCTTCAAACACTCAATACATTATCGGAGATTGCAGCAGGCAATACGAGTTTCTACGTCGGGTATGTCAAGACAGATGGTACAAAAGTTGAGCAAAAACTCTCAACTGGCGCTGCTGCTTATTTAACATTAGGCAAGCTAGAAGCAATCGATTTAGCGAATACTTTGGAATCGATACCTGAAGTCAATTTTTCGTTAATGTTGAATGACATTGGAAAAGTTAACGAGTCATATGTATTGGCGCTGCGTGGTTATTTACAAGCACAGGGTTATAAAGACCCAGTAGATCAATTAGGTGATGCAAGGAAGACGGCTGATGAAATTCAGCTTTTACAGGATTTGAAAAATCAAAAATTGCGTGATATCCAAAAGCCATCACAACCACAAGGCATTCAAAAGTTTGCACCTGAGCCACGACCAGTATTAAGGAGGAATCAAAATGATTGATGTTTTGATGCGTCCATCAATTGTTTCAAAGCTGTTTGGCGCCACTATTTTTGCGGGTCTGTCTTTATATAATCTGGTATCTTCGAGCGACCAAGTGTTGATTCGGTCGGCTAATTCAAATAGTTCGCGCGCTGAGGTGCGGGTATTTGAATCTCCGAGTCGGAATCTAAACTTAATTAGCGGTATAGCATTTGGGGCAGTATCTATTGGATTAATTTATTTTGGTTTGAGTGAATATAACAATGTTGTAGAGGAATTAGTAAATACTGAATGTGGGATGCAGCAAGAGGAAGACCACCCCCAATTACAGCAGCCAATGCAGCAACAAATTGTACAACCACAGCCATCTGCACCACATGTTGTACAACCATCGGTTGAGTTAGGTAACAAACCATATTTAAGGTTAGTACCACCAATTACGGCTGATGGTACATCACTGACTCCGCCTTCGGATTTTATGGAAGATATGGAAGCGAAAGATTTTTGGGAATAACGACACAGTTTAAACAAGGAAAATTGGAATGGCACATCGGAATAACGTGAATAATAACGGTAACGGAAAAAATAACGGGTTTGTCGATGTCGATTATTCAACATCAGGTGCAATAGTACCAGTTTTGAATACGATGTTATCGAACGCAGTTAATCAAAATGCTGCAACTCAAAGAACTTGTGGTGGTTTACAAACGTATGATGCAGCGCAACCGTTAACGGTTGAACAAGCTTATAGTCAACCTACTGAAGTTCGTTATGTTAATGCTCGAACGATAACCAAGCCGGCAGTACCAAGCATAGAAATTCCGTACACCAGAGTATGGAAGGCTTCACGGCTACACCCAGAGAATCCTTGGAAATACGTTTGGTATCCTTACTACACGCTTAAAACTTTTGTATCGTCACCAGTTGGGTTACTTATAACAACAGCATTGATTTTTCTAGCTGGTGTGAACTTTTTACTTAATGGCAGCTATCAAGGACCAGGTTATGCGGCTGGAAAGAAAATCGAGGTAATTCCAAAAGAGTTACCAAAGTTCGCAACACCTGTTATAGATACAGTGGAGTAATGGTATGTGGAGTAGGTTGACTTTTTGGGGTGTTTTTGCAGCATTTATTTTGAATATCTTGCAACCAGGGTACATGCAATTTTATGACGTGCGTAAACCAATGCTGGCACTTTTAACTAATTTGAAAATGCCAGCGACTAAGGAAGCGGGGCAAGTTCAAGAAAATGCGACTAAAACACCTGAATCCAGCCCTACTCCATCACCTGCTCCTAAGTCTACATGTCAACCGCCTAAGAATGACTACGACCGAATACTTTTCGCGCAAGGAATAGGGGGGTGCAATGCGACTAATAATTGATTTAAGTCGTAGTCATAACGGTGATGATTGTGATGAAGCGGTTATTGATAATCAGTTAGTAGATACGGATGATATTGATGTTGAGGATGCCAGTGGTAAATGGTTTTTACCACTTTTAACTTGCGGTTTAGCAATTGGGATAGTAGTTAGGCCAGTATCAGAGTTAGTAAAATCGGCACCACCTGTTGTTTGGTTGCAAAGCCAAGTTGGTACATTAACATCCGCGTCTAATCAGCAAACTTCAACAGTTGCTAATCGTTTATATGCGGCAATGCAACGTAAAGGTTATCCAATTTCAAAGGATGAGGACGAAACCAACATTATTTATTTGCGTGGTGGCGACATTAATGGACAACCAAGTGGTAATCGTATAAACGAGTGGTCAGACGCGCGCTTTGTGTTGATGTTCCGTAGTGGGCAACCATATATTGCTGGAGCATGGAAGGCGACGATTAAACCAGGACTTCCTGCAATTAAAAATCCATTAGGTAGGCATGGCGCCGCATTTATTGAGGATGGTTACTACGAAGCATGGCGCCTGGGTATCCATCAAGGAATATTTGGAAGAAGAGAACGTGGTTTAGTGCAAGTGGCGCCAGTTAACTTTCGTCGTGATGTTAATCGTGATGGAAATGTATCAGGTGAGCCAGTACAAAATGGAATGATTGGTCTTAACCAGCATTCAGGCAGCAATAGTAAAGAGGTTGATAAAACTTCCTATGCCTGTCTGGTAGGACAATCAAGTGAAGGTCACTTAAATCAATTTGTACCTTTACTTGAAAATGACCCACGATATAAGAGTAATTCGCAGCATATGTTTGGGACTGCGATATTAAGTATTTCTGATTTGTGATGAAACTTGTTGTTGATTTTGAGGGTGATAGTAATTTACGTCCAAAACGTAGTAAGAAGCAATCGAGTGGATTTAAATTAGGTGATGCCAATTGGCAGACGGCAGTATTAACTGGGGTAATGGTTGCTGGGATAGTTGTGCCTCAATTTTCGGCAACATTGAAAGGAATTTTTGCTTTACCTGATAGTGCGGTACAGACAACGGTAACAGATAGTGTTGCGGGAAATGTTGAGTTTCGATTACCTGTAGCGAAGGGTGTACCTACTACATCCGAGTATGGGTGGCGAACTCATCCAATTACAGGACAACGTAAGTTTCATGGAGGACTTGATTTTGGTGCAGCATATGGGCAACCAATTTATGCAGCGGCGCCAGGAGTAGTAACCTTCGCTGGAGAAAAAGGTGGGTACGGCAATACTGTAGAGGTTAAGCACAATAACCGCGAATCAACATTATACGGTCATGCAAGTAAATTGATGGTGAGTGTTGGGCAAAAAGTAACACAAGGGCAGGTAATCGCACTTGTTGGTAGCACAGGATTTTCAACAGGTCCACATTTACATTTTGAAGTGCATATCAACGGGCAACATACTAATCCCCGACCATTTTTAGGTAATCAAGTAGCGCGTGGTAGATAACATGATTGAGAAATTGGTATTAGGAGGAATAGCAGGGAGTGTAGTAGGTGCTGGTGTTGCGTATGGTATTGCGTCGTTGCCATGCTCACTAGCATCGAAAGGAGCGGATAAAGTATGTTACGTGCGCGCGTTTAATAAATCATTGGATGCGTGGAAAATTGGATGCTTGGGTGGGATAATAATTGGGTTAACAGTTGGTAATAGGCGCCGATTTAAGTTTCAGCCCATGCATTTATCAATGGTAGGTGTTTTGGTGTTAGTAGGAGCTGTCGCTGTTAATAATAAATCGCTTGGATTTGGTATTAGTAATATACAGTCACAGTTTCAACTTAATAACACTAATAATTTATCGCCTAGAATGAATGCATTTCTTGCCACGATAAGATGGGCGGAAACGGGCACTAGTGATAAGTCTAGTTATAATAAATTGGTATTTAATGGCACTTTTAACGATTTTTCGACTCACCCTAAGATTAAACAATGCGCTCCAATAAATGGAAAGCGTGTTTGTTCGACTGCTGCGGGTGCTTATCAAATGTTAGATATATCGTGGAATGATGTGGCGCCTGATTTGGGGTTGAAAGATTTTACTCCACCTTCGCAGGATAAAATGGCAATTGAATATATTCGCCGTAATAAAGCTATAAACGATGTGGAGTCAGGAAATGTTGAAATGGCATTTTGTAAGGTAGGAAAGGTATGGGCTAGTTTGATTTGTAATAATTACAATCAAAATCCACGGACAATAGATGAGTTAAAAAATTACTATAATAAACAATTAATTACTTTAGGGGGTAATTAATTATGGATAGTAATTCATTAATAGTTTATGTTAATAACGCGCGTGCTGCGGGGTATTCAAGTCAGCAAATAATTGAAACAGTTGAAGCGACTGGTAATATTGCCGCTACATCATATGTTAGTAGTTTAGTTCAGCAACTTGAGTTTCGTGATAAGCTTTGCCGAACTACGATTAAGTATGACCAGAATTTTTTATATGAAAGTATATATGGTGCAGTGCTTTCGGGCATGGCTAATGATGATATCCTTCATACTTGTGGAGAATATTGTGATGTAGAAGATTATGCTTTTTGTAAGTTAGCTTTGCACCATATTTTAGTTCATCGTGTGCCAAGCGAAGCGGAAATAGCAGCATTTTTGATGGACTTAAAAAATAAATTTACTCAAACTGACAGCGTATTTAATTTAATTAAAGAAACAGTTAATGAACACTTTTTATCATTAATACGTAAAGCATTTTTAGAGTGGTATATATATCCAGCATTTGTACAAGGTAAAGATATTAATTTCTTTTTATCGCTTGCTGATAAATGTGGTGATATTATAATTGCTGATTATTGTCGGCGTACTGCTGACAAAATATCAATACAAAAGCATGGCATTCGGTTAGATTTAAAAACGGCTGGAAGTTTGGCTTCATTAACTGTTGATGAAAATACGATTCCAGTCGCTGAAATCCAGGCAAATCCAAATCAACCTTCAATTGACGAAGCAGGTAAGTTGCTAGTTGAGGTACTAAAAGATTTTAAAATCGAAGCCGAGTTGGTTGGTGCCGTTAGTGGGCCAACGTTTAATCGTATCGAAGTTAAGCTTGGTCGTGGAGTTAAATTCGGCAGCGTCGCGAATTTTAGTGACGACTTGATGCAGCAACTCGGTGATGAGTTGGGTATTGACAAGGCGCCGATGATTACTAGTATCAAAGGTCGGACAGCTTTTGATATACCCAAATTTGAACGCGAAACTGCTTACTTTAGGGATTATGCTGATTTTGATAGCCAAATTGACATTCAAAAGATATTGATACCTGGCGGTATTGATGTAAATGGTCAATACTACAAAATCAACTTTTGTGATGATAATTCACCCCATGTAATGGGTGGTGGTCGTACTCGTAGCGGCAAGTCCCAGTTTTTAAAAAGTGGGATTATGTATTTAGCTCGACGTTATCCACCATCTGTAGTACGTATGGTGCTGTCTGATGTAAAGCGTGTTACGTTCGGTAAATTTAAGAATTTACCGCATTTGATCGGCGATGTTTGTAAAGATGCCCAATCTACGGCTGATATGTTGGACTTTTTGGTAGCAGAAATGGAACTACGCTACCAAGAATTTGAGCAATGGGAGGATAGTGGGATTGAAAATATAAACCAATATAATAAGCTGCATTCTGATAATCATGTAATGCCTCGTATTATTTGTTGGATAGATGAAATTTCCGAGTTATTGAGTGATGAGGGATATAGTGCGCGGATAGAAAAGTCGCTCGCTTCGTTGTTACGTAAAGCGGGAGCTGCGGGTATACATGTTGGCGCCTATACTCAAAGACCTGATGCTGGCGCATTAAAACCACAGATTCGGTCAAACTTTCCTGCAAAAACAGCGTTTGCAGTTGCGCGTCCTGAAGATAGTAAAATAATTTTGGGCGACCCCAATGATGAGCGTGCTAAAGACTTGTTGGGTCGAGGTGATTTTATATTACGTACTCCTGAAGTTGATGTACGCTTGCAGGCTTTGTACCTGGATGATGCGGATGATATCGAGTATTTTAATCAAATAATGGAGGAAATAATAAACGCTGCTGACCCATATACAGCATGGGATTCAGGATTAGATTTTGATGAATTTATTGAACAACTGTATTTGAATAAGGATACCACTGACCCTCATACTGTTGATAGGATTGTTACTAATAATCAAATTAAAAATGGGAAGAATAAAACTAATTTTGATTCATCATTCAAATTCAGTGTGGAATTAGATGCTCGTGCCAAGGACACAATACAGACACTATGGCGCCGGGGGTATGATGCAAACCAAATTACGGCTGAGGTGTTTGGTAAATCTAAGGGAGGACGTGACGGTGATAGAAAATTTGAGAAAAACAAGAAGGTGGTAGAAAAGCATATTGCTGAATTGGAATTAAATAAGGAGGTAAAAGACGATGATATATAAATTATTGATGCCTCTGCCACCAACTATGAATGAAATTATAGACAGCGCGCGTTCGGGATGGAAAATGAATGCCGCACTAAAAAAGAAGTGGACTAGTTTGATTTGTAATTTTGTGATTGAGTGTGATTTTGAATTGTTGGGTGTGGTATGGATTGAATTCCACTAGTACTTGAAGAACTATGCGCGTGATGCAGATAATGTTGCAGCAGCAGCTAAGTTTATTATGGATGGTCTGCAACAAGGACGGGCTATTAAAAATGATAATCTTACAATTATCCAATCTCCTGTGCCTCATTATTATCATCGTAGTGAAGGTGATGATGGAGTGAAGGTGAGATTATCTGATACACCAGATTTTTTGTTAGAAAGCTTTCTTGATGCCAATCAATACTCAAGCATTGCTTTAAGTCAAGTAAATAAAAAAATAAATAAAATATTGGGAATAGATTCACTAAATGACATTTAAGTATATTATTAAATTAAGCAAGTAAGTTATGGCTATAGCAACGTTGATAGTAATGTGTTTACTGTATATATTCCAAGCATGGGGCAGACGCAATATATTGGATATCGCAAATGCAATCATTGCAGCGGTTCTCGCGGGATATTATTTCAAAATGGCAGGATTTGTAATTTATTTATGTATCAATCTTCTGCTATTTAAGTTTGAGGATTTGCAAGCTAGAAACAGATTTAGATAGTTTAAGGAGATAATATGGCGCCATATATATTAGGCAATCATCAAATAACAAATGGGGAGGTTACTGCTACTTATGTTGATAAGGAAGGTGAACCAACTGACAAGTTAGAAGAAGCAAAGATATTTGATAGTCGTTTGGACTTGGATAAGTATGCTGTAGCTCGTGATATTGAAGCAAACGCGATTATAGTAAAGGGGGAAACAAAATGACAGTATGCAATATTTTTAACGAAGTTTGCCCAAAGGGCGAATTCAAGAAAACTCCTGGGTATCAAGAAATTCTTGATAAGCTGAAAGAAGGGAAGAATGTTTATTTACAAGGCGCCGCTTGTACTGGCAAAAGTACGCTTGCTAATGAGTTGCAGTATGACTTGAATATGAGATATGTTTATGTAAATATCCCAAGGAATGTAGAGCGTTCTATTTTGTATGAAGTGTGTGAAAGTATTGCTACACAATTGAATTTTCAAGTCGAAGCTAAGTGTGTAAGTGGAGTTTCATCTGAAGGTACGTTAAAAGCAATTAAGCAACTTGAAGAAAGAGTGCTGTTTGTGTTTGACGAAGGTGGCAATATTCAAAATTATCACCCAGATGCGATAAAAGAAATAAATGAGTGGTTGTATGATTTGTCTATGATAAACAACTGCCAAGTTGTGGTCGCATCCCAAACTGCACTGAATAAGTCTTTGCCTCATTTCTTTGCGAATAAAACTTGGCGCGATGTATTTGACATAGTTAGCCTAGATGATGTAATTACTGATGACGCAAGAGTTGATATTAATAAGGCGATAGAGTGTTGGGTTGAGTTGGAATTAGCGCGCGGTAAATATCCAAAATCCGTTTTAAAGATTATATCGATGGGTATTACAGGCGAGATTGAATTATACGATGCGATTAGAGCAGTTAAAGCAATTTATTAACAATGGAGGATTGTATGCAACTAAATTTAGTGGAAGTAGTCGATACGCTAGGAGCATCAGATTTGTTGTCAAAACAAGAGATGTCATCATTAGCGACTAACTTGAGGAACTGTGTTGAATCGATGGAAGCAGGTGCCTTAATGGTTGATGAGCAGAAGTTGTATAGTTTATCAATAGAAGTTGCCGAGTCAATTGGATGCGCTTGTGTGAATGATGTTGCTCACACTGTGTGGAATATATTTGATTGGTTACGCCAAAGTTTGACGGCAATGATGTATTTAAGGTTTGATTTACTTGATATGGTTAAACACGATTTAAGTATTGTACCATTTAGTAAAATAATGCCTTGTATCGAATTAGGGTTGTTTGATTTATTTGATGAGGGTAGTAAACATCATAAACATGCAATGCGTTATTTACTAATACTGAATGAAATTTTGATTGAAAAAGGAGTAGTGTAATGGAACGTGTAACATTATTGGATGGTAGAGAACAGTACTTGGATGAGTATAAAGGTTTTCCAATCGCTGTTACTGAAATGCGTGAAGGGCAAGGTTATTCACATTGGAAATATGGGGATGACGAAGCGAAAGTCGGACATGAAAACGTTGAAGTATCATTGAAAAGTGTCAAGACAGAGATTGACGAATTATTAGCTAACCAATAGTGGTAATCCAATTGGTGGACATGTAGCAAGTTCGATTCTTGCTACCACTTTTGGAAATTGTGTGGCTTGGATTCACTGAAAATTAATAGCACTTTACCTACCAATTATGAGTAAAAGTCAATTTAATAGAGTATGTGATGGATGGTCGCCGTTTCCATTTCCCTTCTAAATGCTGAGGCGCGAGTAGTTGAAAATTATTTTGCAATCACATTTGGAGGAATTATGTCGAACAAACAATCTACATTACAGAATTTGATTTATGCGGTTGGTATTTCATCATTTACAGCAATTGTTTTAGGCAGTATTAGCTTTTATGGCGCCCTAGGTATTGGTCTTAGCAGTGTGCGTAGTACGGAAGTTAAGGTGCCAACTCCAGATGCAAAAGTTTGGAATGCTGGTAAATTTTCTTGGTATACGATTCTTGCTGGGTTTGGTGGGTTTGGAGCAGCAGTTGCTACTGCCTGCACAGTTGGGGCTTTGGCGGCAAATAAAGAGGACAAGCAAAAACTAATCGAAGGTTCTCAGCGTCAACAGGACAAAGTTTCCTATATTCCTTCTTCAGCAATAAATCATGAAGAGGAGCGACTCAACATAGTTGAGGATACTAGTAGAAAAGTATACATGTTTCGTTTTATCAAGAACGAACAAATTGCTAGTGGTGATAGGCTAATTGTTCTAGGTGATGTTGTTGATGGAACTGCGTTTATAGCGAATGTTAGTGATGAGCAAGCTAATGTCTTAATGTCGTTATTTGATTGTGTTGGTACTGATGAGATAGTTGGAAAAGCTTTTACTTCATACTATGCAACTGCGGAAGTTGCTTTAGGAGATTTTTTAGAAAGACAAAACCGTACTAAACGTGCTGTTGAAGAAGGTTATACACGCAATGATTTTGATTATTGCATTGGGTGTGTGAACCATTGCGCTAAAAATTCTCTTATCTGCCCTTTACACGAGGAAGGATGGTATGGAGATGGAAACTGCCCTGATAGGCAAATCAGTAAAAATTATCCAATGGCGCCATATGAAGACCCGGCTGTGATGCGCGACATTAATAAACGCATGAGAAACTCTGCTATATCGTTATCTATATACGATGACGGCACTGTTCTTCTATGGGATGATGTCACTAATCGACGTTTTAGCTTTGATTGGTTTGGGAACCGCGAAATATTAAAAAGCGATTACCTTGATTTGCCAAACAATTTGGAAGCATATTTGGAGTTTTTCTCCAGACGCAAAGTAGATGAATTAAAGGATTACAGTGTTTGTATTGATGAGTTTGCAATAGTCTTGAAAGGAATAGGCTTCCTTGAAATCCGTGGTAAACAACAAGATATCTATTTAACTTTGTATAAAAACAAAGACTTGGGTATTGAGTATGTGGTACATGAATTTAATAAATATGGATATCCAAAATATCCATACCAACGCTGGATGCCTATGATTCTAAGACCGCATCTTGTTCAATTCATTGATTGTTTATACCGTACCAAAGGTATTTCAATTCAAAAAGTGTAATTGTTTGTAGATAGCATTCCTTTTCTTCGATGGTGTGCTGTTAGGTTGGTTCATTCAATACGGGGGTTAAGTCCCCCGCTATTGGGTGAATCGTTACAAACACCCAGCAGTACACTCTAAGGAAATGACCATGTTGAATTTCTTTTTTACCTCAAACGCTTTTGAAGTTGCACCTGCAATACAAGCAATAAATGATGTTCTTTTTCCTTTAGTTTTGTTTTTGGTAATATTTATGTTTCTCTGTTCAATTGTTCTCGATAATCCTTTAAAAGTAAGTGATGAAGAGAATGTTGCCGTAGAACGTGTTTCTGATAGTCAAGTTTCAGAAGTTATTGCTTCAAGGAGTGTGGAAGAAACTGATTTAATACTCGAAACCCAGCTTGCTTCAATGGTAGCTGTGATGGAACAGTATACAGAGCCGCAAGAACCAAAAGCTAATTTATACGACGTGGAACAAGAAATTAATAAGTTGCAAGCTTTAGGCGCCCGCAGCCTTAAGTCGTATTGTAAAGAACATAAACTTTCAGGGTATTCGTCAGCAGCGAATATTGGAGTCGAGGCTCTTGCTAAGTTTATGCTGGCGCGGCAGGTAAAAGCGCATGATGTTGAAAAGTTTAGGTCAAAAATTGTTGCTTAGTTAAGCTATGAAAAGCTTCAGCATTTATATAATGGGAAATTAAAGCAAACTCCAAGCAGTAAAGGCAGGTTAATTTATGAGCATTTCAATGCCCCGAAGAATTGGGGCGATAACTGTCAAGCGTTATAATCTACCATTCGCAAGCATCTGTTCATGTTGCTTTAGGAATCGGTGCATGATTTAAAACCATTCTATCGAGGCACCTTTAGTTTCTGTTATTGGAGCGATAAGCTTAAATAAAGTATTAGCTGTCATGACAATGAATAACTCGATGGATGGAAATGCATTTGAAGTATTTATAGAAAAATGGTTGCTCCCGGGGGTTATGGACAGGTACCGTAGTTGTAATGGATAATGTTCCATCTCATAAAGTAGCTACAATTGAGCCTTTGATTCACTCAGAAGCGCACCAATGTTCTTTATATGTCACCCCCCAGCTCCAGATTTTAATCCAATTGAACGCAAGGTGGTCACAACAATCACGCTTTTTTGCGTCAATTCTCTCCTACTACATCAAAAATGGTTGATATCCTTATTGCAACGGCTTTGGATTTGATTAATCCAAAACATTTAAAAAATTGGTTTACAAATTGTTGTTCTTGTACCTCAATTAACCCGCAATCTGCTGTATCTTTGCTCTTTTTGCTGCTGCTTCGTCGATTGAAGACGCAATATTTCTTAAGTAGAGCTTTTCATCCTCCATTAGGTTAATTAACTTTCTTTCTGCTACTGCCAACATCTTCATTTCCTCTAGAATTTGTTTAATGTTTTTCTGCCAAATTAAAGAAATTCTGTTATGATGAAATTCATGTAAACCATTATACACAAAGCTATCGTAACAAGGGCTTTCTGTGAGGCAAGGCTAGCAACACCCCTTGCCTGGTTCTACTAATTGCCATTGCCACATAAAAACTTATAGATATAATCTAGTTTTTCAATTGATAAAGTAACGCATTTACCAATTATATCTATGTGTTAGAGCGAATCATCAATATCGCATAGACAACTCGATCTATGTTTATTTTTCTGTAAGCAAATATAAAAAATCAAAAACCAATTTTTGATTTTTTAAGGTTTTGCAGGGAACCAGTTTTACGTGGCTGTTATCGATAAGTTTTAATGGGATGCATTAATAAATTTTATAAGTGTTTGCTCAAAGAGCGCTGTAACAATGTATTTTTCCTTATTTTCGTATATATCAAATTGAGGAATCGTATGAATAGCGACACGAATTTTAAGTATTTAAGTTCAAATATTTTAGAAATTCACTCCGAACTATTACGTATATATGGGAATATCGAAGAAACACATGATTTGCGGTTAGATATTGAAAAGAATGGCATTATGGTGCCATTGGTTGTATCAACACGCACATCAATCAATACAGTCGTCTCTGGTGCGCGCCGATTGCGAGTAGCCCTTACCCTTGGTATCGAGTCAGTCCCAGTAATTTGTTATTCGTTTCCCAATGAAGAAGCAGAGAAGCATTTCATACTTTCTGCTAATCGTGACCGACCTAAAACGAAGTTTCAACAATTGCTCGAAGGTAAAGAGTGGGAACAACTTGAAAGACAAGCAGCAGCTCTGCGGCGCCAATCTGGACTAAAAGAGCGATGGAAGAATAAAGATGCCATGAAGTCTACAGAGTCTTCGCTTGACGAGCTTCATAAATACTCTAATATTGACAATGAATATGCCCATTACCCAGTAGCCCTTTTGGATGATTACCGGAGTGGCTCTCAAGAGCCATACCAATCCAAAAAGAAACAGAGAGCCACAGATAGGGTTGGTGGTCGCATTGGAATGTCGCGTCATAGCTATGAAAGAGGGAGACGTGTGATTGAAAAATGTGAGAATTTGCGGCAGTTTGGTCACGAACTTAAAGCTGCTGCACTTCAGGAGTATTTGGAAACGGCAGGAATTGTGCCTGCAAGTGACTTATTGAAGATGCCTTACTTAGACTCAGTGCTGGATTTAGTTAGTGATGGGCAGGCGAAAACTGTTAAAGAGGCATTACTTAAAGTGAATCGTATTCAAAGAGTGAGTGCGGTAATGGAGGGTGCAATATTTTTTTTTCCTAACAAGATGTTAAGAAAACCAACCTACTACCATACAGGACGTGTGGTGAAGGTTGCCAATACAGTTGCGACGGTATGCTTCCGGGATAGTGTTGATAATGACTTACACGAACATCAATATAAATGTGATGAGTTGCTTGTGTTGAGTAAAGAAGACGAAAATCCACATCATCAACGCTTGCGGGATAGGATAAGTCGGTTATTGATTAATCCTTGTGCGACTGCGAACGACAAATATATGTTGAATCGGTTGCTGGGTGTTGTTGTGTGTACGCAGGATGAAGTCGATTGGCTACAGTTTATTGAACGACGTGTTGAAATCAAGAAAACAATAAATTTGGAGGTAGTATCATGAAAATCGCGCGCACTTCCAAACGTAATGGTTGTCAGGTTTGTGGTGGACAAGATTCAAAATGTGGTTGGCTACCCGACAGCAATATCCACTTCTGCATGAATATTAATGATGCAATATCGGCGCCACCGGGATGGAAATATAGGGGTGAAACTCGTAATGGGTTATGGGGTATGTTTGTACCGGATACCGGGAAACAATATACCGAGGAGGAAATTGCGGCATACAAGCAACGTAAGATAGAGGAGGAGTTAAGAAGGCGCCTGCAACACAACGAGTCGTTATCAGAAGCTTCTCGCCATAATCAATTAACCAAGTTAATAAACCAGTTACCGTTAAATCAGTGTCATTGTGAGGATTTGAAGCGTCGTAATTTAAGTGATGAATTGATAAAAAGGGGTAACTTCCGTAGTTTAGACCAGTTCCAGAAGCTTGACTTTGAAATATCCCATAACCTTGCAGGTGCCTCCATCAATGGTAGAAGCTTAACTAACCGTGTAAGTGGATACATGGTTCCCATATGGAATGAACATGGTCAAATGATTGGTTATCAAATTAGAAATGATAACAGCAGTGATGAAGCACCTAAATATATATGGGCAACGAGTAAAACTAACGTGCGTCGCAAAGTGACAGTCTCATCTCACCTTCAAAATGGTGAATTACCCCTTACATTTTGCGTACCCTTCTGGGATAAAGGTAACAATTGTGACGCTGTAAAGTTAAGGCAGCCAATTGAAAGAACATTGTCTGGATTTATCAATATAGCAGAAGGGATATTGAAACCGTGGATAATTTCCCAGTTGCGGGAATTGTTAGTAATAGGCGCCAGTGGTGGTAACTTTGTAGCTAGTACTCTTACGTTCAAGCGTTACTTAGATGCGGCTAGTAGCATGTTAAATGGGACTAAGAGAGTAGTATTATGGGCAGATGCAGGCGCTATAGCTAATAAGCATGTGATGCGTCAGTACCGTAACACATACTATTTATTAAGGAAGTGGGGTTACACACTACAGATAGCATGGTGGGGACAGGTTGATAAAAATTGCCTTGATGGGGATGAACACCTGGGTGATTATGAGCTAATCACATGGTATGAATTTGAAAGTATGGCTCGTCATCCTAAGCGCTTTTGGGATGATGTTGAAAAAGAAATTGCTCGTATTAAACGTGCGTTACGTCGTAAACCCTTTCTTAGAAGGGAGCAGGGACAAGAAGAAGTTTTCACTACTCCCCACTCCCTACTCTCCACTCCCTTCTTCTATGTACCTGGTTTACTACCTACCTATGGTGAATATGTAGAAATGGGGTGTCCCAAGATTATTTATAAAAATGATGAGCGCGTGACGGTATGGAAAGAAGCAGTACTTAAGGGATGGTCGCATATGCTTGATTCGTCGGCGCCAGGGTTAGGTAAGTCGTATACTGTTGGTAGTATGACTGCTGAGTACCTGCTTGTTAAGCAATTGATATACCTTGCGTCTGACCATAGAAACCCAACTACAATAACAATTGAAAGAAATTATATTGATGTATTTCCCCGTCACTCAGGTTTAGAGAAAGACCCCACCCGCCTGACATCTGATGGTAAACAATTCCTGATTCATGGTGAGTCCAGCCGCAAAGGAGGGTTTCCCTCCGGGGGCGGACTGGCGAACCCGCAGGGTGATGGCACTAGTGGCAGAGAGAGGATTGTTGCTAACTGCGCGCGTCAAAAACTGTTTGCTATCGCAAGAAAGAAAAACCTTGACCTTGAAGGCAGTGATAAAAACATTTGTCAAGGCTGTAATTTATACAATTTATGTAAACAAGGGTCGGGTGATAACTTTGGGTATTTATCTCAAAGATCTGAAGCACTTAAAAACCCACAAATTAGAATGCACCCAGATAGCGCACCTTTACCCATTAATCATGAATATGAACATGTGGGTGTAGTCTGGGATGAAGTATCAGTATTGATGCGTACTAAAAAGAAAATTGAGGTAAGAAATAATGATGTTCTTCAAGCGTTAGGAGCATTAGTTGCTGCAATTAATGAGACAAAGTTAGCAGGATATGAATTTGATGCGTCAACTTCAATATCTCCCTTATTGATAATGGCGCATGTGCTGTTAAAGTTGTTTGAATTACCATTATCACAACTGGGTAGGTATGGATTAGATGATAATGACATTCGTTCCCGGTTGGGTGTGGCGCCGTCCGAAACATGGCAGGAAATAGCGAATTTGTTAGATAATCCGCCAAATTTAGATTTTTTGGTTCAAAAGTCAGACTCGATTGATACTTCTAAGTTATCCAAAGTTGAAAAACGGGGTGTGGGTAAGTTTAATAGATTATTGGGCATTAATCATAATGAAGAAGCAGAAGAGAAATTAGAATCATTACCATTGAATTGGTTGGTGCCATTTTTGGAGGTGTGGGCAGGATATGTACCTGGATGGTTTGCTTTCAATAATGGTGTGTTAACGATACATGTATACGATGGGCGCCATCGGGATATCGCGCGTGCCGCTGCCTTTAATATTTATCTTGATGGTACAAGCAATATTGAGAATTTATCTTTAAAATTGGGTGTGCCGAGGGAACATATACTACATCTAGAAACTGAAACACCTGATTACTCAAATTTGGAGATAGTGCATATAAGAGATATGGGGGTGCTGGGTCGTGATAGGAGAGAATCACAACTCTCAAGGGTTGAAGCATTAAGGGAGGCAATAGTTAAGTTAGAGCATTCTAAAGTTAATAATGCTGATGTAAAAGTGGGAGTAATTGAGAGAAAAGCATTTGCTCGTGAGGGTGATGGGTATCATTTTAGAGATGGTCGAGGTATTAATAGGTTTAGTGATGTTAATGCTTTGATTGGTATTGGGGCGCCTTATGCCAATATCGGGGAAATGAAAGCCGAGTACTCGATATTAATGAAAGATGAGTATGTCCGCAAAAAAGGTGAATTGAACTGCAATACAAAAGTATTATTTAGCTTATTATGCTATATGACTACTATTGATGTAGCGTCATTAATTAAACCAAGTCGAGGTTATAGTGAGCAGGAATATATTGATGGGTTGGTAGGCGCCGAGATATTGCAGGAAATTGGAAGACTGCGCTCACATTTAAGAAAGGATGAGTCGCTTACATATTATTTTGTAGGAGAATATGAATTGGCACCAATTGTTGCTCAGTTACCGGGAGTGAAGTATGAGTCGAGGGAAGCGGTTGAGGTGTCACCATATGCGGCGGGTGGTGAGCAGCGGACAATAATGATGGTAAAGAATGCGATTGGTAATTTGGTTCGGTGTGGTATGTTGTGTCCCACACAGAAGCAAGTAGAAGCGGAGCTTGAGGCGCATTCACCTATTAAAGTGAAGCAAGCGCGTCTGAGTCAATTGGGGAAATTATTTGGTGGGTGGCGCCTGCTTGTTGAATTAGTCAGGAATGCACTTCTAGGAGTGAAGGGTGAACCATGTACAGAAAATACGTTTGATGATGAAGAGTGGATAAGAGATGCTTACATGCCAGCTATAGGTGAAACAGCTAAAACTGACCCAGTAGAGGCAGTACGCGAATTGGTAGGCATTGCATCAGTACACGGGTGGGAGAGGTTTCGTCAATGCATGAGCCAGGTGTCACATGAATTACAGCAACAGTTTGTTGACTTGATGGTGTGGTTGTATTCTCTATTTGATATTGATGATGTCGAGGAGTTGATGATGTTGGCGGAAGGTAGTGAATAGTGTAGGCGCCTTCTATCGCAGTGTGAATTATTTTTCAATATTTACATGCTTGTCGCGCTTGGAGAGTGAAGCGTTTGGTTTATCATGCAGTCAGGTGTTGTAGATGCATAAGCGCCCGAATTTGTGTATTTAGGATTATTTGGGCGTAATAAAAGTGGGGTGTTGCGAAAGCTTGCTATTTTTTCAAAACAAATAGCAGTAAATAGAACGTTCAAAGCAATACAGTGTAATAGTTTGAGCTTTAAAACAAAAAGTCTAGTATCCCACAACAAACTTTTGTACTAATCAGTGCAAAGCAATTTTAACGTGTCATAATCTGATACCGCGTTAAACTAGCTCTACTTTGCACTACGGATAAAAACTTACGTGCGGAGGTGGCTTACTTGTTAGGCTGGACTCACTGTAAAAAAGTTTGCAGTAGAGTTGGATTTGCCATTTTGAACACGTTTTAAACTGTCTGTTTTGTAGGGTGAATAATATTAATTTTGTATATATACTACTAAATACAAAATTAATAATGACTGGTTGTTTTTATCCTCAATTAATTGCTGTCTTGAAAAGGGAAAATTATGATATATAAACAATGATTCTTTTTTCTGCTTGAATGAGTAAATAATATTAGTGGTTGCGTAATGAATATTACTTTGCTCCACCAATATTATAGAAATCAAAATTTACGCTTGCGTTTCAGACATCTTTGATGTTCATTAAGTATATGTTCCTATTTGCCTGAAAGCTTCTAGCCTCATGTATAATTGGTCTTTAGGGCAAACCATCCACTCTTCACCACTTGGGTTTATTATGAAAATAATCCGAGCGTCTGTTTCAGTGCATAATTTTTCTGCTTCTTGTAGCCATTTTGCTCGTTTAATATCAAAAGAATTGATTGAGCGCAATTTGCTCAAGTTTAAAACATTTAGTTGTACACTGTCTTGTTCGTAAACTAATGCTGTAATTTCATCTTTAGAAGATAATAGTGCCCTTTCAAAAAGAGCCACACATTCAATATTTCTATTTTTGTCTGTTTGCTTTTGTGTCGCTTCTAATACTTCACTGAATTGAGACTCAAATACTTCCTGTGATACCTTACCTACTAGATAACTTGGAAGCTTCGGTAGGGTGTTGTTTTTGTAATCTGGTGTTTTGTGTCTAATAGGCTTTACATTTATTTGTGGTTTATCGTCCGCTGTTGCTTCAATGTGTAGTACATGCCTCTGCCTTTCATTAAATGACATATTCGATGTTAGGTTATGTACGGGCTTCTTTTGTTGGAAAGTTTCTGGATATTTCATCTGAAAATACTCTTGAATCATTTTTTCTCTTTTGCGACGACTAGCTTTTCCCATAATACTTTTCCTATTCACTTAAATTTTTACATAAGCTATTTTTTGAATAGCTTTGTGACAATATTAGCACGGTTTTAACAAGCAAAACAATAAAGTTAAACTAATTTATTAAACAGTATTTATTAGGAACATATGGTTTATTAAAAATATATTATATTATATTATATTGTGGTGTTGATGCCTGATTTATGTGTATTAATAAAATATCTATCTATATTTTTTGTTTTATCTTTAATTTTTGCATAAATTAGAGAATGGTAGGCTATTACAATTTAATATACCTCTTTTGTTTGTAAAAATACATGTTGATGGGCTGAGGATTCGGTATTTTTGAAGTGTTGCGTGTTGTTCATTATAGGTTTACGCGCGGGTAAAGGCACCATTGACTGTATTTAAAATTTAAATTATCCAACTAATGTATTCCACTATACTATTAGATTGTTTTTTAAAAGTATTTAACTTATTGCTATGCCTTGAGTTAATAGGCTTGTCAGGTGCGTGGTGTAATAAATTTATTTATAAAGCGCTTATATTTTTCAAAAATAAATAATTTTCTTTAAGCTTTATTTTAGCTGAAACTAAAGAAAATGTATTCCGCTTAAATATATATTCTAAAAAATATACTATTTTGTATAGATGTCTAAGTATTCTGTTGCTTTCCCTTGAAACCTTGATGGGTCATGATTAGTACGAGCGTGGGACTGCATAACAAAACGTCAATTGATTTTGGAATCAGATTAACACGCTTAAGTTTACCCTACGAAGAATGCCATGTACTAATTTCATGAACCAATTTTTCATACCTATAAAAGCAGTTTTTGGGGAACAAACTATTAACGTTTTGAATGTTGATAGTGGTTTAGAGTTTTTGGCAGAAGATATATTTGGTCTTATCGCAAAAAGAAATAGCTATAGTTTTAAGTACGAAAGCTCGATAAAAAAACAACTAGATACGTCAAGTACTCTACCCAAAAATCTTGATTGTATACGTACTGTGTTAATTGATGGAGTTTTGCTTCAAAAGCAAACTTTATCTTGGTTAGCGTTAAAACATGTTTTTCATCAATTTGGGTATTCACATGGAAAGGAGTTTGTACGTTGGATACGTAAATCTTTATCGCCAGCGCTGGCTTTAGAAAGTAGTGATGAGACTAATCTAAAAACTGTTGAAGGTATAAAAGCGTTGTCTTGGTTTTTCTGTGACAGTAATAGCTGTATTGATTCGCTTGTTTCAATATACCAATCTAATTTATTTAACTTCTTTGGTATTCCACCATCAATTGTACCTGTTTTAAGTAATTTTTGTAATGGTAATAAAAGAATAAGCAACACGGGCACCAATACAAAACCTGTTGGTATAGCAAAAATCAAGTTAACTGGACAACAGGAAAGCGGAGATTTATGCTTACATTCTTTACAAATGACTCAAAATATAGAGTCACCTTGCTATCAGTCTTTTGATGCTTTGCAGTCTTATAGATATTACTTAAAACTTCTCAAAAAGCAAATAATAATACCTGATTATGAAATTTTACATACCTCAGACTTAGCTGCTCGATTATTGCGTCATCGCTATTTATCTTCAGCATCTATTGTTTTAGGTTTTAATAATCTTAATTACTTTAATCTTTATGACACGTTTGTGACTAGCCGTAGTGATTTACTTCTCGCTCAAGAACTGGATGTTGCAATCATATTCTCATTAAAAAGAAATCCTAATTCATACTTAATGCTGCAAGTAATTGAAGGTGGTTTCTTTTTACAAACTTTGCTTGCTTGCACGTTGGCAAGAGCTATTGATAAATCTTTATCACTACAAATTAAATCCGCATACATTAATTGGCTCAACTATCTTTTAGTCAACATTAAACCTTAATTTTATGTCGCAAAAAAATGAAAACCATAATTATGATAAGCACGAAGCTAATCATGGAAATAACGCATGTCGAAAAAAACGTTTTGTAATTGTTACTGGTGATAAAGGTGGTGTAGGTAAAAGTACTTTTGCGCGTGGATTATTTGATTATTATATTAAAAATAAATTACCTTGCATTGGTTATGACGCAGATACTCGTAATCCTCAACTAGAAAGGCATTTTTCTCCAAAGCTAGTGCGATGCGTTAATATTTTTGAGCGAGGGGGCGCTGATAGGCTGCTAACAGATTTGGAAAAAGACCCTTTTTCTTTAGTGTTACTTGATATGCCAGCGCAGTCTGGTGGATATTTTGCAAAGTTTGAAAGTGAAATATCATTTTTCTCATTGCTTGATGAACTTGGCTACCGAGTAACAATGGCGTCAGTATTAAACCGAGTGGTTGATTCTGTAAATGTGCTTAATGTTTTGCATCAATATTGTAGCACTAGGGTTGATTATGTAGTTGTAAAAAATCTATTTTATTCAGCTGATGATGAGACGCGATTTGAACGCTATAACGAATGGGAAGGTAGACAAAAGCTAATTGCATCGGGCGCTATAGAAATAGTGATGAAAGATTTATTTTATAAAACTTATGATTTTGTAGACGGATACAGTATTAGTTTTAGTGATGCACTACAGCATGAAAAAACTAGTATAATTATCAAGGGTAGGATTAAGTCTTGGTTAGCAGAATTTGAAAAAAATATTCAATTGGCGCCTGAATATCTAGGATTGAATACTAAGCCAATGTCAGATAAAGAGTTTGAGTTTACAAGAGAAATTATGTTGCAAGAAAGAGAAAAGAAAAAAGAAATTGCAAAAATTGAATTTTCTGAGAAAGTTGTTATAGAAAGTGAACAGGTTGAAAAGAAACCAGAAGAACATCAGTCAGCGTGTGTATGAAGCGAATAATCATTACATCAGGTGATGCGAGAGTTGGCAAAAGTACGATGAGCAAGCTGTTGTTAGATTTGTATTTGTCTGAGGGTTTGGTTGTACACGCAAATTATAATGGGCATCGCAATAAATTGGATGCTTACAATAAAAAGCTAGACATTCATAAATTTAACATGGAGCGTGGAGATTATGATGAATTTATAGGCACACTTGATTCTAGTGATGAAATTGATGTCGTATTAATGGATATGCCAGGTCAAATATTACCTGAATTTATCAAATTTGAGCGCGATACTTGTTTACTAGAAGGACTTTATTCTATAGGATATAGAGTTGTATTTTTAAATCCAATATCATATCGGCAAGATTGTTTATACTATTTAAAGCAATTAATTGAAGAATTTAAGGGAAGTGCTGATTATGTAATAGTAAAAAATGAGTGTTTTGGCAAAAACTTTCCTTACTTTGATGTAGATATTCAGTCAAATATCACTAGCTTTGATGGAATAATAATGCAGTTACCAGCGCTAAGTAAATTCGTATATTCTCGATTGGAAGAAGCTGCGTGTATTTATTCAGATGGTGCGGCAAAAAAAACAGATGCAGAAATTAGTAAAAAGCTTGGCGTTGTTGAGCGCTCGCTAATATTTAATTGGTTGCATAAATTTAGAAAAAATATTTATTCCGATAAAAACTTACTCAAATATTTTGGATTAGCTATATGAACGTGGAAGTCGATTCTCTAGAAGACAAAAATAAGTTGCATGAGTATATTAGTTTAATGGGGATTGATATAGACGACCCTATTTTTAATGTATATGCTCAGATAGGCGAAACCCAGAACATGCTACAGCAGTTACCAGGTCAAATATCTAAAATAGCGAACGGATGGACGCAAATGGTAGATACAAAGCTGGATTATGCCGCGCGGGTAGCGCTACAAAACCAAGAAACTGCAATCGCTGAGGCAGCAAAAAACTTAATCAAAACTACTGGAGCTAATATACCTCTTAGTATTACGCTCAGTAATATGAAAATTGCTCAAATAGCAGGAGGTGTTGGCGCCATTTTAGCGTTAGGTGTTGGAATTGGCATATTCCTTTTTTCATCTATTGGAGCCAACACTTCTGCATCAAATAAACCATTGAGCAAAGCCGATTTACAACTGCTTGAGTGGGCGCGGTCAGACGAAGGAAAAATAGCCCGTAATATTTATACAAAAAATACGACTATTCTAAGAGGTTGTGCCGAACAGCCTAAGTTTAAAGGTTCATGCATCATAGATATAAGTGGAGCCATTCCCACTCCATCTAATCGTAAATAATTTAAATTTAAACATTTTCAATATAATTATTTATTGTTTATAAAATTACGCATTTTTACCTTCTTAGACAAAGGAATGTCATAGTCATTACTAATTTTTATAATTTCACTTTCGGTAAACACACCTTGTATATCAATTAACCCAAGATGCACGCCTTGGTTTATGGCTTGTATTCTATTTTTTACGTTTAATTTTGTAAAAATGTTATGTGTATGACATCTGACTGTACCCTCTGTTATATATAGCTTGTTGGCTATTTCGTCATTCTGTAATCCTTGTGCAATTAGTTTCAGTATTGTTAATTCACGCTCTGTGATATCGTGCTGTGAATTGTGGGAACTTTTTCGGAAACTGTTAATCAATATTTTACTGATATTCGAGTCTAACCAAGACTCTCCTTTTGCGGTTACATAAATTGCCTCAATGAGTTTTGTGACATCTGTAGATTTGCTGAAGAAGGAATCGGCGCCGTTTTGGATTGCCCCAGCAACGACATCTCGGTTGATGTTGCCAGAGACTACAAGTATTTTGATTTTGTCTTCAAATTTACTTTTTATTTTTTCGATTATTTGTATACCATCGATATCAGGCAAGCCAATATCGCATACCACAACGTTTGGTAAGATTTCTTCAACCATGCGTAACCCCTGAATACCAAATTTAGTTTCTCCTACTACCTTGACTTTTATATTAGTATTTCCATTCTCTAAGGCACACCTTATCCCAAATTTGCTAAACTCATCATCTTCAATTAGCACCGCATTTATTACATTCATGATTCGCAGTTTGGCTCAACTAGAAAATATGTATTAAATACTACAGCACTTCTTTTGTATGCCACAAGGTATTTCATAATATCTTTTTTTCTTTTTTGAACATATAAAAAACAATTAAAGGCAGTGTAAAGTTATTGAAAACTTTTTTGATATTGAAATTAATACTGTCGATAGAGTATTATTAAGTATTTGTGCTTTTATAATTAGTATTCCAATGTAAAATAAAAGATAGATGCTGCTGTGTTAAATTTAACTGTTTATATATTGAGCAACGATTTTCACCTCAAAGGAGAACTACTTAAATCGTTGCAATTGCTTGGACTGAACACAAAAATAATAGATGACTACCCAAGTCACCGACCAACGGAAAATGCGATATTGTTGGATGCTAGTTTTAACAATGATAAGTCTATAGAGTTAGATTTTTCTTTTCCTGTATTAAAAATAATGAAATCGTATCCTGATTTTGAAGGAATAGACTTTCACGATTTTATTCTTTATCCGTATCAAGATAAAGAGCTATATTGTCGTATAATAAACTTATATAATCTATATAAAAACATTAATCATTTTGATTCAATTAACGAGAAGTTTAAATCATATTTGTTAAATTTGTCTCATGACGTGTATGCTCCGGTCAAATTAATAAAAATGCAGATGAAGCATTTAAGCAATAATCTAGAGATTAAAAGCTTTGATGAAATTCTTGAATCAGTACTGAGCCAGTTAGATAATATAACAGATGTTTTATTATCAGTGCCTTATTCTTCAATTGCTTTAGATAGTTTGTTGATTGAAAAAAATATTTCATTTATAGATATTGTTGACTTAATTAGTAATGTTGTTAAGCAGCTTAGTTTTTATGCGGCAACTCAAGGCATCAATGTTGTGTATAATAATTTAGATGAAAAGCCTTTTGTTCGTGCAAATTATACATATATTTGGCGAATGGTGTACAATTTATTATTTAACGCAATAAAATATAGTCTGGGAAGGGGGATAGTTAGATTAACTTTGTTAAAAGATGATGAAACTTTAAAATTTTTGGTAGTTGATACTGGTGTTGGGATGACACCTGAACAACTTTCAATAGTTCGTAAATATTTAATGTCTTCAGATGAAGAGGAGAATAGTAGATTTGGACGAGGTATGGTTATAATAAAGTTTGTGGCAAATTATTTAAAAGCAACTGTAAATATTGATTCAGAGATGGGAGTTGGTACAACATTTACAATTGAATTTAGTAATGTCGAATGGTCTATTTAACCTAATTCATCTGATTTGTGTTGGTCTTTATTTGTATTATTTTTTTCTTGATTAGCTTTTTCAAACAGTGCTTTGAATCTTTCAAACTCATCACGAGTCAAATTATTCAGGATAATTTGATACTCCTGTTCTTTACTGCTTTTACTAGCTGTTAAAGCATTAGCTGTATCTGGAGACATATTCTTTCTGTCGAGTGTTATACGCTGTTCTTCGTCTCCTAAACGAAGCATAGCAGTAAAGTTTTCATTTTCATAAGTGATACTGTCTTTATTGATATCGCTTTTGCCGTAGGAAGCAATTTTATCTGCAACTACTGGAATTACGTACTGCTTTACCTCATTATCAGAGGGTGATGGTAAATCTATCTTCTTATCTTCTTCGATTAAAGGTGTTTTGTTGTCGGCTATAGCTGTAGGTTTATGATTTTGCTCAAAAGCATTTGAATTATTTTTTGTAGATATATTTGTTATAGAAGATTCGTCTTTAATACTAGTTTCATTACTTTGTATGATTTGATTATTTGAATTATTGTAAGGTATATTGAGTTCATTTTCTTTTGCTATAATATAGTTACCTATACCTTTTAAAATATCTTCTTTTTTATCATTACTTAATGATTTACTTTCTTCTTTAAGCTGCTCTTGTCTTTCTTTGCTAAGAGTGCTATTTAGCATTGCGTCTTTAAAAACGGCAGCGAATTGTGCATACGTAAGGTTACTGCCTGTCATTTCTTTAACTTTGTCTACGATTTCTATAAAATTTGACATAGTTCTATACCGTTAATTGAGTTTTTACATTAGTTAATGCGCTATCAATTTGAAAATTCATATATTTCAAATCTTTGATAAAGTTTTCATTGACTGCATTTGTTTTAACTTTACCATCTTTAATTAATAAAATAGTATTGTTATTTTCATCTTTAGCAAGTAAACTTCTGCTATTTGAATCTATAGCGAATTGGTATCCATTTTTTGTTTTGACAGTGTTAGTATTCAATCCCCCTATACCTCTTACTACATGCTGCACTCTCATCGTAATATCATTTATTGTTTCTAATTCGTTCATGTCTTTTTTCATATGCGGGAAGGCTTTATCAAGATTAAGGTTTTCACGGTTTTGGTAAGATTCTATAATATCCCCAATTCTTTTTACATATCTTTCATCTCTTCCTAGTTTATCAGCAACTTCTTGCCATTTAGTTAACATTAATAATGTTCCAGCACGCATTTGTTCAATGGTGTCATCTGTCGTGTCAAATGTTGGTACTGATACATTAGGTGTTTTGATTGTAACTTTATCTTCTTCTTTATTTTTTTCTTTGGGTGCAGGAGGTGTGGATGATGTGTGTTCATTATTTGTTGCTTGATTTTGTTCTGAAGCGATTGTATTTTGAATAGCTTTTTCGTAACCAATAATAAGGCTACGAATATATTTTGACTCTTCTCCTTTTCCTTCCCAGTATTCGTTTTTACTGCCCACTTTGTACTCACACTGCTTCAACCATTCTACTCCGCCATTATCTTTTACAGCCTGTAATAAATCTGGGTGTTGCTCGAAGCGTGCTTGTTGAATTTCTGCTAGTAAGTTTACTCGTGATTCACCCAGTGGTACGCTTTCTTTATATGCCTGGAATGCCTGCTCAAGCGATGCAAATGGTGCGCCTTTGGGTTTGTCTTCTGTATAAGGCTCTACCTTCACGCTATTTTTCAATACTTCTATATTATCTCTGAACGATACTGGATAGTCTTTGTCAATGGCACCAAGCGCCTTTGATTTGACGGTAGTACTTGTTAGTGCGGCGCCAAGTTCTGTGGAGCGTGAGTTGATGACAATGCCTGGTGCGATATTGTTTGTTTGATTATTTTGTGGCGGAGTGGTTTTCTTGGTTGGTATTTCTTGAGGTGGTTCAGTCGTGTTGCTGTCTTTAACCTTTTCATTTACATTAGCAACCAGGTATCCTTTACCACTATCAGTAAGTTTGTATCCATTTTCTTGAAGGAATTTCTTGATTAGTTGGTCGCCACCATCGGCAGTTCCAAGTACAAAAGATGCCTTTGCCTCTACTCCTTTACTAAGAAGCGGTTCATAATGTTTTTTAAAAATCTGTTCTATTTGAAGCATTGTGACACCACGCCAAGGACCATTGGCACTGACCATGATTGTGTCGTTTTTGGTATATTTACCTGTATTAGCAAGCCCAAGTTTGTTCCATGCTTCAGTGTAATTGCGTGTGGATGATGGTGTTTCTAACGGCGCCGCAGACTTACCAATAAATTGAGTAGCGACTTCAGCCATAGCAATATCCTTCGGCATATTTTTTGCTACTCTTTCGTTAAGAGGTGCGAGGGAAGCAAGTGGGTTGGTAGTTTTGGGAGGAAGCGCAAAGTGGGCGGTGAGTCCACTTGGCGGGAACGGTTTCCTTTCCGCCAAAGTGGCGAACCTCGAAGAGGTGTCGGCTTCCGTCCCGCCCAACTTTGTAAGAAGCTCACTACTTTGCGTTTTTTGAATTACGTTGGTGTAGGCTTCAGAGAGCGCGCGTATAAATTTTGATTCCTTGCCAATTCCTTCCCATTGATTATCGTTTTGATTGGTAACTTTAGCTTTTTCAAGGTAGTCGATACCTCCAAGTTTGGTAATGGTGGAAGCAATTCGTGGATGCTGCTCAAGCTTGGCTTGTAGCACTTCTACCATTAATTTGTAAGTATCTTTATTAGGGTCAGTTTGTTTTTGATGCTCATAGGCATGTTCGGCTGACTTGTATGGGGCGCCTGCTGGTTTGAGTTGGTGTGTTTCTCTACCGTATTTACCAGCAGGTGCTTCTGGATTACCATTTATTGATATTTCGTAATCTGATGTTAGGTTCCCTGAATTTTTAGCAAGGCTTGTAGCATTGTTTAGTACTGCGCCTATACCAGATGAAGCAGCAGAGCCTATTTCGACACTTGAGAATGGTACTATTTTGCCATTAGTATAGTCCCCTAGTGGTTCCATAAATAAACCATACAGAGGTTGCTTGTTATCAATTTTTTTAGATTGCCTTGTCAACAGCTCGCTAACATTATGTTTTTCCCAATTTACCCACGCGCGCTGATAATCAGGATTACCAATCATTTCTTTGGTAATTTTGTATTGCTTGCCTACACGGAAAGCGACTTGTTTACCGTCTTTACCTTCAGCGAGTGCGATATCACCTTCTTTGATGCCGTATTTTTCGTAGTAGTTTTCACTTCTGGTGGAATGTACGCGTCCTTTCCCGCGCATTGCATCAATGGTGGTAGTGGCACCAGCGTTTTTGTCAGGATTGGTTAAATCCCATGCCATTGTCACTGGTTTACCTGATATTTTGGGTGAATCTGGTATATTTGGAGATTTTGCATTTTGCTGAGTATTGTTGCCGATGCGAATAATTTGCGCTAATTCTGCTGCTGCTATCGATGGATACTGACGGTCTACTTGGATTGTGCCACCTGGCGCCCATTCACCTGTTTTGATAGTCAAGTCTTTATTGGAAGTGACTACCGCGCGCGCTGGTTGGTTTGATTGTAGAAAATTATTGTATTTTTCACGAATTTCTTTGCTTTGCGATAAATCCTTTATCGACCAAATATTAATGCTCCATCTTCCAGCTTCGGTGTTGAGTGCTGCGTGTGCATTTTTAGAATGAAATCTCGTAACAGTACCCGATGCTAATTTAAATTCATCGACTGGGGTATTAGCTTTTTCATCGCGTGATTGTTCCATATTACTTTTAGCTGGTTGATACCCCCATTCTGAATTACCTATATTAATACTGCGTGCTTCGTTTGCAGCATAAGAGTCATCGCGATGATAGTTAATGCCTTGACCTGGATTTGGTGAATATGTAACAAGTGCAATGTCGCCATCTGGGTAAACTTGCTTAAGAAGCTCCATTAATTTTTTGTCTTGCACTCCAGATGAAAAAGTTTTGTTGTTAAGTTCCCACTTGGCGCCTACCCATCCTACTTGCCTACCTGGTGAGTAATTTGATACATCTGTTTCTAGTAATTGAATATAGTTTGCTTCGAGATGCTGGCGAATTTCTTCAATTTTAGTAGTTGATATTGTGCCCATTATCTCTATAGGTGTATTTTTATTGGCTTCTTGAGAAGAAGGAAGTGTTATTAACTGTGATTTTTGCTCTGCTTTTTCTTCCAAGAGTGAATACAGCTTTTCGCCATATTTATCAACTAATATTGATTTTGTATTATCAGCTTTTCTTTCTTCTTCTGCTGTGGTAGCGTTGTCAAGCTGTTTATTAAGATTTGTAATTTGTGTAAGAACGTCATCGCTTATTCTAGAAGCGGTCGATTGAAGTAGTCTATCATATATATATTCGGTTTCAAAAATTTTATAAATTAATTTTCTTTCTTTTTCGTTACTTAAGTCAGGTAAGCTTTCGCTACCCAAGCCAGAATTTACCAATACCCATTTTAGTTCGTTTGGAGATAGATAATTAATTGCGGTATCATATTTTTCCTGTGATAATTCTTCAGCTTTACCTATCAAACTAACAAGATTTTCTGTTGGTGGAGCATTTGTTAATTTGTTTCTTTCTTTTATGTCATTAATGGCATCTTGATTGGGTAATAAAATTTCAGCACTCGGAAGATTTTCATGAATAATGCTTTTAACATTGTCCCAACTTGATAGTCTTTCTTTGCCTTTACCTTCGACAGCTAAACCTTGTGGTATATATACTGGTAAATTATTCTTATCAGCGAAATCAGCAATTTCTTTTAAACCAGCAGTTAGTTTGTTAAAGTCTGTTTGTTTAGATGTAATGTCGCTGCTAATTTGCGATGCGATTTGTGCAACGTACAAATCATCATTAATACGAACAAAGTTTACACCCTTTTGGGTTTCTTTGCTTTCCTCAAATTTTTTAGCTACGTTAGGATATTTTTCTGCAAGAGATTGGTTAAAGCCATTGCCGATTGTTTCGGCTTTAGGATTAATTTGTTGAACAATGATACCAACTTTGGTATCTAAAATATTCGATTGTTGAGTTTGCTCTGGGGGTTGGGTATTAGGAGTTGCAGTTTGTGTATTAGTGTATTTTTCAATATGTGTACTGATTTTATTAAAATTGTCGAAAAGTGTTGAATTAAGAAACCTATTCCATTCTTCACCTTCTTTGACGTAAGGACAGTTAATATCAGTTTCGGTGGCGAGTTTTAACCAAGCTGTTTCAAGCACATTTAATTGTTTCGCTTCTTGATTAATTTCTTCCATTGACAAGGACTGGATTTTACCAATAAAATAAACTAAGTTTTGTGTTGGAGGATATTCAGGAGAAACATACAGTTCGGCTTCATTTTGAACATGAGTGTGCCATTGACTTAAGAATAAGTCTTTATCTTCAATGTATTGATTGAGTATATTGTTAATATTTTCTGGTGCATTCGGCAACTGCTCAAGAAAATTTGTAGCTTTATTGGCGCCTATTAATGTTTCGTTTTGTGAATTGAATTCGTTTTGTACATTTAATGATTGTTTAATATATTCTAATTCTTGCTGAGAAACATCTTCATTTTTAATTATAAAGGTATAATACCCTTTGTTTGATAAAAAGCTTGTTAATTCATCAGTACTATATCCTCCAATGTAACTCATGCCAACAGCTTCATCAAAGCTAATGGCGTTTAAGTGTAGTAGCTCGCGCGCATTTTCTATTTCCCGAAAATCAACTGCGATTACTGTAGATTTCCCATAATCAAGCCACATGTGTTCATCAAAATTAAGTGCAATGCTTGGGCGTGTTGGTGAATCATCTAATTGGGTAGCGTTTTCGATACCTGTACTACCCACAGGCAAATAGAATCTATCTTCTTGTGTTAACTCGTATACATTTTTATAATTTTGCGGTAAGGATTCATTAACGCTAGGTGCGACAGGCGCCAGTGGCAGTATTTCTTCTTCTTCAGCTTTTAGCGCTTTAGGACGATTTGCATATTGCTTAAGTACAGTATAATATTCGTTTTCATGATGCTTGGTGATTGCTTGAGATGCTGTATAATCTGTAACTGCTATAACTTCCTTAAGTTTAGTGGTCGCTGTTTCATATTTATCATAGCCATCTGTAATGCTAACATCTAAGGGCTTGCCAAGTTCTTTAGAAAGTATATTTTCTAATTGTTTATTTACAGATGCGGATGTAGCCATCACTATAGTAGTATTCCCAAGAGTTAGTTGGCTAACTGAAGCACGAAAGTTTTCCATCCATGATTGCACTGTGTCAGCATCTTTGGTTGGTACCACAAAGCCAACTGCACTTTTTGTTTTATCACCATATTCAGCCTTTGGGTTAGTAAAGTATACAAGTTGGTCTTTAGGTATGGGTAGTTTTGATGGTACATCACTATTTTTAATCGTTCTGCCATCTTTGAGAAATATTGACTTCATCTTTTCTGTGCTGACAGAAGATTCATCAATTATTAATACTGACATCCCTTTTCTGTCTTCTAGCTTTGTCTGAGAAGCAGGCAATTCAGCGTACTTTATATTATTCAATTCTAGATATTTTTTGGTATTTTCAATATTGCTTTTATCAACGGCTATGCCAAATACACCTTCTTTTTTTTGCTGACTATCTTGAAATATTAAGGTATCGCGTGCGTTGATTTGGGCTATTATATTGTTTGCCTTGCTTTCTTGTTCTGTTAGTTGCTTCTCAGCATATTTAAGTAATTGAAGTCGTTTAATCCACTCTTCAGGATATTTTATTGATTCTTGATTTAGTGATACGTTGGCAGCGCTTATTTTGCTTTCAACTTTAACAGGAATGGTAGTTGTAGTAGTGTTTGCTTCGATTACTTTATTGTTGATAAGCTGTTGAACTAAAGATGGTTGCTTATGTGTTCTTTGAGGAAAGTTTACTTCTTTATGTTCACCAATTAATCCTATTGCTTCTCCTTTAATGGTAGCTACGTATATATTGCTGGTACTATATGCTTTCATATATACGTCGCTATATTCAGCATTATTTAAATTAGCATTTTTAAAATCTTTGTGAAGGTTAACCCTTAAAAGATTGCCTTCAGGAGTTTCACCAACAGCATAACTATTATTACTCGAAACAATTTGAGTAATTTTAAGTTTTAATTGCGCTCCTGCAACCCCAGTTTTTTCTGGCAACCAACCTTGCTCAATACCTTCTTTTATAGAGCTTTCGTCGATATTACCAACTTTAATAAACTTATTACCATCTTTTATATTAATTGTATAAGTATCTATTGGACGATGTATATTTCTTATTTCTAGTTCTTGAAGTTCTTTCCCATCAAAATATTGTTGACCTAAATCGTGCTTTATTAATTCTGTAATTTTGAATGTGACTGGTGTTGTCCCTGGTATTTGCGTTGTAATATTAGCACTATAAATATCTTTATAGCTTATTTGAGCTTCAGCAGTAGTACCAATCGGCATTCTGCCTGTTTCTGCTTCTAAATTACCAAAATATTCATATTCCCCGCTTTGATTTTTAACTTCGATTATATCTTTGCCGTTGGTGTCAATGTTATAGCGAACTTCAACTTTTTCCTGCTGGAATATAGGACTGTTTTTGTCAATATTAGTAAGCTTAGTTTGACTGAATTGTAAATTTTCTACACGCGATATTACTTCTTGTTCAAATGCCGCAAATACAAAAGTAGAAGTTTTTTTGGCTACTATTTCGCTATTTCCTGTCTCACTTTCTTCTAGTTCACTACTAGTTTGACTTTTGTCTTTAGCAAATTTAGTTGTGGATACTGCCCAAGTAGCAGCAGCCATACTTAATTTTTCATCTTCGGGTATTGATTGGTAAAATGTTTGGGCTATTTCATAAGCATTGTCAAACATTAATTTAACTTGCCCTTCGCTTAAAGCTGGTTGAAAATCAAAATTTTTAATATTATATACTTGCCCAAACTGAGTACCTGTTTGTTTAATTAAGCCATATTCTTGTTCTTTAGAAATGTTGCCTAGCTTCAAATATTTATCTTTTCCTTCATTATCAACGGCGCCATTAATTTGTGCTAGTATCTCATACTTGTGTGGACTGTCGCTAGTAACCTTATCTTCATCAATTGGCTGTACTTTGATTTTAAGTGTTTTTGCTTTCCAAACATCTGGATGTTTAGCATCAAGTAGATTTGTAACATCGAGTTTAATGTCATTTGGTAAAGTTAAATCGATGCTTGGACCTTTCTCGGTTTCACGGCGCCTTGATAGCATTGAGGCAGCGGTGAATACAGTATCAAATTCTTTTTTAGCTAAGGTTGCCCTTAAACGTTGGTTATTAGTGAATTCAACGTCTTTGAATAAATCTTTAAATTGTGAAATTTCGCGTGATTCAAGCTGTGATGAGCGGAAGTACTGGTTTGTTTTGGCAATTAGTAATTCTACTGGTGATTGTCCAGTTGGATTAATTGTTTCAGTGTCGTATACTTTATTACCTTTCTTGTCTTTAATATAATTAACTTCACGATGTAGTAAACGTGAATTTTGTCTAATTGCCTTCATATCAGGTGATTTGGCGCTTTTAAACAAGTCAACTGCAATTTGGTTTTGATATGCAGCATCGGCAATCAATTCGCGGTACATCTCTTTATTAACCGCCATTGCTTGAAGCGCTAATTCTGGTGAATTATTAGATGTAGCACTATATGCCAATTTTGTAAATTCACGCATTGGCTCTTTGTATTTTTCGGGAATAATAGTATATTCTTTTTTAGGGTTTTCTCTTTTTAAGGTTTTGTAATAGTGTTTTGCTACTTCAGAAACATATTGTATTTTTTCTTCACTACTACCATATAATTTAATAATTTCTTGTTCTGATTCAAGTGCTTCAATTGATGTAAGGTGGTTATTAATTACACCTACACTAATACCATCGCTCATGTGTTTGGCAATTCTTTCAAATGAAGGCTGTGTACCATCTTCATTATAGAAAGACTGCTTTTTTTCCTTAATTGTTGGTAAATAGGCGTTTTCTGGTGTATTGCGTTCAATAGCTTCTTGTGCAAGGTTTGGGTATTTGCTAGCCTTTTCAAAGCCAATACAGTCACCGTCGTAATCGCGCGCTTGCCTTTCTTGCTCAGACTCGTATGGTAATAAATCAATGTTATATCCGGCTTTGTTTAGCGTAGCTATATATTCGTTGAGTTTGTCTGTAAACTGAATTTTATCAGGAATCTCCTTTTTGTCATATTCTTTATTATTCAGGTAATTTTCTATACCATCTAATTTAATGTTTTGTGATTTAGCATCTGGCAGTATTTTTTCAATTTCTGAAGAAATACGTTTGTACATTTTTTCAGATGTTTCGTCTGAAACTACAATAATACCTTCGAGTTTATTACCATCAGGACCAAGCATATCATCAACGAGTTTGTTGGTTGATACGCACATACCGTTTGAATTGAGAAAAGGGGAACGAAAGTTTAATACTTCTTCGTTATTTTCATATTTTGGTATACAGATTTCGCCGTTTTTGAGGTCTTTGGAGGGAATTACAAGCGCGCGCTCGAAGGTGAGTTTTTTGCCAATAGCGATATCACGCCATTCGTTTTGTACAAATTCTGTAAGTGCGTTTTTTACCTTCTCGGTTTCAAGTAGTTGGGCATCGGCGGCGAGGTCGGCTTTAATAATTTTGTAAATAAATGAATCATCATTAAGACGTTCGCGTAATTTATCAAGATTATTTTGTTTGTCTTGGTCAAATTCAGTAGTGATTTCGTTTTCTAAATTGGTCGCCTCTTCCTCAAGGAACTCTTTGCGCTTTTCATATTTTTCGCAGTATAGTTGAGCGAGTTTGCGAGGGTCTTTTTGAGCTTCTGCCAGTTTTTGTGCTTCTAGTTCAATAATTTCAGTGAAGTCCTTCATACCTTTAGGGAATGAAGCAACTACTTGCGAAATAGCAGTTTTACCTAGTTCACTTTGAGATTTTTCGCCAATCCATACCTTTTGCTTGTATAGACCAGGTTTGATTTGTGGTTTGCTGGCGCCGTTTGGGTTGTCCTTATCAGTACCTTTGAACGAAGATAAAGGTATAACTACATCAATTTTTGGTTTGTTTGATGGGCTGGTGTAGTCAAGTGTATTTTCATTAAGGTTAGCGGGGCGGAATGTCCCTTTGCCGAATCTATGTTTATCGTCGTCACCATCTTCAGGTGTCCAACCAAAGCGGTGTTGAATAACACGGTACTTATCACCGTCTTGATGACCAGTTAATTGGCGATAAACTTCATCGGATATTTGTCCGTAGCAGTCACCTGTAAGTTTATATGCTTGGTCTTTTTCTATTATCCCGCCATTTTCCCCAGTGATGTCATCGACAATTAACACATTTAACTCAGTGTCAATGGCAGTGCGGCATCCACCCAAAAATATTGAACCGTAGGCGCCTCTGTCTTTACTGTCGGGGCATAGCTGGTTTATTACTTCTAAGCAATCTTCGGAGCCATACAGCAGTCGAGATTTGGAAGATAATAGCAGTTTATGCCCATCAGGATGGTTTTCAAGTTGTTCAAAGGTGGTTTGGTCATCCATATGACCAAAGGAAAACTGCTTACCTGGTAAAAACCTTTCAAGTAGTGTGTTTGATATTTTTTCTTGTAGTATAGATTCTTGATTGTCTTGGTTTCCGTCAATATGAATCCACTTGTTGAGACGGGTATCAAAATGCTTTGCTTGGATAGACATAAATTTAAATAAAGGATAAATAATATGGAATACTCACAAACTTTGAGGTGGTTGAATCAAATGAAACATAAGCTTGATTCAAATGGTAATCTGACTGAAAACTATATAGCTCGGTGTAGAGGTAATGGTTGGAGTGAAGCTGATATTGAGAAAGAAGGGTTGAGACTTCAAACTGAATATCAGAAATTGAGAAAACTTGATGAAGAGGCGCCTGAAGAATGGGTTGACTACACTGCATATGAAGCTATATTTACCTCTTTTGAACAAGAAATACTCAACTTTGATGGTTCTGTGCGTGAAGATTATCTTGAAAAGATTGCTGGTGACGGGCGCCGTGTAGACGAAGTGATGGCGCTTAGTGCTGAAAAAATGGAAGCAGTTCGAGAATTTAATCGGCTTGTTGAATACTATCGACCACTTGGTATCAATCACGCTAAAGATGCTAAGGATAGTTTCGACAAGCAAAATGTTAATACTTTGCGTCCGCTGAATGAACGAGAAATCACTGATTTGCGTAATTTTGAGGAATCTTCCGCTCTTGCCTTTGGCATGGAACCTGATGAATATCAAGCCGCTACTCAGGCACTTAGCCAATTTGACACCAATTCCTTGGACACAGATGATATGTTCAACAGAAACCCATGAAAAACACATAGTTTGCCCACTTCTATATATAAAGCAATAATAGTTGAATTATTGCTGAACTTACATCTAACAAAATTCTTAGACGCATTAAGTGTTTATTGCTACTTACTTAACACTTAAAGATGCCTGTTATAAAGCACATTTACATCATACTGGTGTTTGATTTTACTTAAAATTCAATATGTAAATAAATATTAAAAATATATATTTTAGCTGAGACTATTTTTTGATTATTTTTTAAAACTAATGTAGTGAAATTGTAGTTGATGGGTATTGTTTATGCTTTCTTCAAAAGTTTGTGGTTTAACTTTGGCTGGAATATTATCTACATCTACATATATGGCGCCAATGATAGTTAAGGCGCAAGTGGTTGAAGGGGTTGACGTGAAGAAGTTGGTTAACGAGGGGATATCGTTGAATCAGATAGGCAAGATTGAGTCAACTATGTTAGCAATTGCCAATTTTGAATTAGCTTTAAAGCTTTATCAAAAAACTGGGAACAAGGAGGAGGAAGCAAAAACACTTAATTTATTAGCTTTGGCTCACAATAGTTTGGGAGAAAAGCAGCAAGTTCTTCAGTATTATACTCAGGCGTTGCCACTGACTCGCGAAGTTAGTAATCGTGATTTAGAGGGAACCGTGTTACATGGGTTGGGCGCCGCTTATGCTTCTTTGGGAGATAACCAGAAAGCACTCGAATCTTATAACCAAGCCTTACTTATTTTTCGTGAGCAGAAGAATTATAAAGAAGCGGCAACACTTAATGGGTTAGGAGTTTTATACAATAGGACTGGCGACAAACAAAAAGCGATATCTTATTTTGAGGGTGCATTAAAGATTTACCGTACTGTAAATAATCGTAGTGGCATGGCTGCTGCACTAACAAATTTAGGAAAAGTTTATGCAGCTTTAGGTCAAAGCCAAAAAGCATTAATTAACCATAATCAGGCATTAACTGTATTTCGAGCCTTGCGCGACAGTAATGGCGAAGCTGTTACTTTAAGCAATATTGGGAATGTTTATGAATTTAGCGGCGCCTGTAGTAAAGCAATTCCATACTATAGTCAGTCACTTTCAGTAAGTCGTGTTGCAGGAAATCGAGATAATGAAGCTTCTGCACTTAACAATTTAGGTAAATGTTACTTAGCGATGGGAGATAAGAAGAAGGCTACCTCTCATCTAAATCAGGCTCTATCAATTTATCGCGCGTTGAAAGATACTGCTGGAGAAACAACTGTAATTGCCAACCTTAAAAAAGCAAGGTAAATGCTCTCTTATCCAAATATATTGGAGTGTCGCTCAAGAACCACTCGGATATGGTTTTATAAAGTTATGGTTAACAACAATTCCCAGTAAAGTTAGATTGCAGGCGCCATCATGAGGTATGATAAGCATGTGAATAACAGCGGCGATAGTTAACCATACTTCCTGGCGTCATGATATTGATTGAGACAAGTGTGTTATTTTTCGTTTTGGGATTTTGATTGCTGTTTCTGCTTGGAATTTCGTTGTTTTGCAAGTAATTCCAAATTCCAATCAATTGCACTTGGCTTGATTTGTTGAGCATTAGGTAACAACGTGCGGGTTGTCGAAGCTAGGGAGTCTCTAGCATTATCATTACCAAAAGCACATAATACAGTTGGTATTGATTGTAAAAACTCTATAGGTAAGCTTTCGGCATTGTCGGCTGTCATATATATAGTAGGGACTTTCTTATCCTTGGCGCCTGCTTCAACCTCAAGTTGGGCAATTGATAGTGCATCAATAGGAGATTTACACAGTACTGCTTGCTCCACATCGGAGATAGACTGACTACCTGATTGAAAATAAAACCAACATTTATCACGCTTTGTACCTTTTGCGTAGCCCATGAAAGTATTGTTTTCTCCAACAGTACCACGCAAGAAGGCACCCTCTAGTTCACCGTTTAAGTTACGCATTGAAAATACAGCATTTTGGTTGTTATCAGCATGAATTAAACCTTGTTCATGAAAGGTTTCTACTAATCTTGGGTGTAGTCCGCGTTCTTGTGTGAGATATTTCTTTACTTTATCCCAATTCTTACTATCGATTACTGGCTCAAACGGTAGCACAGACTCGGACTTAGCGATATCTTGTGCTGACGCACGCGCGTGGTGAGTAACAGAAGCAAGCATTTTTTCCTCATCAAACCTATCATTTAGAAATGCTACTGCTTGCTTGAAACTGTAATCACCGACATGCATAACTAAATCGATGGCGCCACCCCCACCTTTATTCTGTGAAGGGTGGAAATCATACCACTTGCTACCATCAATATTGATTGAATGCTTATCTCCCTTCCACTTATTATCTTTTCCTTTAATCAAACCTAAATGCCATGCTACCTGATACAGTGGAATATCTCTTAGTTGATTGAGTGTGCGTCTTAATTGTGTATTTTCTATTCTTAGCGTATCGTTTTCTTTCATTAATTGTTGAGCGGTTAGTTCGATTTCTGATTTGCGTTTGACTGCTCTATCCCGGTCAGCAGCTTTAGCTTGTAACTGTTCGGGGGAAAGTTTATTGCTATCTAAATCTAATCCCTCTTCTACGATGCGGTAAAAGTCTTTAATTTCCAAGTGTTGCGCGCGGCTGCCCTTGAGTCCACGGTCTAAACCTAAACCCAACATTGCGGTATGGTAACTATCTTGAAAAGCTTGCATTTTGGCTCGCCCATCAAAGTAATGGTTACACCGCAGTTGTCCCTTGTCATCGAGTGGGACTAGGTAAGCGTGTATGTGTGGTGTTGCTTCGTCGAGGTGGAGTTCGGCTCGTACTATTTTGTCTTGGTAAGTATCTTGTAACCATTGAAGATTAGTTTCAGTCCAGGTATTGAGGTTATCTTCATCCCAATATCCAGCGCGCGTGGGGTCATCGGGTCGGAAGTATGTAGGTGATGCGGTGAGCAGTAACTCCACACAATAAACACCATCAGTTCGTATCTTACGCTTTTGTGTATGTTCAGCAATTTTGGCTAATACTAAATCTTGTAACCTTTCTTCAGGATTATTGGCGCCAATTAATCTAATATTTTTCTTACTACTATCGGCATTGGGAGTTACTCTAAGTCGTGCTGAGTGTGATTCACTACCTGCGATATTGCTTTTCTTGAGTTTCTTTGTGCGCGCGATGGCGTAGGGCATAGCTAAAAGTTATGTTGTGGCTGCGAGATGTGAATGACGATGAACCAAGATGATTATGAGGGCGCCCGACTGCCCCCGACGGGCGAGTGCAGCTTATTTGTGGCGAGCGGAGCGAGACATTGCCCGGAGGGCAACCCCGAAGGGGCAAATAAGCGTAGCGAGTACGATTATATACACATATAATCTAGCCTACCCGAAAACCCTTTGCGGTAGTAATGCGCGCGGGTGGTAATGAGGGATGTGGAAAAACGGCGGAATCCTGTGTGTAGTAAGGTTTGTGGGGTACGTAGCGTGATTGATGGTATAGAGTAAGAGTTATGGGAATATGGTTGGTATTTCTAACGGAGAATGACGGAAAAGTACGGAATTTAACGGTTAGGTTTTGATGTGATGGTGTATAAATTTAGATTGAAGTGACGGCAATTTACGTAAGATACCGTTATTTTACGGCATGTGACGGAAACTAACGGGAACTTTGATTTATGTGGATTTTGTTTGAAATATTAAGCAAAAATAAAGACTCTTTGTGGATGTAATGGAAAAGGTGTGCTGTTTAAAAAGTTTGTTTATATAAATTATATTCGTGATAATGGTGAGTATACCCAGTTTGATTATTGTGAGTGCATTAAAATTCGTTGGACGTGTGAATAAATATAATTAAGGATTATGCAAAAGGAAAAAACGCGCGTTAGGTTGGAGCTAAATAGGCATAAGAAAACGTGGGAAGGGAAGGTATTGTATTATTTGAATAACAATCATCCAGGAAAAAAAGATGGCGCCTTGGCGTTGATGGAGTTGGCATCAGCAATGTGGCTACCGTATGCAATGAGGTTTTTTGGAGCAAGTAAAACTGAGATAAGGGAAGCAGCAATGTATTCGGTACGCTTTTTTCTTGCTCAAGCTTATACTTTAGTAAATGAATTTGGTTTAACGGGTGTTACTATTCCAGGTGTTGTAGAACCATTAAGCGCGCACACCATACCAATATATAGTTCGATTGATAATGCTAGTACTGAATATTCGAGTAATGGGAATAGTGAAAGTAATACTACTATTGAAGTTGTTAGAGGTAATGACATAAGGGAGGATGAAGAAGAAGAGGAGCAAGAGGAGCAAGATTCGGATGAGGTTTGGGATTTTACGGAACTTGAATCAGGCTTCCATATGTAGCATCTATTGTATTTTATATAGCTTATTTCTAATCAAACACCTTTTTAATTTATTTCTTGAAAATGAAAAAAGAGCAGAATTCGCAGCCAAAAAATGTTGTGCTGACAATAGATATGGGTGGAAGTAAGACGAAAATAGCAGTTCAGGAGCTTGGTAGTGATGAACCTTCATTGTTATTAATGGACTCGGATTTGGCTGATATTGGTAAATCTTCTGTGGATATGGCGCCAACAGAAGGTAGGAATAGTGAACGTGCCTGGGTTGGGTTTAAATCTGATACAGAAGAATATTTATACTATGCTGTTGGCACCTTAGCACGTAATAGATTCGGAGGCTTTCAACAATTGCACGAATTGAAATATGAATTAGCCTTACCCAAAATACTTGCTGCTATATGGTTAGCGCGCGTCGAGTTGTCCTTACCATCGAAGTTCAATCTTCATTTGGGTGTGTTGCTGCCAAGTGGGGAGATAAGCGATAAAGATATTCTCAAATCTCGGTTGATTAAATTAGTTACTGCCTTTGAAACCCCAGACGGTAAAATGAGTATTAAAATACAAACCTGCTCAGTTTACACAGAGGGTAGTGGAATATTTGCTTACCGTAAAAATGTTTTAGGTGAAAAGTTTAATGATAGGCGCCAATTGTATGTGATGTTGGGCTTTCGTAATGCAAGCGGTTTTGCAGTTACTGGTGGTGTAACTGAACCTGGCATTACAAGCAATTTTGGTATGCATTGGATGTTAGATTATCTTTCCACACACGTCTCTGGTTTAGATAAAAACAACCCCAATGTTACAGAAACAATAGTCAATAGCCTGCAATCTCCCGAATTATTGAAAAAGCTGTCACGTAAACGTAAGCAACAGGATATTGAAGCTGATTTGAGGCTAATTACTGAAGCTGTTGCTTCTGCTTTCTCTGAATATGTACGGGCGGTTGTTCGTTGGTTAAAGTCAATAGTGGGTGAGTTTGACGAGGTTGTAATGTGTGGGGGTACAGCAGAGTATTTGCGTGGTGAGTTGGATAAATATTATGGGGATGAGGTTGAGATAGTGTGGCATGGTGGGGTGGTTGTGCCATCGGAATATGAGTCAAAGTTGAGTAGTAGTAGGTTAGCTGATGTGTGGGCATTGCATGATGTGTTTTATAAGCTGATTGCTGCTCGGCTTGGTGTGTTAGCTTCAAAGTCTGGTAGTGAGGTTAAAGGTAGTGATGGCGCCAAAGTTTCATCTATGAGTTCTAGATATGTAGAAGTAGAGCGACCTGCTGGTTTCTTGCCACCGATTATCAAGTAGTAAAAAAATAAATAGCCATCAAGGCTACTTATTCTTTTCTTATTACCATCGCTCCTGCCAAATTTTGAGTATTTCTTCTGTAGCAGCGGCGCCAGTTTTTTCGCTCACCCTTCTAATTAGAGATAATGCCTCTTCTGCATACCAACTACGCGATTCTCCGTAGCAATGAGGTGGTCCCATAGCGGGTTCCTCAATTTTTGCCACCCAAAACCAGGCTTCGTCGTGGTAGCTGTCAGCACAACCCCAGTCGTAGTCAAGCTTGGGTGGTTTTGGTTTTATTAGTTTCAAGGCTATTTTATTATCACTATATAACCTGATTTGAAATTTATGCCTGAACTGTCTCCAATTTAATATGTCTATTTCTTGTACATCATCTTCATCTCTTGAATATCTTGAGATAAAATCCATGCAAGCTTTATCTTCCAAATCTCGAAACCCTATATGAGGGAGCGTACATTCTCCCATAAACAAACCGATACAGTTGCCGCACTTTCTTACTTTCTTTTCATCATGCTGATATTCTCCACATGCCTCTGACCAGGCGCCTTTACAGTGTAGAGGGTTAACTGCACAGAATCTTTCTTCTCGGTAAAAGCATGTTTCGCAAAAATTCATATTTTTAAATTAGTAATAAACTTTATATAATTATCGCGTTAGCAACTGTTGTTTTTTAATAACAGTAGGAATAACTAGTAAAAAAAAAGAAGGAGCAGCATATAGCCACTCCTTCTGGTGAGCGTGTTACTTGGTGCTAGTAATCACGCTTTCAATGTGCTTAATTTTGTTGATAACGTTATTCGGTGCGGACACGAGATTGCCCACAATTAGAATCCCGCTAACAACCAGAATAAGCAGGCGCCGTAGGGACATCTTGCCCTTAAGCTTGATTTCGATGTTGAACTCTACATTCATGTTGTCCTCCATTTACATTTATTTGAGCATTATTGCTCACAAATTTATTGCGTCAGCAACAGTTTCGGGTTACAGATGTAGAAGTGGAGAAAAAAAACTAAGGCGCCTGCCAGATGCAAGCGCGCTTAATTATTAGAATTGTTCGTCGTAGTAGTCTTGATTAACGACTTGTTGTTGAGTTTTGGACTGTTGTTGGTACGCTATTTGTTTTTTGCGGTTTTTCAGACTTTGTAAATTCTTACGAACTAAATCTTTAAACCCAATGCCGAAGTAGTGTATTGCTGTGTCACCCAGGTCTTGGGCTGAAAATTTCTTCTCATCTGGTTTGCCGAATACTATAGTAAACATTTCGTTGAACTCTTCACTATCGAACTTTTCCTTCATCGTGCCTCTACAGACCAATGACCAAGCGCTTCTCAATCCGTAATATGCATTTGTGTAATATCTTTCACAGAAAGGCGTTAGGTTAAGCCAACTTGGATTGTTAGCAGCAGCAGATGTAGTCTTTGTAGCAGTAGCAGTTCTAGCCATGATATTTTAACCTATTATTACTAATCAATTCATTTTGTTACTGCGTCAGCAGTAGTGTAGTTGGGTGTTAAAAAATAAATAGTGGTTTTTATTCCCACTATCTATTTATTCGTGTTGCAAGCAAATTAATTTTGTCTATATTGCTTCATTTTTTCAACCTGTTCCTCATTAAAAATCACTAATTCGATGGGGCTATACCCGAATGATTTTTCAGCTAATTCAAGCATTTGTTCTGTTTGCTGCTCGCTGGATTCGCCGGGTTTCCCATAAACCTGAGACATTTCATCTTCCAAGTTTTTGTAGTAGCTTGCGATATCCCAAGTAATGCCTTGTTCAAACTGTAGGTATTGCGATAAAAGAGCTTTCAAACCATACCAAAATGACTTACGCTTACGAACTTTGAAAGGAGCCAAAGCATATTCACCCATTCCTGAAATATCTATAACAGCCATGATATTTTACCTGTGTTATTTTATAGTTAATACATCTTGATACTGCGTCAGCAGTAGTTGCATTTAGTATTTTTCTTAAAAAAACATTGATTAATATTGACAATCATTTATTAGTAGATTGTTGATAGTGGCGCCAATGAAAAAGTAAAACCCCACAGTTGTAGAGTCTTACTGGAATATTTAGAGGCAGGTGTGTTCGCCTAATATTCCTTTATACCGATATGCTTCGTAATAGCCGTTCCATTCATCGCCTTCAATCGCTCGTTTTCCGAACCATAATGCGATGTGGTCACTATTCCAGCGTAAACCCTTGAACCATGAGATTGTGGTTTCAACGTTATGGTTCGTGCGGATACGAAAATATCTACGGTTAACTTGTATCGCTGGTGAGAACGTATTGCCGATAGCAGTGCTGAACCAGATACCGAGAATCTTTACGTGGATAGTCATAGTTTTATACCATTACCTAACTTACTCGGAATTTAAGCGCGTTAGCGCCAGTGTAGACCGTAGACTGTAGATTGTAGATTGTAGATTTAGACTGTGGTGCCAATTTAGCTTATAAAAATGTAAACACCCCATAATGGGATGTTCACTTTTTTGAAATTACTTGACTCTTGAATCACAAATGCCATTATCCCAAGTACCACCCATAACTAGGTTGCACTTAATTTGATTGGATTGGTTTTCCAATCGCGCCATTGTGTTTGCAGGGAGTACTAAGGTTTGAATAATTACTACACTTATGGCTCCAGCAAAGAACCAAGTTGTTTTCTCTTTGAGAAATTCGCCAGCAACTTGAAATCTGTTGTTCATAACTAATGTTGGGATGTAAATTGTTGAGTTATTTGGTATAAAAGGAACACCCTCTTTACAGAGAATGTTCAAATATCTACTATTCGTACATGTTTTTACTGCGTCAGCAGCAGTGTAGACTGTAGACAATACTGCTCGGTTAAGCTTTTTTCGGCATCCTAAACAACGACATTATAAGGGTTTCAACCTACGTTATCTCCTTAACCGAGCAGTATTGAGACTGTAGAGTATTATCGGCACTTCGCAGTAGTATTGACACTTAAAGTGCCATTGGCTGATACTATGTCGCCAACTACCTGTATTGCCGTGGTGTTTGGAGAATAGGGCGCCACAAACAATCCAAATTGGTCTGTGGGAGTTGAAGGACCATCGCTACCACTGCTTGGAAGTGTCTTTGTTTCAGTAATTACCTCCTTGCTTGGGAGGGCAATCACTTTCAAATTTGCGCCTTTGAATTCGCTATGGCTTTTGCCAGATAAATTTATATTCAGCATATCCCCCGAAACCTTACACTCAACTTCCATTTGAAATTCATTTGTTGCCACATTTGCGCTCACAGGAGTAAATGCGCTAATGATGGATAATGATGATGCTGCGATAATTCCAAATACTTTCATGCTTTTATACCTAGTTGGTTTATACATTACTTTTCTGCGTCAGCAGCAATTAAATAAACTAGATGTGTAGTAGGATTTTTATGTAAAAAGACAGGATATATTGTACTTAAGACTACTAGTTACAGTATGTAGGTATATTTGTATAAATAAAAAAGTGGCACCAAGTATTTAATTTAAAATTGGCACAATTGTTGGCAATAAACAAATATAGTAAAAGGCATCTCAGCTAAAATATATATTTTTTAATGTTTAGATGAAATCTAACTTTTATTTGATGTAATAAATTTAACTTCTCTGATAAATAGTTGTATAAGTTATTAATTTGGCTCGAATGAAAGTTTATTTTAAGGAATTTAAGGTAGTGGAATGATGTCAAACGGCGTTGATGTGCTGCCAGTACCGCAAGAATTGATTGCAGCGCTTAGGATTGATTATAAAGAAGGTGTCCGAATTCTAGAACGTACTCATATAACAGCAGCATTATTTAAATGCGATACATTTAATACAGGTGAAGTTTGGGATATTGGGTATTGTTTGGGTTATTGTATTTACGCAACTCCTAAAGATTATCCTTTACTAAAGTACTGTGAACGCGGTTTATCTAGATTGAGTAAGAATTTGGCGAGCATATACTACGATGCACAAGATAGGCGCCCATATGGTATTGTCATTGTCAAACAACACACAGAGCTACTTTCTTTTAGCGCGTGTGAGCAAATTACATTTTTATCTAAATGTTATCAGATTGATGTTTCTTCTTGATTTTATAATTCGCTCAATTTTTTTGGCTCTTGCATACAAAGCGCGTGCTATATTTGTTGAAAAATAAGCTTAAAATGCTTATAGGGCTTTTGTTACAGTCATTATTTTCTATAATTAGGCATCCTGGTTCAAATTAAGACTATAAGCACCTGTAAGCCTTGATTAGTCGGTGCGAGTTTAGCCAATGAAGTGTGAGTGCCACAAATTGTATGAAGGATAAGTAAATAAAAACCTTACCAATATTTGGCAGGTTTTTTTCTACTGGTTAAACGCTTTCAGCATCTGAAATCGGCAGCAACAATTTTTCTATTTGGCTTAAATATTTAACTAACTGGCTTGCTTCCTGTGGTCTATCCCAAATATCAGTATCCTTGAGGAGTTTGGTTACTTTACTAAATCTAGTAGCAACTTCTTTCGGCTTAAAAGTAGGTGTTTTTAATTCTGGCGCCAATCTAACGTTAGCTTGCTCAATCAAATCCTTAATTTTTGACAAAGATAATTTTTCGTTTATTGCTTGCTGTAAAACCTCACCTCTTATTGCATCATCTTTTATTTTGGATATTGCCAATGCTTTAGTATATTCCAGTTTTCCTCTTGACAAAACCTCTTTAATATCTTCTTTTAGCTTTAGCATTGGTAGCCTAGTTGTCAAAAAACTTTGCCAAGTAATCTTGCCAAATTTATTAAAAAGGTCTTGAATTATCTGGCTCTCTGAACTTCCCAGAACGTTCTGGGAAGTCTTTCCTTTATCTGCCTCGTGCATTATATAGAGAAGCTTTACCACTTCATCTTGCTCTTTTTCGAGCAACACTACAAGTAATTCTAATATGCCTACAGTCTCTTCGTATATATTAAGGTCTTCCCTTTGTAAGTTCTCCACTAAGCGTATTTGCCTAGCCTTGGTATCATCGCACTCTATAATATTAGCAGGCACTTCCGTAAGCTGAAGTTTTTGACAAGCGCGCAGGCGCCGTTCTCCTGCGACTAATTCATAATTACCATTGTCAAGCTTTCTAACTACTATTGGCTCTAATAACCCAATGTCGGAAATGCTTTGAGCAAGCGATTCAATTTTTTCTTCATCAAAGTAGCGACGGGGTTGGGATGCAGGACGTACAATATTTGTTAATGGTATTGAAGAACTAGGTATCGCTTCTTCTAAATCTCCACCGAATAAGCTGTCCAAATTCGACATTGTTTCTAACGGACGTTTTAAGGGTACGTGCTTCATAATTTTTCCAGATAATCAGATATTGCTTGAAGCATTTTAACGCCTGGATGCGATTTTTTGTATAATGCAAGCGGAACATGTTCTTTGGAGGCATTTGCAAAAGCAGTTGACTTAGGGATAGGTTCAGTCACATGAATTTTACCTTGCACCAAGTTTGTCACTTCTTCTAAAATTTCTTTATCATGGAGGTTCTTTCCTTCGTACTTGTTTGGTACAATGCAAGCTATTTCTAAGTTTTTGTGCCCACTTTTTTTTACACGAGCGATTGTGCCAAACAAATCGTCTGTTCCTTTGTAGCATTTGTACTGCGTTTCCAAAGGTATAACAACATGGGTAGCAGCTACTAAACTCATGATGCTTAGTAGACTTAACGACGGTGGACAATCGATTATAGCGTAGTCAAACTGGTCGGCTATTTCTTCGAGAGCAATTTTCAAGCGCATTCTATTATCAACTGCCATATCCCTCATTATTTCTAGTTCTGCTGAAGATAGTTCCTGATTTGTAGGAATGAAATATACTCCATGTATCGGCTCATTCCAGACTTTTATAGGCACCCGATCGGTGATGGCACCATATATATTTTGTTCTACCTCCAGCTTTAATTTATCTAGCCCCATAAAAGCTGTTAGCGATGCCTGTGGATCCATGTCTACAAGCAATACTCTATTTTTTAGACCTAGGTGATATCCAATATTCTGGCTAAGAGTCGTTTTACCAGCACCGCCGCTCTGGTTTACTACCGCAATTATTTTTTTCATCTAAAATCTCCTGTACATAGGGAATTCGGTTCTGATCTAGGTAATTCGGTTTTGATCTAGGTAATTCGGTTCTAAACTAACTGTTGTACATAGGGAATGTGGTTCTTAAGTAGGTAATTTAGTTCTTTACTGACTGCCACATATCTATAAAACCTTTGGATATAAAATTACCACATTTCCGAGGTACAAGCATGTGGCAGTTAAGAACTCAATTGTTTGTGCTTGAAAATAAAAATATCTATAAACAACTCGTGCCTTAAGAGCCTTAAATTACGTTGTAGAGAATTAGTAACGGTAGAATAAGGGTTTCAGCCCTTGCCAGTTAAGAACCCAATTAAGGAGCGTACACGCTTTGTACCATAGGTTAAAGTAGGGAATTGGGTTCTAATCTAGGTAATGTGGTTCTTAAGTAGGTAATGTGGTTCTTAAGTAGGTAATGTGGCTATGACCGCTCCTGTCACAAACTCACAGTCACTTTAAATATGAAAGTATTATAGTTTCAAGGTGTAACAATGTGTCAGTTAAGAACCCAATTCCTTGTGCTTTAAAATATAAGTACTGAAAAATATCTTATGGGTATTGAACCTTAAGAAACTTTATCAAAAATTAGCGACGAGAAAATAAGGGTTTCAGCCCTTGCCAGTTAAGAACCTAATTAAGCGCGTATAACTTTTGTACATAGATAATGAGGTTTTTAAGTAGGGAATGAGGTTCTTAAGTAACTGTCACACACCTGTCGAAACCGTCATCGTATGGAGGTATTATAATCTGCTCCTGGGTTTAAGTTCTCTGGAGGAGTACTCCCATTGCCTTCCCTAGTGCTTATATTCGTTACAAACAAGATAGTGTGATTATATTTAATCATGAACTTTGGATAGGTAAGTATTAAATATTTTTAAGCCGCAATTATGTATAAGTCAAGAATTTAGCTTTTTATGCATACAAACGGGTTTAGGTATGCTCAACTTCCTCACCTGTAGCGTTGAAAAAAAACTAGAACGGTAAAACTAACTTGAGAGACAGATTAAAGCCCTAATTTACGTTAGTCAAAAAGAAAATCTCAAACGAGCTTTCTAGGCTAGCGAGATGCCTCTAGTAAATTTTACCATGCTAGAAAAAAACAAGCACCATTTTGTTTATGGTACTTATTTATCATTGCTAAAACTAAAAGCTGAATGTTACAGCAGGACGAGGCGCCATTTCTGGGTTGTATGCATCATTGAATTCTTCATCCTCATCAATATTATCTGAGGTATTAGAATGATTGGAGTTTTGGTTCGAGACTTCTTCATCATCGTCCACCAATTCAATTACTTCATTGAAAACAGTTGGTGTCGTGAATATGTCGGAGCCAGGTTCCCAATTACGGATTACAAAGCAGGCTTGTTTTTCTGTAAAAGTTAGATTTCTTACTTCCTTATGCACTATTTTATGGTCGATATAGCCTTCTGCGACTCCAGTACTATGAATCCCGGACTGCTTGATCTCCTCTGCGGGTTTGCCTTTGCATCTAAAAAGAACTTCGGCTTTTTGTGCAGGTTTATTAGCTGTTGCTTCGGCAGAGGTAAACTGATACCTCCCACGAAGGATTATTTCTCCATCTGGATGCTTTTCTTCGGAGAAAAACATTATTTTCCCACTTAGTATTTGATATGTAAACATAATATTTTATTTAAAAATTTTCTTGTGCCTTTGGTCTATCTAGAAGAGTAAAACTGTCTCCTAAGATGATTGGTTTGGAGCGCACTGCTCCAGTTTTTTTGCACTGCCACGATTCGATTTGCAGGCGCCCTGAAACACGAATTAGTTTACCAACCTTAACCATTTTCTCTGCAACTTCAGCAGCTTTGCGCCACAAGTGTACTTCTGTCCAGAGGGGTTCTTCGCTTCCATTTGGAGCTTCAACTCCCACGGAAAAAGTTACCTTTTTTAGCCCGTTGTCAAAATTGACTATTATCGGGTCGCCCCCGACAAAGCCAATAGAAATACTCTTATTTATTGCCGCCATTATTTTGTTCCTAAATATTTATCTGTTTAGTGCGTTAGCACATATTGAGATGTGTGTGTTTCTGCAATGAATAAAATGTATATTCACGTCTTAATGCTGAAATCTGTTTATTGATTTAAACGGGGGACATTTTACTATTAGACAGTATGAAAATTCCTACACATCAATCACATGTGTAGGAATAAATTGGTGGTGGTATTGGGGGAAGCTTTAGGTTAATAGAGATAGATATATTAAGTATGTATTTAAATTTACTTTGCTGTAATTAAGTTACCGTAAATAATTAATAAAAATATTATAAACTCGTAGTAATAAGTCCAGTAATTATACTGAAGTTTGTTAGTGTTTATATTCATTGTATTGAATTAAATCAGTTAGCGACATGATTTATAGGATAAGTGTTATAGGTTTATTGTTATTGCTTGCGAGTTGTGGAGGGGGCACTAAGGAGAAAGATACGGCACCTTTAGTGAATTTGAGTGCGATACCTACGCCAACTGCAACAGAAGATGTGAGTGAGGCGTTGCCAGCAAAAGAGAAAGTAGTGGACTCGTTTGCTAGTTTACCGAAGAATGATTTGATTGATGGGTTTTATTATTATGCGGATGGGAAATCTTCTCAACTAGACTTTAGTAAGGCGAGTTCAGAGAATAATAAGTTACGTGTGAGGATAGCAGTCCGGGGTGATAAAGCTTGTTATTTGGCAACTGGATTGGCTGGAACAGATTTTGAGATGGAGTCGCTCGTGCGGGAACAGGATGGTGTTTGGCGTGGTTTGAACACCAAGCGCTATTTTACCCAACCTACTTTAAATTCATTAGTTATATATGGTGGAGAAACTGAAAGAATAGCTAGTTTTGTAAATAAGTCTATTGAGGGAAATGACATACGAGCAGTGCAGGCTATTTTAGCAGCTCGCGCGATTAAGGTAGGTAATATTACTCGGCTGACTTTACCTTATAATGTCGAAACTATTTATCAAGGGCAGTGTTTAAATTTTCAGCCAATCTATTTTCGAGGTAAGCTTGCCAAAATTGAGAACCAAGGACAAATAGATAAAATTGAAAATGAAATATCGCAGGTGTCAACTCCTGCAATTGCTCCTGTAACTCCAACCACAGGCACCACTCCAGCCCCAATCCCAACTCCGACTGTAACTTCAACTTCTATTGCTTCACCAACTCCAACCGTTGAGCCAAAGCGTTAAATATAAATACAACACCTGTTTAGTTACAGCTGTTTTCATTATATATCGCCTATTTTGCGGACAAACTTAAAACTTGGCAGTACTGCGGCTCGCACTACGCACTGGCAGTTGATTGATGTTTTACCTAACGCTTTAGTGGAGATTGTCTCTATTTGAATCATATTTTGAGAAATCTTTTTAACTAAATCAAGTGGTGTCGCATTACTGAGGAAGACGCTGTTGTACATTTCCATGAATGCAGCAATATCTTCGAGCGTTGCTTCAAATGGATAGCATCGTAAAGTTTTACACCATGCTATTTTTACTTCAGCCTGAAACAATCGCGCCTCTATTGGCTGAAGTATAAACTCATCTGGTTTGAGTTCTGATGCAGTGACTACTTCACTATCTCCGAATGACTCTTGATGGGCAGTGATACTTTTAATTATGCCACCCTTGCTTTTGGGTAAAGACGAAGATATTAGTATAGAGTTTGCTACTTTAACAAGTTCGTCATAGTCAAGCTGAGATAGTTTATTTTTTATGTACAGCATATTATGTATAGGCTTGTCTGGATTGAATCAATTTTATCCATATATATCGACAAGAAAAAATAAAATCTAACAAAATTTGTCAAATCGGTTTATCCAATTGTCAGGCGCCTAATTTTTTATAGAAAAAATAACCTTGCATTTAAACGATACACATAATAATGCAAGGTTGAGGTTGGTATTTTAAAGTGCGGAGCAAACGCCTTTGAAATTGGCGAAAAAGCTTATAGAACAAGGTTTTTCTTCTGCAGAGCAAGCTTTGTTGTGCGAATTTTAATAAAAGGGGTTTTGAATTGGTGCCGGGATTCTATAAAACCCATGTATTTGGTCTAAAATATCTTGTTCTGATTCACCTTTATCGAGTAAGTTCTCAATAAAAAATAAACCCCAAACTTCTGCAAATTCTTTGTTCGGCGCCTCTAAACTGATAATCGATTCACACTCCAGGTTAAAACGTGCCTGAGTTCCATCCTTCCATGCTGGCTTTGCCCATACACACACATTTACATTTGAAAAATCAGAAAGCTTACAATGTCTACTTCCAGCCATTTCTCATACTGGTATTGTAGTTCTTCGCGTTCCCGTTTGTCTTGCTCGTTAATTTCTGCAAGCTCCTTGTTGGAAACGAAAATCCCGTGTTTTTTCTCATTTTCAAGCTTTTCTTTATATTCGACCCAATCCAAATCGACTTGCTCGGATACAGCAGCATGGTTGGTAACTAAATTTAATTTAAAATTTTCACTTAAAATATCACGGGAGACTTTATTAAACTTAGCAAATCCAATTTTCATATATCTGCTGCTCCTTTCTTGCTTTAAGGATAACGCCTAGTAGTGTGTGGTGAAATAGTTTTGATGCGAGTGACAAATTTATATGTTGTAAGGATGTCTTTTCTTCGATGTGACGACATCCTCAATAATCGCTATTATCCTAATTCAAAAAGCATTTCTTGTTCTGTAAGGTGCCTTTTTCTTCCAGTTGCAGGGTTGATGCGCGCGTACCGCCACTGGATTTTTGCATTGTTACATTGTTGTCGAAGCTCGTCTATTCTTGCTTTTGATGCTGACTTTGATGATTTAGAAATGGCAAAGCTATCTTTTGCTACTAATACGGGAGCAGGCGCCGCTACCTCATTCCGGATTGAGGTGACAGCAATTTCTACGCTAGTACTAGCAGGAGCTATTTCCATCATTTTAATACTTATGCTTTCTTCTGTATCGCAAATCTTGTTGACTGTATTAGAAGTGTGGTTTATCCAAGCAGTTTGTACATCTAGTACAACGGCAAGAATAATGAAGCATGAACCACCATAGATTAAGAAGTAGAGAATAGCGTCGATAATTTGCATTAATGTTGTGAATTCCATAGTTTTATATGCCGTTATATTTTGAAGCGTTCGGCATCTCCTACAAGTTAAGTGCGTCAGCACCAGTTTCTTCGCGTTAGCAGTAGTTTAACAACAATGTTAACACTAGATTTTCTTTTCAGTTTGGTTATATCATTTTAGAAATACTATATGGAAAAAATAGTAGAAATCGGCGCCGGATTAGATGGCTGGGACATATACGACTTACCGAATCGTGAAGCTTGTGTGCGTGTTATTTAAAGTTTGGTTTTGCCGCAACGGCAAAGTCTAGCCTGAAAAATTGCGATATAGAGTTGCTGTACACTAACAACAACCCCCACTTGTACTCTCGGCAATGTCAAACTTTAAAATTTCTATTTCGGCAAATTCAAACTTTGAAACTCTATAATTCTTAATTTTTACTTCATGGAGCTACAATGGCTTGGAACAAAGCGGCAGCAAAATCTGACTTTAAGAAACGGCAAAAATAGACTTTAAATGATAGTACGCAATCTCGAAGCATTATTGTGTAGACAAGTGCGCGCTGGTGTATATTCATCCAAAACAATACAAGCACTGGACTATTTCAATACGGCAGGAGAAAATCAAGCTTTAATATTGAAAGATAAAGATGCGTTATCGAATTCGTGCCGAAGTCGTGTAGACCAAAAGTCTCGTTTATTTCAATTGCGTTACACTTTAGCGACTGCTGCTAGAGACGCTTTTGCAATAATCGGTGCGACTGTGTTTTTGAATGCGCTTTTGAGTGGTGGACCCTTTGAATGTAATGCATCGCACACTAATAAGCAGCTTTGGCAGCCAAGTAGTCAACCGACTCAGGTTAATCAGGCGCCATCAAATAAAGGTCGTTAAGAGTAAAATATTATGCTAGTTGATGATTGATGTTATGTGGTGTTGGTTGGCGTTCAACACCACAGCAATAATGGTTACGCTGGGATAGATTGGGTAGGTAGTTTCAACCCACTTCTTACAAGCTGGGTTAATAATTCGTTATCAAATTTTGATAAATATTTGTTTAAGCATTTGAATTCTTCCCACTTTTCTTGAGCGTATAAATGGTCTGGATTAAAGCCGCATTCTTTGCAGAATTGTTCAAAATTGCTTTTCCATACAAGGGAGCCTATCCCAGTACAAAAATCTTCTACTTCTTTGTTAGTCATAGCGCGTGTTGAGTTGATTGATTTATTACACGCGCGTTATGCTTTTGCATTTGTTAATAATATTGAATCTTAAATTACCATTTAACGAAGTTATAGTTTACTAATTAATCGTCAGTGCTCTACAAGCTAGATGCAATTGAAGAAACCTTATCAAGTTCTGGTAAAAACTGGCGCCATTGGGAACTTCGACAATAACATTGGCGCCACTTCATTTAAACACGTCTTGTAGGCTACTCGTTTACTCCAAATGTTTGTATCAGGTCAAAATAAGTAGCCTTTTATGCTTTTATTAGTTTTGAGTCATTACCTGCTTGCTGAGTGTTTTCAATAATTCAATATTTTCAGTTTTTTTCGCTTCAATTGCCCAATCCAAAGGTTTCTTGCCATTTTTGTCAACAACGTTTATATTAGAACCTTTTTCTATAAGTAAATTAATTGTACCTTTTGTGCCAAAGCTTGCAGCGTAGTGCAGTGGCGTAGCTTTGTAGTTCGTGGCAGCATTCACATCGGCGCCATTATTTATTAAAATTTGTATCAAGCGGGAATCATTATTTTTCACAGCTAGATGTAATGCGGTTTCTCCAGCTTCATTTTTATTGTTAATATTTTTGTTTGCTATTAGTTCTGTCACTTTGTATCCGTAGTCTTCCGAAGTCTCAGTGGTGCCTAGACTATTTAATAAGTTTTTTTCAAATAGTCCTATCAATATCATTCCAAGTGCAGCTGCTGCTAATATCACTAATATCCTGCTGCGTGGCGACTTTTTCTTTACCTGCGACATATTAGGGTTTTAGTATTATATGTGTATATTAGAATATAATACCTAAAAGCTATGTACTGAAAGTTACTAACATTCTAAAGATTTTTATAGTACGAGGTGCCGACCCGCTTTGAAAAATAAAATTAAATTAACTAACCATGTTGGAGTGGCTCTCAACATCCCACTCCAATAATCAGACAGAGTGCTTTTCAATTACGTTATTCGGTTTGTCACACTTATTATTATGGTAAACCGAACCTTGGCTTTAGATTAAAGAAGGTGGTTTGTAGGATTGTGCTGCTTCAATTACTTGTTGTGGAATTGCCTGAGAATCGTATTCTTGGAGAGTACAAGGAAATGTACCGACTTCAAGAGTTTTCATTTGTTAGTTTTATAAAGTAGGAGTCGGGCGTATTTTCTGCCATTGCTTTTTCAATAGTTGCGTAATATTTTTCTTCGGCTAATAATTCTGGATATGCAGGAGATGGAGTGGGATTCATTTTGAATCCGTAGTCTACATAAAATTCAGGAAATTCATCTTCAAATTGTTCAATATTCATCTCTGTGCCTCAGTTATTTACAAAAAAATGTCTAGACATTGATGCATTTTGTCAATTAATCAGTGTGTTTTTTTACTGTTACGCTTTGAGATTTTTGTTTGAGGGTATTCTATATTAGTATTATAGGTAATTTAAAATAAGCGTTGAAAAGAAAAAGAGTCGAAATAGACCGATATAGAGAGCGGCAACGTTTAGTCAAGGAGCAAGAAGCGGTAATCAAGCACAATCGGCCCTTATTTAGATTTGTAAGTGCATTCAAAGATGAGAGTATAGATAATGCGATGATTGCTAACCAAGTTGTAAATTGTTTGAATTGCGCTTCTGGGTGTGCGTATGAAAGGGGTTTTCTTTGTGCTATATACCCCAGTGGATTAACGAATATACCGTGTCCTGAATACAAAAAGCGCGCGCAACTTTGATAAAATATTAGGCGTGAATAAATTTGGTTTTAGTATATGACGTTGGAAAAACTTAACGAAGTAAGTAAAGAGCTTGGTTATACGATAGAAACTGTACCTTTATCGTTTGAAATTTTTCGCAATAAAGGTATAGTGCAGCCTTTTTTGTTTGGCAGGCTAAATTGTCAAAAAAGGTTGAGAGAGGCTGCTTCCTATATTTATGAGAAGCAGGTAGGTATAGCTAGAGCATCTGATGGTATTTTTGTATATTTTACTTTGATGTTTACAATAAAAGGTAGTTATTATATATGGCTCGTTTCCGCTCGTTTGAGCGTTACTGAGTTTATGGAAGGACATTTATTAAATTGGAAAAATGGATTAGAGAAGCAAGAAATACTTGACGCGAGTTTAAGGTACGATTTGCCGACCGTAAAAATAAACTCAAAAGTAAGCACGACTTCGGCGCCGTGCTACTCGTAACTTAGTTAGTGCAAGATACCTCTACAGGTTTATCTTGCTCAAAAGCATGAAAATTTATCAGATTTATTCCTGATGCCATGCCTGTTGTTGCCGCGACATACCAATTCTCATTTTTCCGGTAAAAACGCAATGTTATTCGCGTATCTAGTTCTTTAAGGTCACGCGGTGTAATACGCTTAATGTCTAACAAATTAAATCTTCGCTGACCTGATGGGCTTCGCACTGACTTAATTTTCCCACTATCTGCCCAACGCCTTAAAGTCTTAACCGACACTCCTAACTCTTGCGCCGCATCTCCTATACTTGACGTCATTGCGCTGTGTCCTCCCGGAATGCTTGATGTTTAAGACTACATCATCATTGTTACCCATTCTAGAAGAGTTATCAATATGTGTCCAGCATATTATTTACAGTTCCTTACCCCAACAGCCAAAACTAATTTCTTTAACATGAGTGTAGTACTTGATTATCATTTACACTCATTCACCGCGTTAGCGACAGTATTGTTAAATTTATCAAAGTCTAATAAAGTTAAATGATAGTAGAGTAAATAATAGTGGAGTGTCTCTCAAGAACCACTCCGATAAGTAATATTTCAATTTGCGCGCTTTAAGTCAACCAGCCGACACCAACACCTACCAGATTTTTTTAAATCTACATAGCATAGTCTTTTATCACTAGGGTGGATTTTTAAGATTCGACCTTCATCGTTGTAGTTGCTTCGCTTTGGATTGTTAGCTTTTACCCAATCATCAATACATAACCTAAGTGGGTTATACACATCATTAATCGCTTTTTCGGCTTCGCTTTCTGGAAATAAGGTTAACTGTAAGCTACCCATTACTGAAGAAGTTTTTTCTTTTGCTGCTACTGTATTATTGACAACACTTGGTATATTAATTTGCTGTTGTGTGTTAGTATTAATTTGTTGGTTGCTATTCTCTTGCCGAGCATTAGCAGCATTTTTTAGTATTGGTGCTGTTGTTACATATTTAGATATAGGCGCCTCCTTGGGTTGAGTTTTCAAGACAGGTGGCGCTATATCAGTAGATTGAATCTCAGCTTTTGTTTTAACAGTATGCTGCTGCACGGGAATCTCGCCAAATTTTTCTTTCCAAGTGCGGTAAAGTTCTTTTTCTACCCTAGTTAACTGATTCCATACGCGCTCTTTTGCCGATTGTGTCAGGTTCAATATATATTGTGATACAAATTTAAACGCACCATTGCGTATATTAGTTTTGATATTATGAACATGTTTTTCGATTGTTTCGGGGTCTATTGTGTGGTATTCGATGGCTTCGGTTATGGCCATATCAAGTAATTCGGCATAGGCTGTAATGGTATCGGCATCGGGTGCATAGCGTGATTGGTAGGCACCTTTGGTTTGAGTGTAAGCAATTTGAATTGAGTCTGCGTCTATTGGTTTTGATTGCCCAAGAATTAGCCACCAAGGCTGGTAGGCTATCAAGCGTTTGACTTTTTCTTTTTTTTGTTCGTCGAATACAACATCTAAATTGGTAAGTTGGCTCATTATTCCTGATTTAAATTCACGCTGAATACATCTTTCAATTCTTGCGCGCGTTTCGATTAAGTTGACATCTTTATTAATTTGTAACATGTAACGCCAATAGTGCTGTAGTGCGGCATTCCAGGTTTTTTCGTTTGAGTTAAATATTAAGCCATTGTACCATTCTTCGGGCATTAGATAATTGAATTTTTTGTAAAATTCTTTTTCTATATCAATTGGTTTACGATTATTGTAGGCATTGATAGCTAGTGTTTTGATATACTTGACTTGTTTTTGTTGTTGGGAGGATAATATTTCTTCAAATTTGCGTTTTACCGATGCGGCAGCAGCTTTTTTGCCGAGAGAATCGAACATGTATCCGCAGTGTGGGCAATATCTTTCATAGAATGGGATAGTGCTGTCGCATTCAGGACATATTTTAGTAGAAGTTACTTTTAGAGGTTTGTTGCTGGGGCATAGTGATAATTCATGGGCTTCGGTTGGTAATTTGAGTCGCTTGATGTTTCCGCAGAAATCAAAGAACCAACAATCTTCTTTATCTTGATGTCTTCTAAGTCCACGACCTGTCATTTGTACCCATAATGCGCGTGACTTAACTGGTCTACAAACAAGTAAGCTAGTTACTGTTGGTTCATCAAAACCTTCCGTTAAAACATTACAAGAAGATATTAATTTTATCGTGCCTTTACTGAATTTTTCATATGCTTCTTCGCGCTTACAATCTGGTGTTTCTCCAACAATACATTCGGCTTCAATACCGACTAAGTTGAATTGATATGCTAAATCTTCGGCTTGTTTGACTGTTGCACAAAACGCGATTAATTTACGCTTTACTTCTGGGTCTTTTTCCAAGTAAATTTTAACTATTTCTGTATTTAATGCTGGAGTACAGACTTCAGCCATTGATTTTTCTGTATATTCACCATCAACGACTTTGAGCTTAGATTCATCAATAAGGTGGGTGTAGCCAAATTGACGCGCGCGGCATAAATCGCCTTGTTCGATTAATTGATTGGGGTAGGGCGCCTTAACAATGGTTTGAAAAAATTGACAGTAGCCTTGATTTGATTTAGCACGCCAAGGAGTAGCTGACAAGCCAAGAAATTGTGTTTTGCTGAACAACCAAATACCTCCTGAGTAATAATCCATGATTTGGCTCCATATTTTGAAGTAGGCGCCAGTGTGAGCTTCATCGAGGATAACCAAATCAATATCTGGTGGCAGTTCGCGATTACGGATGGTTTGTAGCATAGCGATTTGGACAGGTTTACTATAGTCGGGAGTGTAGTAATCACTCCAAATAACACCTGCTTCAATGCCAAAAAGCTTGCTGAGTTTATCGAGCGTTTGGCGTACTAGTTTACCGCGATGCACCATAAACATTACGCGCTTGCCTTTTTTGACATAATCAGCGATTACCTGTGAGGCGATAACTGTTTTTCCGGCACCTGTTGGGGCATATAATAGCACTGATACTTTACCCGAATCAAAATGCTGATAAGTTTGGTTTATTACGTCTATTTGATAATCTCGAAGACTAATGCTGGTAGTCATGCGTTAAAGATGTGCGTGTGTATTGATTAATTTTTAGCAAAAAAGCAAGTAAATTGCTATTATTATGTATAATATTTCTAAAAATAATAAATAAAAATATTTTGTTGACGAAAAGCGAAGTTATGCGATTTTATTATGATGTTCCTAAGCCATCTTGTAAGCTCGAAGGTTGTAGATTGGCTCCTATTCTTTATCTACAGCCGAATTCAAAAATAGACTTTGATGTGGATGGCAAATTAACATGGCACTGGAATACCCCAATGCCAAATGATAATTAACGCCAGAATAGTTTTTGTCTTAGTGTCCGTAGCTGGCTGTTAATTAACCCATGTTTTAGAGACTCCAAAATTATTGGTATTAGTTTGCTGTAGAAGGAGCGCACCTCTCCATCTGGGTCTAGCTTGTGATTCCCTTCAAGTTCAGCAGCGTAAAAGTAAGAACCCATCGCGATTGTTTCTGCTGCCCAAACAAAATTGACAGTATCTTTAATATCATCTGGCGCCGAATGAGCTTTAGCGAGAAGCATTTCAAAGCGTTGCCATTTAGGAGTGTTACGTTCAAGTTCGCTAACACTCGTTAAACTTTCAACGAGGCGCCTTGTTTCTTTACTAAATGATGATTTAATATCATCAAGTGTGAGTATGCCCTTTTCTACTGCATGGAATAGTGCAGCAGCAGATAAAAAGTTTTCATCTGTAACGTGGCTTTCAAGTAATACTCCTACTACATAGTAAACGTGTGCCATGAATGGAACATTTAATTCATGATGTGGCAGAGTTTCATCATGTAGTACTTTAGCGGCTTCGTCTAATGCTTTGACTACTTGTGTTGGTAGTTTTGGTAGTCCTGCTGCTATAGCTGATTCCTCAATTCGCTCTTTATAATAATTCAATGTATCAATTTGTGAGCGTGTAGCTGCTGTTCCATAATTTTTAAATGCAGCTTGTACATCAATCAATATTGTTTTTGCTAAATTGATTGGCGCCATACCCAGCACTTCAGTTAGCAGCAACCGAAATTCTTTACGCGCTGATTCTTCCATTTCTAATTCCATACGGTTGTACTTTCCTTTGTTGCAATACACATATATTGAGGCTTAAGCCTATACCTTAATATTGAATTTTTTAATAATTCTATAATTTAATAGTGAGAAATAAAGATAGTAGCGTAAGTAATATGTCAAGAATTAATAAAATTTTTAGAAAAAGTAAAAAATCTTGTATTTGTATTTTTGACTTACTACTATTAATACAGTATTTTAATTCTTTAAACACATGAGCAATATCTTAGTCGTTGTCTTGGTAGTTTGTTTAGTATTCCTTATTCCAGTATTGCTGCCGCCGACAAAGAAAAAAAGAAAGCGTTATGGGATAAAGCGCGCACAGTTAAGAAAGCAGACTAAGCAAGCAAATATTCAATATTCTAACAATGTGCTTTTCACAGTATTGAAAATAATCAACAGTAGTTATGACCCTTTACCTGCTGTAATTGAATACCTTCGTAAAATTGAACCTTTTGTATTTGAAGAATTTTTGTTAACTTGTTTTCAAAGACAAGGGTACAAAATTGTACGAGGTACACGGTATACGGGGGATGGTGGTATTGATGGAAAGGTTTATATTGATGGGCGCCTTTACCTGATACAGGCGAAGCGCTACAGTGGGGGTATAAAGTTAGCGCATCTACAAGAATTTGGTGCCGTTATCAAAAAAAATAAATGTGCTGGCGGTTATTTTATACACACGGGTAAGACTGGTGCCTCCTGTCGCGAGTTTCTTGCTACTCACCCGTATGTATTTTTGATTAGTGGACAGACTTTGATTGAATTTGTAAAATTAAGCGCATGACGGGACTATTTAAAATGCAACCTCCGATGGCTCTACATCAATGTAGTATGTAATTCCGTCTCTTTTAACGGTTTCGTACCCGCCAGCACGTGCGATTTGGCTATTATATGCGTCGTTCATGGCGTTAGTTGTTTGTATTTTAGATGCATTTCGATTTTCGATTTCCCACTCTACTTCACTTTGCTGGAAACATTCTAATCTCGCTTGGGGAGTAGGCTGTTGATTTAGCTTTGGTTGTAAGAAGCCTTTGATGAGTTATACCAGATACACGCTTTGTATAAAATTTGTGCGTGACACTGTTCGTTTTTAGACTCAGGGTTATAATTTTTTACGTTGACGCACCAGCAAACCAAGTTTGTAACCTTACCCTGCTTGACTTTTTGAGATAGTTCTAAAAATTTCTCAAGGTAATCTTGTTCCCAGGTTGCCAATTTTGAGATATCATTTGTAAGATGTGCCTTGATAATTTTGAATAACCACTTGCGATATTGAACAAGGCATTCTTCAAGGTTGGCTACTTCAAACTTCACAAACTTTGATTTTTTCCAAGAAAAGGGATTACCTAGACCGATTAGTAATTCTCCATCACGATATTCTTGCTTTTTGGGTCTTCCACAGTAAACTGTGCTTTTGCTGTTAAGAATTCCATCTCGATATTTGATAATATTCATTTTGGTTGACTAATGTTATTACGTTGGTTTGTAGGTGAGTTATGTGTTTTTTACTATTTGGGAATATGGCGCCTTAATTGTGGGAATCTTTGATAAACGCTCTCTTTTAACTGTGCTATTTGCTTTTCGGTGTAGTTGTCGCGCAAGATTTGTGAGACGAGTTTCCATCTTCGGGTAAATTCTATTAAAGATAGATTAGCCGATTTAAATCCATGTCTTAATCTGTCAACTTTCGCATTTAGCTTTATATTTTCTGCCTCAACCTCTTTTAGTTGAGATTTTAGCTTATTATTTTCAGCAACTAGTTCGTTGTAGCTGGTTGTTGAATCTGCTAGCTTTGCCTCTATCTCTTCATAAGCAGTTAGCAATTCTTTTATTTTCGCTCTTTGCCAGCTAATAATTTCAGATGTGTCTCTATTTTGTAAACTTTCTTTTACTTCCCTTTCAATTTGTCTACGAATATTAAGCGAACCTCGATTATATGCAGCATAACCCATATTTACTCCTTACTATTTACTGTTGATTAAATGAGGAAAATGAATTTGAATATAACGATTTTTTTTTTAATGGGATAGCGCATTGGACGTACCCCAAATGAATTAATCATCAATAAATGAGAATTTTTGAACATTACCTGCGCGCGTTGGATTCCAAATACAATTGATTCCGCCTACTTCTACAAGAGCATTTACTCTTTTTTTTGTGATGAATGTTGAAAGACGATTTTCTATCTCTTCCCATTCTATCTCTGTTTGGGTGAATTCTTCATTCGACCAACTTTGTTCAATTTTTCTTTGAGCAGTTGGGAAAAAGCTAAATTTCTCTCCTTCCTCTGTCAATAAATAAGTATCACTTAAATTACTTACGATTCTACCTGTAACTTTTTTCATGATTTTATTATCAATTTTACACTCTTTTTGTGCGTTAGCACTAGTTTTGGTTGGCACAAATTAATTGGTATTTATTTGACATTTTGTGAAGGTGCCAAATCTAAGTAAGATATTGGCACCAAGATTAATCATCTGTTAAAACCCAGGAATTAATATACATTCCCAATTTTTCCGACACCTGAGTTGGAATATAACCTTCAATTTCCTTTATATTCCATCCGTCTGCTTCGCTTACTTCAACACTGCCATCTTTGGTAATGAGATATATGACACCTGAATAGTGGTGCCAACATATATAGGCATCCTCTCTTTCGTAGTGTGTGTAATAATCTTTGCTGAAATCCTGAAGCCATGCCTGTACATATGCTTCTGCTACAAGCACTTTCTTACTATCATTTAAAGGAGAAATCTCTTTACCAGCCTTGTATTCGGCAATCATTCGTAGGATTATTGGTATTGTTATTTTGCATATTACCCACCTTTATGGCGGGTTTAGTTGGCAATGGACAATCCTTAGATTACGCGATTATTACGGGCTTGGTGACTCATCGTGGGCGCCAACTTCTAATTCTACGTATACACAAGTTTAATTTATTATAGGTAATACTTTCATGTTTTGAGTTATTTTTCGTTCTGTATATTCACAAAATAGCTCCCTATGGATGAGAACGTAGATTGGACGTGAAGATGCAGCACTGTATATATTTTTTGTCGCAATACTTTGGTCAGCCAAAATGATTGACCAAAATATTGCTACTTTTAAGTTTGAGTAAAATTTTGTTCTGTGAACATTGAAAAGCTAATCGGCATCAAGCTTAAGAAGTATCCGCAGAAGTTCCGGTATTGAAGTTGTAAAATCGATTTCTTCAATTAACCTACCGTGCCAATAATATTGCAGTAACTAATATTGGTTAGTACAATCGGTTGCTATAGCCTTTATAGCCTTTATCTTACATACAAGGAACACACTAAGCGCAATCAGTATCAGTACTAATTATACCTGATACCTTATGCTGACGCCGTAATTATGCGCGTATAAGTAAGCTACAACATTTTTTTTACTCTTGCAATCTGTTTATCATTCTTTTATCTCTTATTAACTTGTAACACTTGCTTCACTTAACAATACCAGGCAAAAACAATATTTATTCTTTGGTGTGGCTCTAAAGCACCACACTGATATCATCAGAAACTAAGGTTGCTATCTTATGTTTGATTATTTAAGAACGACTTATTTAGAACAAAAGTATTAAGACATAACCGGATAGAAATATGTTTATAATTATTCGTATGGTTAAGTCGTGGGTTTGTTTGTGGAGTAGCTGTGTACTGTGCTGATTTTCAACTTTTCAACCCTGATTCGGAGTTAGCGGTCATTTCGATAGCTGAAGAATATAACTTAAGCAAATGGCTTGCTAACTATGAGAATGGGCACAGGATTCTTTCGCTTGCATTTGAAACATCTGACAACCTGTTTATGTTTTTACGGCATATAAGCTTAAATTGTGATGAGGATATTAAAATAAGAGTGACTAAGGTATATTTTGATACTGATTAATGATGAATAAAAAATAAACAATTGTGGGAAATATTTGTAATCCCCACAATTTTAATTGATTAAGTCAGAAAGAAAGAGCTTCTGTAAGGTATAAAAAGGCATAATCATCACATTTATGACGCAATTCTGGGTTTGTTTGATAAAATTCCCCTTGATACCAGTTTGAATTGCATTCAGGACATAACTTTTCTTGTTTGGCGCCATCGAAGCATAACCAGCGACCAGCATCATTAATGTTTGCTCTCGCATTTTGGCGCCCAAAACGGTTGTCAGTTTGTGTAAAAACTAACCAGTTATCTAGCGTGTTCTCAAAGAAAATCTCTTCATCTCCTTTTATATATTGAATGTAATCAACTCCCTTTTTGGTTTTAATGCTTACAGAGTCGTATTTTGCAACAGATTCGATAATCCGAGACAGCAATATAAACCAGTTAGCCTGTAACTCAGCGTCACCTGTGGCAGGCAGGATTCTCCACTCGAAAGTAGGGAGTGGTTTTTCTTTTAACAACGGCGCTGGTGAACATGCGAAGTAACGTGGATTGCGGACTATATTTGCTGCGAGGCTTGCAAATTCCTCCCTAGACGAAGCTGATTGAGCATATTCGTTTATTTTCTTGTAGTTGAATTCATGTTGCATGGGCGCGCAGCCGTATGTTAGAGCAATAGCAAACTCATACGCTAGAGCTTCTTTATCAGCAAGAAGTTCTTCATCTCCGTTTATTCCGCGAACAATTTGGTTAATTTTTCGCTGAACGTAACCTAACTGAGTTAAATCAGTTTTGTTCTTGCGTTTTAGTAGATGCTCGTCAACACGGGCGCCCATTGGTAGACAAAAATTATTGTTTCTGCGGTGGGGTGGAATTATAGACATCACAGCATGAGATGCGGCAGCCGTTACAGCCGAAACGTTTGCTAAATAACGGAGGTATTCAGGTGCCTGCATTTGTGGTTGCTCCACGCTTACATGCAAATGTACTCCTGCTGAAGAAGTAAAATGAACTCCTAATTTTTTCAACAGACTTACTGTTACGTTATAGATATTAGCCATTTCAATAGCTGAGTCACAGACTGGAAAGCCAATCTCCATTCCAGAGTAGGACTTAAACTCGAATCTACGGTCAAGTTGTGCTTCGTCTTTTTCGTAATATTTTTTGCTGTAGTTCTTTATATTCTCAGTACTTGTACCATGTACAGAATTATCAAAACCTATGTTCAGGCAGTTTTCTCCTGGCGCCTGTATGTAACCACCTGATTCTAGATGGGCAAATAAATTTAATACGGTTTGCTCTATGTTGCCTCTTTCGATGTTTCCTAATTCTTCTTCGCTGTCGATTTGAGTTTCAGGAGTTGCATCATATTTTTGGGCAGTTTTTATTAACCGCTCTTTAATTTTACTTGTATCTGCTGGATTAAGCTTACACTTATAATCAAATCCAAACTTTTCTAGTTCTAAATTGAGGGCGCCACAGATGTAAATCATGTTTATCAACTGTGTAAATTTTGGCTGGCGCCCTAGAGGTTTCGAGCGTTTTATTGAAGTTAACTGAGTTAGTGGCTTTAATGCATCTTTCACTTTTTGAGGAAGTCGGTACATGGGAACTTCTGCCAAAGGAAGGAATTCTAACTCGGCGCCTACTTGTGAGTAAGTATTCATGTTATTTCTAAATAATAGGTAATGATTGATAATTAATTAAACTTCTAGACTTTGATGAAGCTCGTCTAGTTTAACGCACTGCGTCAAGGCTTTATATTGATTACTTTGCTTGTTGAAAAGTTTGGTAAGATAAAGTACGGCTTCAATAATAGGTATTTATTGAAGCGGTGTACTAAAACTTGATTGTAACTAAATGCAGTTAACCTGTGTAGTCTTGTGACTCATTAATCAGTTGTTTGAGGATTTTATGTGTAAGTTTAAGCAGCTTCACATCTTTTAATTCGTAACCTCTTCCAACCGCTTCGTAGTAGCCAAGTTCATTTTTGATTATTTCAATGCCAACATCTTTGAAAATTTAATTTGCGGATGCAATTGTAACTAGTGGGTATCCCATATGCTTTCTATGTGTTAGTAAAAATTAAAGATTTAAGATGCAACCCTGAATAAAATAGGTCATTATACTTTTATGCAGCTTTTGCTTGGTGTGTGGATACTGATAATTCAGCTAATAATAATGTAAATTCTAGTAATTGCTCAAGGGTTAATTGGGTTCGTTTTGGCACACCATATTTACTTTCAAGGTATTTTCTACCTTGTGCTGGTTGCCATTCTAAGCGGTTGATGTAATTTGAACTATAATCCATCAATTGCTTGAATAATTCATCTTGTTGATTTGATTTAATTGAAGACACGCTAGTACCGCTATTGAGGCTATTAATTTTACTGGATACCGCGCGCTCAATACTTTCTAAGTTGATATTTTGATGATTTTCCCAATTCACGTTTACAGCTTGGTATGTTGATGGGTTGTAGATGTTGCAGAATACTACGGTTTTATCACCGGGTTCGACAGTGATAGTGAGAGGCTTTTTCAATTCCTCTATTGATAACGCATCAAGCGCTAATAATAAGCTCTTAGAGAAATAAGATTCTCTGCCAGAACGAACTACATGAGGCGATGGTGCCAAAATCGTTAGGTCTGTTTTGTAAGCAATCCCGTATTGTGTCTCTACTGCCTTATTACATTCAATATTCGTAATTATTCCTGTAAGTGCCTTCTCTTCAATGGGTACTTGCTTTTCCTCTTCAAGTCTGTACCAGCAGTGATTTGCTTCTTTGTTCACAAATATATACTGTGGTTTGGGCACAGCACCGAATCCTAACTTTATTTCCATATTGCATTTGATAAACTCTATTGTTAATTATATTCAAACTACATATAAAAGTGTTATTAAAGTGAAAATAATTATTTTTTTCAAAATTTGAATATTAATGCTGCCTATGCTAATTAAATAATAAGTACAACAAAATGGTAAGGCGCGTAATAATTAAAGAAATTAATCGAAGTTTTATGAAGTCGTTATTATAGGACAAGTATGAAAGAAAATCACTATTGTCATGCGATTGGGTGCGAGCGCGTTGTGCCACCAGCTTACCTGATGTGTCGAGAATGTTGGTCAAAAGTACCTAAAAGCTTACAAATGAAAGTCTGTAAGTATTATATTCGAGGACAGGAGAAGAGTAAAACAGCATCACCTGAATACCTTAATGCTGCGAATGAAGCGATTGAATCAATTAAAGAAAACCATTGAAATTATTTATGAATAACCAAAATTCAAATAGTTTCTGTAGCAAAAAAAGTATCAATACAATAGGTAACAACATCTGAATTAATACTTTGTAACGAAACATAAGTTTCAAGATGATTCTTTCTGTTCATAATGCCCAATACGTTTAGGCGCCGACTACGATTACTTAGAATTGGTAGATATTCTCCAATATTTTGCCATCCATAAGGAACAGAAGGGATTAAGCAAAATCCTGTTTCATCCAAGTAATACAAATCTATTTTACCCTCTGAATCTAATTGCTTAAGCTCTTCAAGTTGTGCTTTCTTTTCCTTATATCCCAGAGGGTCTGGCTCTCCACCAACATCTCGACGCATACGATGCCAGCGAAAAGTTGCGTGCGCGGGTTCCCCGCGTTGAGCAAACTTTTCAAGACAGCTCATATAAAAATCTTTAATGATTCTTTTGATTGTTTTTGTACTGACTTCAATTCCCCATTCTTCCTTAACTTTTTGTAATACCTTTTTTAACTGTCTTGGTTCTTGATTAACCCACTCTATAATTATTTCTTCTTGTTCGTAAGTAAATGTTCGCTTGCTACCTCTTCCGGGCTTATTATACAGTCCTACCATTCCCTCTAATTCCCAACGGTCAAACCAGTTATAGATTGTTTTATAGCTAACTTGAAAAATTTTTATTAATTCTCCTATTTTTGTGCCGTGCGCTGCTAGTATTAAACAATGCGCTCTCTGCCGAACCTAATGATGTCGGCTTTGATGGTAAATTCGTTCTAACAATTTAAGCGATAGAGGATTGATTTCTCTGATGAATATCATATAAAATCGTAAGAAATGCACCTTTTTTATTCTCAGATATTTTATCACTTATTTATGTAATTAATTTTGTCCAGTTACTTATTCAAGGGGAATGTCTCACTTTTTCTCCAATTCCCCTACGCCCTGCCTTACGGCAAGGACGCAGTACCCTTGGGTTTTAATGATGGCGCCCTAAATTCTGGAAATGATTTTCCCAGTTTTTTCCTTTACCTCGAATTAAAGCTTAAACAGGTGCCGAGTGTAAATTCAACAAATTCCACAGCCTTCTAAACTAAAGTCTTTAGGATATGGACTTCTATACTCTTCAGGAATTGCACTGCCCCATAAACTGCGTTTTTCAGATTTTACACTTTCAATCAAATCTTTCCCTTCGTTTATAAAAGACTTTGCTTTGTCGTCCCAAAAACAATTATAATCCAACCAGTATTTATAGGCTTCATAACCGCTACCACAGGTTATGTAATCATCGTTGTAATCTTCTGCTTTTAGTTCTTTAGGTGATTTTAATAATAAAATCTCTCCCACCAAAGGTGTGTTAGTGATAGCTCTGGTTAGTAGTTTGCTGGCTTGATTTATCCGATTGAGCTTGAAAGCCGCTAAAACACTGCCATATTCTAATTCGTGTGATGCGCCTTCAGGGTATTTTTTTAGTAGGTTTAGTATTTCTTGGTATTTCTGGAGGTACAAGTAACATTTAGGCAAGCTCCTTCTTGCTCCAATGTTATCGTTAGGGTAGACTGTTACTAGTGTTTCAAGAATTTTTGCGGCTTCTTCATAATCCCAAGTTTTTAGTAGTTTTCTATTTAAAACTTGCGCGCGCGTTATTAACCCGTAAGCCATACCGTAACAAACTCTAAAGTAAGCACGGTTGTCTATAATATAATACTCAATTTTATCTTTGCCATATTCAAATTCCGTTGGAAATATAGCATTAATTAAATCAAATCCTTTTCTCCAGACTTGAATAGCTAAATCTAATTCATCACAATCTAAAAAGCTCGATGCCAAAGAATTATAAGCATCTAAGTAATGAGGACATTTCTTAAGCAATTTTTCAAGCTTTTCGATGTCCGCATCTAATCTACCGTAATTGTTACTATCTACTATATGATAATATTCGTCATCATAGCTTCTCACACAATCTGGAAAAGCAAATCTCCATAAAGCTAGTTCATATGTATCTCTTACTATTTGAATGTTTTCAACTACACTCATACAACCCCCTAATCACTTAGAAATATATTCGATATAGTTAACTTTATTCTACTTTTATTCACATACAAGTAAATTAAGAATTATTAGACTTAGAATACGTACTAGTAAGTATAGTTAAAATTGTTACTTATAGTTACAAGCTAGGACAAAAATATGCACGTGGATGATATGTCTAAATGCAAACAATTTAATTTTATCGCCAGCGTACTTGCCATAAGAATTTTTATAAGACTAAATAACCAAAAAGTAGTGTTGAGCTTTTACGAAATTATTGCGTATCAGTTTGTATAATGCCTATGACGGTTTTATGTATTTTCATAGATATTAAAGGTGATAAGTCATCGATGCTAAACAAGCTCCAGTCCTTGTTTACCACTAGAAAAGGATTATTGAGACTGCTTCTCATCATTGGAATTATTGGAATTGGCGCCTCTATTCCTACTCTATATAAATATGAATGGAGTGGTTTTGGTAAAGATTCAAATAAATCAGAAAGTACAGAGGAAACATTAAAAGACGGAAAGGTTATTAGTACTAAGAGAACTGCAACTAAGCATTTTCAATCACCTAAAACGCTTTGGGATTGGTTGTGTTTAGGTGGTACAATTGCTATTCTCGTTATGATATACCTATTTCAGGCAGGTGAACAACGGCGTGCCGACAAACAAGCTAACGTTGGGAAAGAAGCTGAACTCGGAACTGCGAACCTATGCTATGCTATTCTTCGTGACGCTAACCTCAGCAATGCTTTGCTTAGACATGCTGACTTGAGGTATGCTCACCTTAATGGTACTAATCTTACTGGCACTAATCTTACGGCTGCTAACCTTGATGGGACTTCTTTTATTGGCGCCAACCTCAGTGGTGCTTTTCTTAATGGTGCTAACCTCAAAGGCACTCATTTCGGAGATGCTCTACTTCATGGTGCTAACTTTACCGAAGTCAAAAATTTGACTATACAACAAATAAAAGCTGCTAAAAATTGTGAAACAGCTAAATATGACCCTAAATTCCGAAAGTTATTAGGTTTACCATCAGAAACGCCTCTAAACTCAGGCGCTGATACCCAAAACTAAAAACGTCTTATGTAAGTACACATATACTATAAAGCCTTATACGAATAACTTCGATATTATTGGCGCCGATTTAATTGGCTACCTGCTGTAAAACTAAAGATTGTATAAAGTACGCACTTACAAGAAAACTACAGCAAGCATTTTATTACTTGCCGTAGAAACCGATTCTAAAGAATATCATCTCTAGAATCTCAAGTGAATCGTCTTATATATTACTTCAGTTCAAAGCAGTAGTAATTATCAATTTCTCCAAGCAAATACATATAATACTGTTTTACTTGAACATAAATAGCTTCTTGATAGCTGCAACTAAAATTTAAGTGCGGGTATTGGAAACGCGCGCGCATTTTTTGGTCAAATGTTTTCGTTAAAGCTTTTACAACTATAGGTGGTAAAGCATCACCTTCGTTCCAGTCATCGAAGTCTTTCAATGCAACTTGACCTCTGTTGATAACGTTAATAACAACAGCTTCGCCATAAATTTTAAATTGATTTAATATATCAGATACAAGACCTTTTTGGCGCCGATAGGTTTTATGCCAAAACCCTATGTTAGGGTCTAGACCTGCACTCAGTATACTAATTTCAATTATTTCAGACAACATATCGTATACGTAATTAAACATTAAATTTAAAGGTTTATTAGAATTTTTATCGAAATCCCAGGCGCCGTTTATACAGTAAGGTATTTCAGCATAATATAACTGAGTCGCTTGACCCAATAAACCGTTTATACAATTTGCACTTCTAAGCTACTAGGACATGCACCAAGATGGATTAACGGATTCCGTTCTGAGGCTCCAAACCTATTAAAATCTTTGCGAGATAAGGGTTATACGGATTCCGGTCAACGTGTAACAGTCAAGCGTGAAGGAAAGCGAGGCGCCACGATAGCAGAAACAATTTCTGGTGATGATTTAGATATTCTGATTGCATTTGAAGCGGAGCGTGGTAATAAAAAAGCAGCGGCTTTATTGGTATCGGGTTGGCGCCAGTATCGCATCGACCAAAGTTTACGCGCGTTTGATTTGCAAGAACGAACTCAATCTGAAAAGTTACATGATTTTGATTCTTGGCACGATGCTTACCTGGCTAACCAAGAAGATTGGGTACTTATAGCTGAACAAGAAACATTTATACTAGAAAGGGTGCCTAATCGTTATATCGATGACTATGACATAGACCCAGACTGCTATCAGGCGCCGATTCAATTCTAAACTCAAACAATATTTCAATTTATAAACAGGCACCTTGAACTACAAAATAGGTCATTGGCGCCTGTTTATGATGTTTTTTATAATACGTGCTAATACATAAAATAACAGTAGTAATTGTTAGAGGTAGAAAATGGCAAGTGAATTAATTCCATTCGAGTCTGGCACCAAGTGGGGATATAAAGATAAGAATGGTTTAATAGTCATAGAATCTATATATGATTTTGCAAATAGCTTTTCAGAAGAAGTTGCGTCGGTAAAATTAAATAATAAATGGGGATATATAGATAGCACTGGGCGTGAATTTATCCCCTTCTGGTTTGATAAAGCCGGTTTCTTTAAAGAAGGGCTGGCAAGAGTGAAAGTAAGCGGGAAGTGGGGTTATGTCAATAAAAACCGAAAAATAGTTGTTCCTTACCACTATGACTGGGTTGGAGATTTTTGCGGAAAACTGGCGCCTGTGCAAGTTGGTGATAAATCTGGTTATATTAATCAGGAAGGTAACGTTGTTATTAATTTAGAATTTAGCCAAGCTAAAAACTTCTGCCAAGGACTAGCAGCAATTAGAATAAATAATTTGTGGGGTTATATTGACAAGACTGGGAGAATAATCAGCAAACCTCAATTTGTTGAAGTCGGTGACTTTTCTGAAGGGTTGGCTAGAGTAAAAATAAAAGAAGCCTGGGGCTTTATCAATAATAAAGGAGAAATGGTTATACAACCGCAATTTTACGAAGCAGATAACTTTGCAGACGGGATGGCTAGAGTCGAATTAAATAATGAAGAAAAGTATATCGATAAAAATGGAGATTTTATGTGGTAACTGATAAGTGGTGTTTTTTACGCAATTTGACAGTCGGTGCCGCAGCTTTAAACACGGACTAGTTTTATTCACAATATTAGTTGCTCAAATTCCGTTCCCTGACCAGGCGCCAAAGTTGAGCAGTGTGAGGAAGCACAAGTTCCGTTGTTTATTAAGCAAGATTCACATTTTCACAGCGGCAGGCAAGGACGCATTAGTAATGAACTGTGGGCAACAAAACAATTTCCAGTTTTAGAATAAGTAAAAAAACGTATACATTTATTGGTATACGTTTTATTCAAAAACTAGTGTCAATTGCCTTTCTTACTTGTTCGCGTTGACAATTACCTTGTCCCTCTAAAAAAATTGACAAATAAATTGTCTCTACGGTTATACTACACACGGGTTAAAACTATACTTTCAATCAACGTGAAAATCTTAAAGATGCTTCGTTCCTCAGCATGACAAAAGTTCAGATTTTACCCGTTTACAGTATATTTAGCTTGTTCCTCTAATAGTTTTGATTTGGCTGGAATTGTGGTCTAAATTTACCATCTACCCAAAGCCACTCCCACCAACCGTTTGATTCATGGTACAGTGCGCGCAACATTCTTAGTTGAGTTGGTGCAATTCGCCACTTGCCATTGTTGGTTATTTCATGCACTTGGTTATTTATCAAACCACTAAGTATAATGTCAATTCCTGGTAATACTCCCTCAAAAGATTGAGTAGAAATTTCAGCCATGAGTGAGAGTAGTAACAGCGCAACATCGGGTGAATCTGATTTTAGGGCTTCTTTGGCTATGTGTAAATTATAGGCGCCTGGTTCTGATGGTACTAGAGATGTGTGTACGGTTTTAAAGCGGGTTGGTAGAGTTGTACCATGAGCTAATGGAATTATTTTACCGTTTGGTAATAATTGTATAGGTACAATTTTTTGTATATCGGGTTTTACCCAACCATCAAGTAGCTGCGTCAACCCAATGTGACGGAATTTACCGTCTACGTCAAGCGCATAAAATAAGTTATGCCTGGAGGCGCCCATTGAAGTTAGGTATGCAAACTTTGAATTTACAGGTGAATGTTTAGCTTTACTACTGGTTGCCTCAAAGAACTGTTCATAACTTTCAAATTTAGTAACATAAATGCTTGGACATTTTGGGCAGAAGTTTGGTTTGTTATTTATTATGGCTCTCCAGCTTTTACCTGATGGATAATTAAACTGAAATAAATGCCATTTTTTTGTCGCTGGATTTTCTATATATGTTTCTTGTTTGATGGTCTGAATAAATTGATTCCCAACATGAATAATTGCGGGAAAGAATACGCTTATTTGGTCGCACATAGTTAATCTCTACTAGTTAATTACGCTTTGCGATTATTTGCATAGCTAATATTAATTAAATTGAAAATAATATATTTATAAAAAAATAATCATACCGTTGAGTATGATTAAATGGTCATATGCTATGCTAATTTATTTTATGCGTAGCATATGTAAAAGTTGATTGTTTACCGTGATGAATATTTTAGTGTATCGGCGCCGCAGTCGATGCTGTTAAATTCATCAATCGTGTAATTTTCCTCAATCATTGCTTTGAATTGTTTGCGCGATTCATAGATGTCGTGGAATAATTTGCTGCATTCTAACACTACTGATGTTTGACGCATGGGGAATACCCATATCAAATTTTTGATTAAGTATACCACTTGAACATGGGACGCAGATAGCCCCGAAGTTAATACCTTACAATTATAATATTCTAAGGTATTAATGTCTTTTAAGTCGGGGTGGAATGCGGACACAGCCCAATTTATTGGGCATCAAAAATACCTTCACTTTTCCGTAAAAAAAGTAAGCCGCTTACCTGATGTAATTATCATTTTCTGCAATTTTATTTTGGATTTTGAGTATCAAAAATAGTTAATCTCAAAATTATTATATGTAATCACTGAAAAATTCACATTTATTTATGAATAAATTGTTGACTTTTTTTCATTAATTCATTTATAATCTTTATATGAAAACAAGTAAAAGGGGGTGAAATATAAGTATGGGCAGAAAGAAATCACCGTCATTTGTAACAGAATTTGCGCTATCAGTAGATAGTGAATCAGCGAGTGAGTTAAAAGCACGTTTTAATGCTGGTTTACGTTTATATAATGCATGTTTAAATGAAGCAATGGTGCGTGTTGATTTAGTGCGTAACTCTGTGCCATACCAACAAGCCAAACAGATAAAACCAACAACAGAGGAATTGAAAAAACAGCGTAGCGAATTATTCAATACCGCACGTAAACAAAACCGATATTCAGATTTTGAATTACAGTCCTATGCAGGAATAGTAGCGACTGATTCCGACTGGATAGCAGAGAAATTAGACTCGCATACTATTCAAAAATTAGGGACGCGCGCATTCAAAGCGAGTGAGAAAGTATTATTCGGTCGTGCCAAAAGTGTACGACATAAGGGTGATACTCGTTTCCGTTCAATGGAAGGGAAAAGTAACAGACAGGGGATTATATTCAAAGGAGGTACTGATTGTAAAATAGTATGGTGTGGGTTAGAACTACCAATCATTTATCCAGAAAAATGGAATGATGTACTCGAACACGGATACCGTTGTCCAGTCAAATATTGTCGTATTGTTTGGAGAGAATTGAATGGAAAGAAAAGATGGTATGTTCAATTAATCAATGAAGGTGAAGCATATAAATATCGTCCTAATACTCAATCAAAAATAGGTTTGGTAGGGATGGATTTAAATGTAAGTAACGTTGCAGTAGTAGGTTCAGATAAAGCAGGATTATACCCATTTTCTGAAAACGTGCCTACGTTTGAAAAAGAAATTGCTTCATTACAACGTCAAATGCAACGTTCGCAGAGGGTGAATAATCCGAATAATTATGAACCGGACTTTGACGCAAAAGTTGGGCGCCGAATCAAGAGAAAAAAGGGTAAAGTAAAAAAGGGTAGTAGGAAATGGAAGCAATCAAAGGCATATAAAAAGTATGCACGTAAAAAGCGTGAATTAGAACGTCGCAAAGCGGCTTACTCGAAATCCCAAAATAGGGGATTAGCGAATAAAATTGTCCGTGAAATCGGTAATAATATTAAGACTGAAAAAGTCAGTGTTCGGGGATGGCAGAAACGATACGGTAAAGCAATATCAGTAAAGTCTCCCGGATTTTTCCAATCAGAATTGAAACGCAAAGTTGAGAATACTGGCGGTTCATTCATCACATTTTCGACTAACAAAACTGCACTATCACAAACACACCTCGATGGTACGCGCATTAAAAAATCACTATCAGAAAGGGTACATCATGATGTATCAGGATTTGAAATGCAGCGTGACCTGTTTAGCAGTTTCTTAGCTCGACATGTCAATGACAACGATGAACTCCAGGTGTCCGATGCACAAGTTGCATGGGAAAGGGCGGAACCGCTCTTGACACAGGCTTGGGGAGAGTATAAAACCGCGAGTACGAAGTCGAGTACCGAGTCAGGCAGTGTCATTTCTTCCTCGGAGCGGTTCTGTGTAGAAGGTAAACAACCCAACCAGATAGCCATTAAAAGGGCGAAAAGTTGTGAGTGAGTGGTTAGGGTTCGCTCTAACTGCGGTTTACCTGAATCCTCCAACTTGAAGTTGGAGGAGTGGTTCAAGAGTTACCGTACTTGGTGTGCCTTATAGGCTTACTGCTATTATTTTTTACAACATTAAGTATTTCCAGCAGTTCCCACTGACAACTATCTTGCCATCTAGCACCCAAACATTTTTTGTTGATACTCATTACCAGTCCAAGTAGTTGCACGGCTGCGTCTGGTTTTGGCGCCTTCATCGCTTCAAGTGCAATTTCTGCATTTAAATTCCAGTCTGCAATGTCTGATGAATACGGTGTGTGTAGCGCTGGAGCGTCTTCTAGAAGCTCTACCAGTTTGCCATCAATAATACTAATTGGAAGGAAATCGTACTTTTCGTGGTCTACGATAGCTGGGAACTCTTGTACACTCCAGACTGGATATAACTTATATTCTTCATTGTTGAAGGCATAAATCCAATAAGGGTGAGCGAGGGCGCCAAGTTCTGTTAAATAAACTGCCTTTTCTTCATACCCAATTGGGTTTACTGGTACTATTGATTTTTCTTGTGGAGACAATGATGCCCATTTTTTGTCAGTGCGGTAGAATATTTCTTTGGTCACTGTTTTTCTGTAGGCGCCATCGATAAAGGTGCATTTGGGATTGTAAATTATTAGTGTTTCCATAAAGTATTGGTTTGAAACTAAATAAGGTTATCTGCCAACTACTAGACATTAATAGTTGGCTGGAAATATTAGTCGAGACAAGGATTAATACTTGGTAGAATTAGGTGGGAACATCCATGAAGAGTGTCGGGACACAAGAACATTGCATAGCCATATCTATCTGGATATTCTGAGCAGTACATATCGCTGATTTTGTATGTTAATGCTACATTCTCAGTAATTACTTCCGAGTCTAGCGGCATGTCATATTCAATATCGTACTTACCATGCTGCTTAAATAAATACACTTTTGCGATATGCTTTGTTTTGGAGCCTGGAATAAATGCGTTATTACTAGTAAATGTTTCTTCATTCTTGTAAGCCTTTACTAATACTGGATACCCCACAGTGTTGGGGTTATCAGGTTCTATTGGCATTACTACAGCAAAGCCATTTACCTCTGAACCTAGCCAGTCACCATTAATTTCCGGTAGACTTTTTTGCTCAGACAATTTACGAATCCTGTCACCAATTGTGTAATAACTACCCCCGATTTCTTCTTTTGTGAGGTTGAGGATTGCATCTGAATAATATTTACCACTTGCTTTGAAATAGATTAATTTAACTTGTTGCGCTTGCATATTTATGAGTAATAAAGTATACGTCATATAATTTATGCGTTAGCATAAGTTAATTTATTTTGTTTATTTTACTAACCATACTCTTACAATGTTAAATTAAAATTCAATTTTCATTAAACAAGATAGCTTTTAGCAGTTTGGTAAACAGGAACGTATTTTAGACGAATTATAGCATCGTAAGAAATTTACTTGTTAAAAAACAATATGCCTCAATTATTTTTACCACTGTGGGATTTTATTAGAGTAAGAGACGGCAACGAACTAGCCGCATCAATTGCCAATAGACATTATTCTAGAATTTGGAAGGGCAATATAAATCAAAATCGGTTATGTGGCAATGGTGAGCGAGTTATTTTAGTCCATCCTCTTGGAAATTGGGTATTTGTTTGGAATAAACAAAAGTATCGTAAAGATGGTCAAGAAGGAGTAAATTGCGTGTTATTTCGGAATGAGTCATCAATACTAAGCTCCCAAATAATTTTGATGTGCGAAAAATACTGGAATGACCACTTTGGAATGGATCGAAAGTTTACTTATGTCCACCCTCGGCTGGTCAAATCTTCTAATCCTGGCTACTGCTTCCAGAAAGCTGGATGGGTAAAATCAGGTCTCAGCAAAAAAGGGCTTATCCTTCTTGTGAAAGATGCTTGATTAACTAAAACATGTATTTGCGTGAATAATCTAATTTTTCAGATGCGTTTATTCAATCAAGGTTGACTATACTATCCTAATGTCTTAGGATTAAAATTGTCAAGCATGGTTGAAAAAAAAGTGATTACTACTATAGATATTACAGATGTTGCCTATGTAAAATGGCGCCCAGAAATGATTGCTGCTGTTAAAAGTAAAATGCAGGAACAGGGATACCGCTCAGTGCGTACACTAGCTGAAACCATTGGAACTAGCCATGAAAACCTATATAAATACATGAACGGCAAGTACCACATGATTTCCGTTGAATTACTTAACTCTCTGTGTAACTCTCTATGCATCCCGATGGACACATTGATAAAAATCCATGAGATTTCAGTCTATGATGGTTGACTAATTCAACCTTGGTTGATATATTTATAAATGTGAGGGGATGGAGGAAACAAAATCCTTGCACAGTAAGGGATAGCGGGTGAGTAAAGTTTGTTCGTTATCTCATAATTTTAATCAAATACAGGCGCCTCCTCCGCCAAGATTTGTGCGCCTGTATATCCAACTAAGGACTATTAGATTATGCAAGTTTTGAAGAAAAAAACCAACCCTTGGACGCTACAACAGCGTCAAATTATAGCAGAAATCGTTAATGAGGCTTTGACACTAAGCCTAGACCATAGCGCGATAGTTGGTGCTATAACAAATGATTCAGAGGTTTTAATTGTTTGGAAGTATCGATTAAAGCGTTACACATTCTGGTTTGATTTGACATGGTTTCGCGAGCGGGTGCAGTTCAAGAAAGCTTCACAAGAATTAGCAGCAGAGTGTAAAAAGCGCAATTTTGCGATTCTTCCAACTTTCAATATGGAAGAAGGTTGGTATATTGTTAAGTCAGTTGGCAATCGTTACGTTGGTCAAATTGCTTGGGTTGATGGTGTTTGGATGATTCGGACTTTTAATACTGATTGGGGAAATGCGGGACAGCAAGTTCATAATGCTATTTTTAGCTTGTGGATGTTAGAAGTTGGAAAGCTTGCCACAGTACCAAGAGTGGCAGATTTTGCACGGTCTTAGCATAATAACGGCACCTTACAGTAAAAAAATGGTTTACGTCATTTATAACCCTGTTACATCCATATATTCTTGGCACAATAATGATGGTTCTCGTTATATACCTTTTTCTAATGAATCGCCTGAATACTATTTGATAGGTGGCAATAGTACTCGTTATTATTCCCAGTCAGCATTAAAACGTTTTAAGCTGACCGCCAAAGAAATTGCAACGATGACCCCTGACTATGTTCTGCCTAATCCTCGTTATCCTGGCAAAGGTAACATGAAGCTTTATTCAACTCTAGCAATTAACAAAGTTTGCCCATTTTAAACACAAAGGACAATTATGATTAATTTAGACGCATTGATTGATAAGCACTACAAAGAGTATGTACAGCGCGCGCAGCAAGACAGTGAGAGACAAGCAGCTTTATCAAAGCAGAAATTTGTAGATACGATTAATGAATTTAAGCTGAAATTTTCTGAGTTAATTTCTACTGATTTGCAAGCTGAGTTGGATATTGCTTTTCATGTTGATGAAAAAGGTAATCCAAATGCTCAATTTAGCTACTATGGCATTAAAATCATAATCTGTGTTTGGAATACTTGTGCTGATTTGTGGTAAATTAAATATTGTAATTATAGCCAGGACGCTTTGGGCACCAATTTACTTCTTTCTACGTTGCTTGTAGACCTTGGTAAGGTTAAGAATAACCTCAAAAATTTTACTATCACTGTCGGCATTAAGGTTGATGTCTTGGCGCCAACTCCAGTAGCAGCAACAGAAGTGGCAGTTAATAAGGCAATGGACGTAGTAATGGACGCAGGATATGAAATAGACTACGAAGCTACTTTCGGGAAACATCTAAACCGTAACCAATCGAGACAAAATGGTGTAATTTAGACTTCGCTATCTGAGTGAGTCAAGGTGTCAGTATCGAACAGGCAAAGCTGCTCTCCCTTGAAGCCAACCAAACTAGGTTTGACCGGGTTTTGACTATCTAGAGTCTTGGCAATTTCCCTTTGCCGTATCTCTTGAAACTGCTCAGTTCGCCGCAGCAAAATACTTTTTACCGTAGTAAATTTCATGTACCGGGTTATTTCTGCATCATCCTTGCGAGCAAGAATGTTCCGAGCGGCGTTTAGATCGGATTGCATTACAACCCTGTCGAAGCAGTGGAATGAATCCGCTTTGCGTTCCCCTAAAAGAACACCGTAACGAGAATCCAATCGCGATGTAAAAGCTGCGTTAACAGCTATTGCTTGAGCCGACAAACGCACAGAAACCTCTTTTATGGCATCAGCTACCAGCCCTTTACACCAACTGGACATTCTTGCAGCAGCCTTGCCTTTTAAGCCTCTTTTATCTTTAATAGGTTCAGTTAAATCTTCATAGACAACTGTTCCGTATTTTAGAAAAATCTGTAATGTTGCAGTAAAAACTAAAGTCTTTAATCTACCTTCGATTTTACGCTTTTTACGAGTTAATTTAACAACACCAAGATTATTTTTTCTAATATTATCAGCCTTAGTGTGATTGCCTTCTCTCTCGTACTTCTGTGCTAGAGAATGTAGTTTTCCGCGTTTTCTTCCACGTTCAACACGGTATTCAACTTCTTGAGAAATTACTTTACCAAAGTCTGTACCTAAAAATTCTCCATTACTGGTAACATATACTTCTGTAAATCCCCTATCAATACCAACTGCATCCTTACTTCTATTTTCAGGAACAAATGATTCTACCTTTTTAGGATAATGAATTTCAATTCGTTTATCTGGTTGAATAATTACTCTTATCTCTCCAGAAATTTCTGGATTGCCACGTAACGGCAATACTAATCTCTTACCTCGCTCTTTTGTCGCCAACTCAATATAGGAATATTTCCCATCTTGTTTAATGCTGTACATGCCAACGTTATAAACAATTTGGTTTCTCACATTTGAATGACCACGAAAGAAATGTTTCCTGATTGTATGATGCAACCAACGCGCGCGTGTTGTTGGTACATCTATCCAAAAGCGTCTATCCAGCAAGAAGAAGTAATATCTTCTTTCAATCTCTGATTCAGTTTTACGGTAAATTTCATCTCTTACAGCAGCTTTTACAGCATCTTGATAAGTGTGTATTTCATCAACACATTTATACAGTGTACGTTCATAGAGCTTTGACGTTAAGCCGTATTTTACATCGGGATGAGTAACCCTAAATTCTTTTTCGATTTGGAATTTATTTATTCCCCAAGACTTAAGAGAACCGTATTTGTTCCAAAGCTCAGAACGCAGTATTCCACACCTACGCGCAATTTCTTCTAATTGTTCTAAACTACTTTTTTCTATTTCATATATAGTGGCTATGCGAGTTACTACCACAGAGCCAGCATATTTAGTTTTGCTCTCTGATAATGCACGCTTTGCCTTTCCCATAAAGCCTTAATTTCTTACTTCGTGCCAATAATGTCTAAATTACACCGTTTCGAGTTGCTTGTCAACATTTGATTGAAATCCCAAACGAATTTTTTTTTCATACCGTCTCAAAAAGTATAGTTCAGATGAGAAGCAGTGCATAATCGCCATGAAATCATCCATTAGTTCTTTATATGCATATAGCTTATTGTTGTTTAAAACCTCTATGGTACAATCATTCTGGGCACAGTACCATTCAACAAAATCAAATCCGAATCTACAAAGTCTGTCTTTGTGCCCAACAACAATTCTTTTTACTTCTCCACGTCCAACCATCTCCATGATTCGGATAAAGTTTTTTCTCTTAAAGTTCAGTCCGCTTGCAATGTCGTGGTAGCATCTTGTTTCTGGATAATGCTTTCCCAAATACTTAATTTGGCTCTCTAAATCATCTTTTTGAGTATTGGTTGATACTCTGGCATATAAAATTACAGCACGCTTATCAATTTGAACAATACCTGGAGTTGCGCTCATTTTAGCTCTTTCGAGGCTTTGAACACTGTAGCGGCGATGCCCACCAGGAGTTACGATGCATTCTATCTTACCTTCATCCGCCCATCTGCTTAGAGTTTTGGGATGAAAACCGTATTTTCCTTGTGCTTCTTGTGGTGTTAGATACATAATTGAGTAATGTCTAAATTACTTTAATATACCCTGCTTTACTCCATTATTCCAGTAATAAATTCCAAGGCTAATTCAAACTGACTCCTCTTATTAAGGGGGTACAGTTGTTAATAAAAAAGTACTATATTGGAGTGGCGCTTGAGTCCCACTCCAATCTTTTTGTGTGTAGTTTTATTTATTCGCTAATGCTTGGATTAAGGCGCCGCAGTTACTACGGTCAAGTTGGTGTAGTTTGTTACGTACTTCATCGGCTGTGTCGGATGCGGAAATATCTCCTTCGCAGTGATGTTCATAGTAAGGCTAACAGTAGCGAGGCTGCGTTTCTCCGCCACGCAAAGCTTGAAAGCTTTGTCCAGTAAAGGTTTCGTGAAAAAAATTGAAATTGCCTCTATTATATAGTCTTGAATTCTCTACAACGCTTATGCAGCAACAGTTTTAACGCTTGAAGGTCAGAGTCGTAGCGGAGAATGCCACAAATTTTTCTGAAACCCTTTCCCAGAGAGTTTTTCCAACTTTACATGGCGGCTGGTGACAGCTTGCCCACTGTTAGCCCTAATTATCGGAACATCCAATGAATGGCAGATCGACTTTTTTAGACCAACTCCACAGCAAGGTTTTTGGCTCCAAGTACTTATGTTTCTTCCATTCATTGGATGCCCACATAATTCTAGAGTAGAATAGGGGTTGACAGAAGAACAAGGATGAAGCTTTGTTGAATTAAATTTGAACTACAGGGGTTGAGAGTTGATAGTTATAATTAGGGTAACCTTAACCAACATGGTGCCTCTGCAATTTTAAATATAAACTAGCAATTAAATTTACGAAACTTTTTTGTTTTGCCGTTATCTCGGCAGCCACCCAGTATGCAGCAAGAAACCCTAGAAAGATTCAAAAGTAGGATAATTTTTATTGTCGAACGTTTTTTAGTAAATAAAACGCGAACGGAAGACGATAAACATGAATTGAAACAACATATGAAGACTTTGCTTACTAGCATTTTTTTTCAAGGTTTGACAGAAGAATCAAATATAATCAATTTAATTAATACAGAATACTCACAATTTACTGATGAGTTCTTTGAGCAAAAGTTTACTTGGTTAAATTATATTATTTCTTTGCCAAAAGAGTCTGCTTACTTCCAAACTTTTTTAGATGAGACTAAAGATTACATTAGGTTTATTAGCGAGAATTATTATCCAACAAAAGCACCTAGAGATGAAGAAGAAATTAAACAAGTAATGGAAAACGTAAACATTAATGATAACGCTTTAAGTGATATATGTCTGGTTCGCATTGCTGCCGAATTGTTACAACAAATAGAAGCAAAATATGAGCAAAAAACCCAGACAACTAAATATAAACCCTTAACGGAGGATAAACTTGATGATGTATCCCCTATACCAACAGCAGCTACAATTAATGCTAGTATAGAGGCCAATTATCGTATTGATAAATGGGAACAAACACCGAATAATTATGGAGCTTATAAATATATCTGTAAATCTAATCCCCTAAACTGTATTGAGGTGATGATTGCAGGAAATAAAGATAGTGAATTACTAGCATTAGAAGCTGCTAGTCAAGTTATTGACAAAGCAGGACTAGATGCAGCAAAAATGCAATTAATTTTTGCATCTAATTTGTTAATAAAAACTAATAAAACTAACTCGATTGATTCAAAATTTACTTTAGATGGAAAAAAAATTATTGAACAAATCGGTTGGAAAAATAGAAAGTCTGTAACAGTTTCTCAAAAACTAGCTGAAATTGCTAGTATCGCCTATATCTTAGGGCGCATGATGATACGGTGTACCTGGATTGAAGGTAAGCCGAAGGGAAATAAAGTAGATGCCAATGTAAGTATTTCTCCACTTTGGGTGGTTGATGTTGATGTAAAGGGACAGATGGATGTATCTACAGGTAAAGTGGAGAATCCTGATGAACTATATATCACTGTAAATGCCGGACCTTGGGCGGAAAAATGGCTAAATAAGGTAGGAAGTAAAGCGGGTGATGCACTTTACCAATTTGGCTGGTTAGCCACAGAAATTTTAAAAATAAATTCAAATCATGATGAGCTTGCATTAAAGTTAGCCATTCACTTAACAATGATGAGCCGTATCAAGTTATGGGATAAAAACCAGTACAAACACATTGTTGGCAGTCTTTTACAAGCGGTTGAACTTGAAGCACGAATTAACTCGGCCCGTCAAAATCGTCACTGTGCTTACGAATTAAAAAAAAGGTGGGATAAAGCTTTGACTTTGTTAATGGACATGTGCTGGCAAGTCAACTTTGATAACAATACTTATCCAGAGTGGTTAAGACCTAATAGTAAAGTACAAAAGCCACCCGACGACAGGCGAAAAGAGAAAATTATTGACCAGTTACTCAAAGCTAAGTTAATTATCAAGCCACCAGAGCCTATTCCGTCTTTCCTAGAATCGAAAAAGCAACCAAGGCAACTGAAGCCAAATACAAAAGGGTTAACTAAGTTGACTCCAGAACTTGTTCGTACCGCACGGGAAAACAAGGGATGGAGTCAACGTAAATTAGCTGGAATGCTCGATATTTCGCAGTCTATGCTCGCTTATATAGAAAGCGGGAAGCGTCCTATCAACCCAAAAACCGAAGCTCTAATAAGAAATAGTCTAGAAATCTACGATTAGATACGGCTGGTGGGCGCCTGCTTAGAAGCGGATATCTGGGAGGTGCAAGGGCGCCATTTTTTATGTTCTCTACGAGGGATGTCGATGGCGGGCATTGCCAGGTGACTTTCGTGCGCTGGCAAACAGTTTACACATAATGAGCGTAATTGGCGCCGCAGTGTTGGAACCTGGGTAAAAATACACGCTCCTACTGCGCGAGTGGACGAGAGTTGATAATAACCGTGAGCCAAGCCCATAGTCACGCCATAATAGATAGCCTGCATTGTTAAAAGTGCAGCGATGGTGAGCCACTTGGCGGTGTCAGCTTCTGTCCCTGGAATGTGGCTCACCCAAAGGGTAAGTCAAGAAGTTGGGTATGATGCGGGTAAAAACGTTAAGGGGCGCAAACGGTTTTTAACAGTAGATACTTTCAGTAAATCACAAAGTTTTTTAGAAGCTTTACCACGTAAGCCTTTGAGCAAAACACTAGTTTCCCAACAAACTACCTCTTCATAAGCATTATGCCTGACGGCACGCTCCGCAAACAGCCGATGATATTAAATTGCGTACAAACGTTCGCTATTAATAAGCGTTGTTAGGCTCCTTTTAGAGTAGGGCTGAAACCCTTGTTTTTACGTAGTCTTCCGAAAGTTTGTGATTTACTGACTTTGGGCTTAGTGCTACGGGTATTAATTACAGCAGCCAGCATGGGTGAGCGCGAAGGCGGTAAAAGAGTGTTGAAAAGCAATTTTCTGTCATCACTTTCACAAAAACTTGTCATCAAAAAAAAAGTTGTAAAAATAGGGCTGAAAGCACTGCTGCATAGGCTTTATCAATGATGACAACTCATGCCCAAACACCTGACAATATTGCCCAAACGCCTGACATCGTTTTTTTGAAACCTAGATATAGAAAGGCTTTTAGCAATTGATGACTTCCTGATCAATCTTGATGGGCTTGCTTTTCAGTGCCCAAAAGTATGCTTTATTCATTAGTTAAGTCGTTTATGTTGGTTAAATCACAAAAAATGCGTCAAGATGTCGTGTTCCTACCCGACTTTCCCAAGGGCGGAACGTTATTGTACCTGTTATCTACATTTCCTACTGGTTTGCAGACTAAATTTCTACTGCAATTGCCAAAAAAAAGCTGGGTAGCCCGCCAAAGTGCTTGGTCTTAACAAATACTGTAGGTAAAAGCTCAGAATAAAGACCGTGAGACGACTGACAATCGCCTCAGCACGCTGGGAAACAACCCAAGCGACCATATATAAATTTGTCTACATTCTATGCTAATTACCTACTCGTTGACCAAGAAGTATATGTAAACCTGTAAACGTGTAGAAGATGCGACACAAGTTTGGAAAATCAAACTTGTCCAAACAGTAGCTTTTTCCACAAATAATTGGTTTCGATACCTTTGTGTAGGCTACCCCGATATCTTCATCGATAATTGGGGGAATCTATGAAAAATTACACTGAAGTAAAGTACTTCAATCCAAACAATTTATCTTTACATACTGAATTACTACGTATATACGGAGATTCAGCAATAACACATGATTTGCAATTAGATATTGAGAAAAACGGCATTATGGTGCCAATAGTCGTGTCAACACGTACACCAATATTTACTATTGTTTCCGGTGGGCGCCGTCGCCAAATAGCAATTGCACTCGGTATCGAATTAGTACCAGTAATTTGTTACTCATTCCCAAGTGAAGAAGCAGAAAAACATTTTATACTTTCTGCCAACCGTGACCGACCCAAGACGAAGTATCAAAAATTACTCGAAGGTAGGGCATGGGAATTACTTGAAAAACAATTCTCTGCAGCAAGGCGCCAATCTGGTCTAAAAGAACGTTGGAAGAACAAGGACGCAGAAAAATCCAATATTGATGATGAACATGATTACTATCCAGTAGTACTATTGGACGACTATCGGTTAGGGACACGTGTCCCTAACCAATCGAAAAGTGGTTCAAAAACAGTGGATAAAGTTGGTGAGCGCATCGGAATTTCTGGTAAATCATACCAACGTGCCAAACCCATCATTGATAAATGTGAAAAATTGCGCTCCGAGGGTAGAAACATTGAAGCATTATCACTCGAAGTGTATTTGGAATCGGTAGGAATCAACCCGGTCGCCAAATTATTGAAGGCGCCAAACTGCGACGAAGTGTTGGATTTGGTAGGTAACGGCACTGCCAAAACTATTAAAGAAGCAATATTGATGGCAAGTCTTGTTCAACGTCCAAGTGCAGTAGTAGAAGGCGCTATATTCTACTTCCCTGACCATATGCTTCGTAAACCAACATATGTTCATTCAGGTCGTGTGGTCAGAATTGCCAACGCCGTCGCTACTGTAGTTTTTCGGGATAAACGTGATGGGTACTTGTATGAGCAGCAATACAAATGTGACGAGTTGCTCACCTTAGAAAAAGAGGGTGAAACACGTAACCAAATGCGTTTGCGTGACCGAATGAATAAATTGTTTGCACATGAAAAAGCAACACAAATCGACCGACATGTGTTGAATTTACTGCTTGGTGCTGTAGTTAGTACACCTCTGGAAATGGAATGGGTACAGCTTGTTGAATGGCGAATCGAAGGTGAAGAAATCAAACGAGGATAAAATATATGAAATTTACACGCACATCACGCCTCAACAAATGTCCTCTTTGTGGTACTGAAAAATCAAAATGTGGCGCCCCACATAATAATCCAAACGTTCGTTTATGCATGACATACCATTCCAAGGAAGAGGCACCACCAGGATGGAAATATGTGGGAGAAACCCGTGGTGGTCAATGGGGAATATTTGTACCAGCAGGACGCGAGTACACCGAAGAGGAATTAGCAGCGTACAAACAACGTAGAAATGAAGAGGAATACCGTAGGCGCCAACGACATATTGAATCATTGAGCGAGAGTACACGTCATCTAAACCACGAAAAATTATTTGGTCAATTGTCCCTTAGTGAAAAGCATCGCGAAGATTTGAAGCGCAGGGGATTAAGTAACGAATTAATAAATGCGGGTTATTTCCGTAGCATTGATAAATTTCAACAGTTAGATTTTGAGGTATCGCACAACCTTGCAGGTGTAAGCATTACTGGTAGGAGTTTGACCAATCACATTACTGGGTACACCGTCCCAGTATGGAACGAACACTTTCAAATTGTTGGCTATCAAATTCGTAATGATGACATAGAATCGGGTGCCAAGTACCTATGGGCAACGAGTAAAACAAACGTGCGTCGTAAGGCGGCAATATCCTCACACCTTCAAAATGGCGAATTACCCCTCACTTTTTGCGTACCCTGGAATTACAGGAGTAACAATGGTGACATTTTAAATTTAAGTAAAAACTCAAATGGAAGTGTAGAACCATTGCAAATTCAAGGTTATGCTATCCAAAATTACCAAAGTGATAAAACACTAGCCGAGTTTATCAACATATCAGAGGGTATATTGAAGGCGTATATAATAGCCCAACTGCGTCAATTGTTAGTAATAGGCGCCAGTGGTGGTAACTTTATTGCTAGTGTTGAGACATTCAAACGTTACCTTAGTGCAGCAAGTAACATGCTCAATGGAACGAAGAATGTAGTATTATGGGCGGATGCAGGCGCCATTGCCAATAAACAAGTAATGCGTCAATACCGTAATACATATTACCTACTCAAGAAATGGGGGTATACATTACAGGTAGCATGGTGGGGTCAAATTGATAAAAATTGCCTTGATGGTGATGAGTATTTGGGTGAGTACGAATTAATAAGCTGGCAACAGTTCGATGGTATGGCACGTCACCCCAACCAATTCTGGGATAGTGTCAAAAAAGAAATTAGTCGAATTAAACGCTGTCTAACTCGTAGTACACAAAAACCATTTTTTGCACCCGAATTACCATTACAAGAAAAAACGATTAAATATGTACCAGGTTTCCTGCCTACCTATGGTGATTATGTTGAATTAGGATGTCCTAAAATCATTTATGCTAACCATGAACGGGTGACTATATGGAAGGAAGCAGTATTAAAGGGATGGTCACACATACTCGATAAATCGGCGCCAGGGTTAGGTAAGTCACATACCGTTGGTAGTTTGACTGCTGATTATATGGGTGTTGACCAATTGATGTATCTTGCCTCTGACCACCGCAACCCAACTACCATTACTATTGAAAAAAACTTTGTTGATGTATTCCCCCGACATGGTGGTTTGGATAAAGACCCAACTCGACTAACACAAGAGGGTAAACAATTTCTTACACACACTTCGGGTAAGGGTAAACCGGACATCATTGCTAATTGCGCGCGACACTACATGTTTGGTGCCACTCGAAAGAAAAACCTCGACCTCGAATCGAGTGATAATATAATTTGTCAGGGATGTAACTTATTGAATCTATGTCAACAAGGTAGCGGTGACTCATTCGGTTATTTATCCGAAAGAATGGAAGCACTTAAACACCCACAAATACGATTACATCCTAATAGTACGCCCTTACCGACTAATTATGATTACGAGAAAGTAGGCGCCTTCTGGGATGAAGCATCTGTATTAATACGTAGTAAAAAAAAGATTGAAGTGCGTATTGGTGATTTGTATAACTCACCCTTGGCGCCATATATGTCCACCTTCATTAACCAAACTGAATTTCTCAATCAATTCCCTCCCGACTCACCTTTAATAATAGTGTGTAAAGTATTACTTAAATTATTTGAAACACCTAAAGGTGAATTAGGTCGTTATGGTCTGGATGATAATGATATTCATTCTTTATTGGGCAAGGCACCTACCTCCATTATTGATGTAGTAAGGGATTTAATTGATAATAGTGTACACAACCTCGATTTTCTTGCTGAATTACCCGATAGACTTGATACAAGTAAACTATCGAAACAAGAAAGGGATAATGTAACCAAATTTAATAAGGCATTGCGTGGTCAACATAATAGTGAGGCATATGAGAAATTAGAATCATTACCATTGAATTGGTTAGTGCCAATGCTCGAAGTATGGGCAGGATATATACCTGGTTACTTTAGTTTTAATAATGGTGTACTAACAATTCATGAATTTGACGGGCGCCATCGTGAGGTAGCACGTGCGGCAGCATTTAATATCTATCTTGACGGCACAATGCCAGTTGAAAATCTACGCTTAAAATTGGGCATAGAAAAAGAACACATATTAGTACTGGAAACAGAAACACCTGATTATTCTAATCTGGAGATAGTGCATATTCCTGATATGGGAGTATTAGGTCGCGACCGTAGGGAAACGCAACAAACCAGAGTCGATGCACTCAGAGACGCGATAGTCAAACTTGAGCAAGAAAAATCAAACAATTCAAATGTTTTGGTTGGTTGCATTGAGCGTAAGGCGTTTGCTCATGAAGGAGATGGGTATCATTTCCGGGATAGTAGGGGTGTCAACAGGTTTAGTGATGTTAGTGCTTTGATAGGGATTGGGGTGCCTTATGCCAATATAGGGGAAATGAAGGCAGAATACTCACTATTGATGAAAGATGAGTATATACGCAAAAGGAATAAATCGAATAATAATACTAAAGTATTATTAAATTTAATATGTCATATGCCTACTGCTGGTGTGGTTTTATTGATTAAGCCATTACAGGAGTACACTCAACAAGACTATATTGACGGGTTGGTTGATGCCGAGGTATTACAGGAAATTGGAAGACTGCGTTCGCACCTGAGATTGGATGAATCACTAACATATTATTTTGTGGGTGAATATGACTTATCACCAATTGTTGCTCACTTGCCGGGTGTGAAATATGGTGTGACTACTGCTGCTGAATTGTCGCCTATGAGTGCGGGTGGTGAGCAGAGGACAATGTTAATGGTGATGAACGCTATTGGTAATCTAATCGCGCGCGGTATTTTCTCTCCCAAGCAAAGAGAGGTTGAAGCAGAGCTTGAGGCGCATTCATATATTTGTAAGGTAAAGCAAGAGCGCATCTCTCAATTGATGAAGCACTTCGGTGGATGGCGCGCTGCGGTCAAGCTAATTAGAAATACACTCGCTGCTGTAGGTAAAGATAGTCCAACTACAGCTAATTCATTTGATGATGAACAATGGATTATACGAACGTACTTGCCGCTAATAGCCGAAACTGCAATTACTGACCCAGTTACAGCTGCTTATGAATTAGTAAGCATTGCTGTGGCACACGGGTGGGAAAACCTTCTTTCATGCGTTAGTAAAATTGAGTATGGGTTACAGCAACAGTTTGTTGAGTTAATACTGCAATTGTATGCATTAGTTGACACTGAAAGTATTGAGGAATTGTTAGTAGATGGTGGGTAGTGTAGGCGCCATGCCTCACCATAAAATATATGAAATCATGCTTACCATGAGTAAGTGTACTTTGTTGTGTCAAGTTTTGCGTATAGTGTAACTTGCGACGCATCTAGTCACGCAAATTGCAAGCCTATGATTATTCACTACTCATAATTGTGATTATTTTAAAGTAATGTTTATTAAATGGATTTAGAACTTAATTTTTTAATAACAAGCAATTGGCAACTTAAATTATATTTAAATAATTGTTGTTAATGATTAAAACTCTCCAACTCCATTTCGCATGGGGTTAAAAGCTTTTTGTAGAAACTTTTAAGAAAGAGGGTAGATATTAACAAGATGTCTATACCTTGCAGTTATGGATTAAATTATGCTGATTATTTGTAGATATTTATGATGAAATAACTATTAGAATAATTGTCATTAGATACTATATTAAAATCAATAATAGTAATTCTTTTGAATGAGATCAAAATCAATAAAATTAAAATATTAAATTTGTATTTACATTTTTAATTACAAATTTAATTTATTTTCAATTTAATTATTCCTGAATAAAATTATTAGTAGTATCAAGCATCTATTTCTCGCACTTCCTCATCTAACCGTAAATTTGATATGCTTCGGGGATTTGCAGCTAAAATCAAAATTGTTTTGGTCGTGGAATTTTTAGCTTGTAATGCAGAGAATTATGATAGCAACTATTAAACTATTAATAAGCTCAAAGTTGGAACTGAGGAAAATAAAACCAATCGAAAGAGGGTTGCCCAGTTCTGGTTAACAGTTAAGAGTTTAAGCCCAACACAATATGTACAAGAAAAGGTATTGCATACACTTGAAAAAGAATACGGTTTGATTGAAACTTGATGTATCAATGCACGGACTTGATGTGGTTTAAAACAAAATCAAAACTTTATATTTTTTGTATTTTTGGACTTTGGACAAAAGTGACTTAATAATACCAATGTGTGGATCCGCGAACCCACACTTGCTAGCTTCAGATCGTGTAGGCATTTCTGTAGGTTGACACCTGACTGCCTGTAAGGATACAGAAGAGCAAGTGGTAGGTCTGACCCCTTACCCAAACGAATTAATAGGCTTTTTAAGCTATCATTCGAGGTGCCACTTGTTTCTGAAATGCTTGATTTTCGGTTCAAGCGTGGGGTGTTAGCCCGTTTGGCGCTCTTCTGTATTCTGTAAGGTAAAGAAAACAACACGATTTTGTGATGTTCAGATCAAAAACAAGCGATGCTTTTGGAACCCGCTTTCTCTGGTATCGCTAAAAATCATATTTAAGTATTACGTTGTCTTTGCTACACTTATAATACTGCTTTGCTTGAAAATGCATCTTGATGGGATATTAGTAGAAATGACAGATGAATACCCTCTGATAATTCAACTTGGTCACCAGGCAATGCTATTGCTAGGGTTTTTACTTAATATTTATATTAGTCGTTTGATTACAAAAGCAATAATTTTATTCCTGAATAATTTGGAAATATTGACTAAAATTTGTATTGATATTATAACAAGAATACTATGCTATAATTAGCAATAAAAAATATATACTATGTAAATTAAGTATTATGGCATCTCAAAATACCTTAGATAGCTTTAAAATTACAACAATACGTTTAATAGAAGAATTCCTTTTAGAGCGAATTACACAGCTTGACCCAGATGTAAGAGAAGAGGAAGGACACATTTACTCACCTAGAAAATGGCAAATTATTTTAAAGAACTCACAGCTTGGTGTCGGATTAACATTTTTAGAAAAATATTTTACAATTCCAGATAATTTTTGGGAAGCTAAGTATAAATGGTTACAAAAAGCTCAGAGATTATCTAATGATTCTAATAAATTATTAAATTTTTTGCAGTCGGAACACGAAGCATTTATAAATTTTTATCAAGACGCACAAGGTAATAATCAAGATTTTTTATCTAACATAGTTACATTAGGTGATGAAGCACAAACGAATCAAATTGAAATTAATATTAATAATCAAAGTAATACACAGTTTTTTTTTACAGAAGATAAAATTATTCAGTTATGCGCGCTTATGGCTGCAACTGAGTTAATGAAAAGAGCAGATTTACATAATTTGACTTTATCAACATTAGAAAATATATTTGAAATATCATCAAATCCAATACCATTAACCGAACTACAATTATTAAAAATTGCAGGTTTAGCAACTCCAACACCGCTGCGGGCAGGAGTTGAATCCCATTATCGCCAAGATAAATGGAAAAGTGATGCTAACCAACATGGTGTTTTTGAAGTTATTTCAAAAAATAATGCAAACAACCGTGTCGAGGTATTCATTGCTGGAGAGAAAGATAGTGAAATACTGGCGCTGGAAGCGGTACGGCAAGTTATTAATTTGATAGGTATTGAAGCTGCAAAACTACAACTCGTTTTTGCATCGTATGCTTTCAAATACCAAAATACTTTTCCTTCTAAATTTAGATTACAAGGTTCCAACGTAATCAAAATGATGGGCTGGGATAAAAAGCATCGTGCAAATAAATCAGAAAAACTGGCAGAACTTGCAAGCATTGCATTTCATTTAGGAAGAATGTTCATGAAGTGTACTTGGTTTGAAGGTAAGCCCAAAGGTAAAACAGTTGATGCAAGTGTAAGTGTTTCCCCACTATGGGTAATTGAGGTTGATGCTAGGGGTCAAATGAATTTGTTTACAGGTAAAATTGAGGCACCAAAAGAGATTTATCTCGAGGTTAGTCCGGGACCTTGGGCTGAAAAATGGCTTAATCGGATGGGGAACAAAGCTGGAGAAGCTCTACTTCAATTTGGTTGGCTTGCCACTGAAATTTTAAAAATTGACCCATATCATGATGAATTGGCGCTTAAACTAGCAATCCACCTCACAATGACAAGTCGGATTAAAATGCACGATAAAAATCAGTATGAACACAAAGTCGGAACTTTGTTGGAAACCATAGAGTTAGATGCACGAATTAGGATAGCACGTCAAAGGAAACAAGAAGCCTACAATTTAAAACAACGGTGGGATAGCGCTTTAACGCTGTTAATGAGTATGGGGTGGTGTGTAATATTTGATAAGGAAACCTATCCAGAATGGTTAATACCCAATAGCGAAGCTGAAAAACCATCTAACTGGCGTAAGGAAAAAATTCTTGATCAATTGTGGAAAGCGAAATTAAGTATTCTACCTCCGCAACCCATTCCGCAATTGCTCCAAGAAAAGTCCAAACCATCAAAACTAAAACCTACTGATAATCAGTCCCAACTTATCTTGACTAGAGTAGATATTCGCTCAACAAGGGTTAGCAAGGGTGTAAGCCAAAAGGATTTGGCAAATTGGGCTGGTAAAAGTAAAACTTGGCTGTGCTTGGTTGAGCAAGGTCAACGAAAAATTGATTCCAAGCAAGCACAACAACTTTTAGCAGGCATTGATTTTTTAGCGAACCAATCTACTTAGCATTAAAATTTACATTTCTTAATACAATTTGGTCGAGGTATTAGGATTATACAACCATTGTCCAGAGCAGATTTCAGGCTTTTATATAGCATTCTGGACACAATAAAGTAGTTAACAACATGAGTTTACAGCTTTGTAAACCAAAAAATAGTTGAAAAAAATGGCATCAAATGCCTGCTGTATAAGAATTATAGCAGTTTACAAAAAATGCCCCATCGTGTGACTTAAATGCCCCATCGTGTGACCAAAATGCCCCATCGCATGACTTCACTTTTTTGAAAGTCTTGCTACATAAGCGTTACAAGCTCAGTTTACAACTAGATAAATATTGATGAATATTGATGGGCGCAAAAAGGGGGGTACAAATACAGCTGGATTATTGGTGTTGTTCGTTTTTTGCGGGATAATACCGTGCAGAGTCACATAAACATTTTTAGTGCATCCGTAGCTGGTGAGTCATCTCCCTGTCGTTTAATTTTTCTTCCTCTGTTTTCTTTATCCGGACAGAGAAATTATGCCTACAAAGGGGGTAAAAGCTAGTGAGTAACAATAACTCTCCTCAATACCCCAACAATCTCACAGGCGCCGAGTACCATGAACTAGCGGTGCAAAGTGCCATACACCCTGCATTGATTGTCTTAAATTTCCTTCACCTAATAGGGGAAGCAGGTTACGACTATTTATTTACGATTAACGTCCCACGTAAAAATGCAGGTCGAGTAACAGATGGTTTTCTCAAACGCTACAAACATGTCGAATTAGGCGGTTTGTGGATTAGCGGATTAGACCCCCTTGATAATTGGGCGCCAAGTGATTGGGGACGGTTCAAACCGACTTATCCCCGCATCAACTCCAAGGGTAAACTTATTAAGTATGAATCACAGCCTGGGGTATCGAACCGCGTCACCTACTTTGATGTCCCGCAATGTATATGGGATTTAATAGCACAACGGTACGGCATCAAACGTTATCATTCTTTATTGGCGCGGCGCCTACAAGATAAATTCGATGCTCTTGTATTTTGGGAATGGGTAAAGAAACATCCAGAAATTCCGATAATCCTGTGCGAAGGGGAGAAGAAGGCAGCGTGTTTACTGTCAATGGGGTTTGTAGCAATTGCACTGCCTGGTATTTGGAACGGACGGGTTGGTAAGAAGGACTTTGATGAGAGGCTGCACCCTGACTTAATACCCATGTGTCAAAAAGGGCGGAAGTTTATAATACTTTTCGACTACGAATCTAAACAGAATACCCGGTGGTCGGTATACCAAGCGACCCTACGTACTGGCGAAGCGATTGAAGCAACAGGCTGTACTTGTGAGGTGGCGTTGTTACCAGGTCCAGAGAAAGGAGTTGATGATTTTGTCGTCGCGCGCGCTGCTTCCTACGATGCTAATAAATTATTAACTGATATTATCGATGACGCGAAAAGTCTTCGGGATTATCGGTATTGGTTTTTCCGCAAAAAGCGAGGCTTATCGCAGTTATACCCCGCAGATATTACAGTTAATGTCAAGTACTTAACCGAAGCTCTTGGCTTTGAAGCAGAGACTGAGTGGGAGTCACAGGGTAGCTCAAACACAGAAACGTGCTTTTATAGTAAGGACGATGAAATGTACTCAGATACTCCTCCCATCCCCCCTTCCTCCAATGCATCCAATAAGCACAAATTCTTACTACCAACCAAAGGGCTAGTAGCGTTGTGGAGCGATATGGGCACTGCTAAAACTGAGTTAATGCACGTTTTCCGTAAACTTTATCCTTCGGTTAGATTTCTTAACAATGGACATCGGGTTAACTTGCTTAAGAACTTAGCTCGGCGCCTGAATACAGAAATGTACTCAGCACTCAAATATGGGGATTTAGCAAAAGTTACGGCTCTTAGTATTACAATTGATAGCTTGCACAAACTCAATACTCAGTCCCTAAAATATGGGTGTGTATTTATTGACGAAGCTTGCCAGTACTTAAATCACCTACTGCACAGTAAAACCTGTAGAGAATACCGCGCGCAAATTTTAGAAGTACTGCACTATATCGTGTATAACGCAAGACTGGTAGTGATTGCAGACGCGCACATGGATGACGTGACGATGAATTTCTTCGCAGCAATGCGTCCCGAAGGAGAAAAGCCGCGCATTGTGAAAAATGAATATAAGAACGGTGGGCGCCCAATTTATTGGTACGAGGGTAAAAACCCTTCTGCATTAGTCGCGCGCATCGCAGCTTCGATAATGTTAGGTAAGAAGGTGATGGTGGTTTCTGACTCGAAGCGATTTATTAAGAAGTTGGAAATTTTACTAACAAACCAGAAAATTAAGTGCAAAGTATCTGATGTAACATCAGATATGGACACATCGGATAATGGTGCCAACACAGAAGACACAAATGGTATAAAAATATGGAGTATCCACTCAGATAATTCGGGTAGCGAAGAGAACGTTGCTTTTATTGAGGACATCAGTAACGCGGTTAAAGACGTTGAAGTGCTGCTTACTTCTCCAAGCTTGGGTACTGGCGTTGATATTTCAAAATATCACTTTGATGCGGTTTTTGGTGTATTTCATGCATCTTCTCAAACCGCTACTGAATGCGCGCAACAATTATATCGGTATCGTCCGATTGTCCCAATTTACGTATGGGTGGCATCGTGTCCCTTATTCGGCTACAAAGAAACCAACGCCACAAAAATCCAAAAAAAATTACTTGAAACCAACGAAATCACAGCATTCTTAATTAAGATTGACCGAGAAACAGGCAAGCGGGGTGTTGAGAAAGATTACGCGCTCGAAGCACATTGTCAGTTACTTGCACAACGCAACGAATCTCTAAATAATTTAAGGGCTGATTTGCGTGATTTGCTCAAAGACATGGGTAACACAATTATCCCCGTGAGTGAACAAGAAGATATAGGCGCCCAAAATCACCTAAAAGCTGCTGGGGAAACATTAGACCAAGCCCATTATTTAGCTGTGTCAAAAGCAGAAGATATTTCCGCCACTGAGTATAAGTCTCGACAGAACAAAGACTACCTATCTCCCGAAGAAAAGAATAAATGCGAAAAATTCCGCATTGCTGACTCCTATGGAATGGAGGTAACACCCGAACTTGTACAAGAAGACGATGGTGGGAACTTGATTAAAAGTATTATCGCACTCGAAGGTCTACTTACTAAATCTCCTGGGACAATTATTGAACCAAATACAGGCGCCATATACCCGTTACCACCAGAAATTGTAGCCTCCAGGGATAGGCAAGAACGAATGCACTCCCCAGTATGCTTCGATTGGAAAAATCACTCAGCAGATTGGTTAGCAATGCATCTTCTAGGGCTACCAAATATCGTTGAACGTTTGGTTGATGGGGCAGAAATAACTGCGGCTGACTTGGAATTAGCACGGATGGTACACATTGCCAAAAAAAATGCAGCCTACATTAAATCAATCCTTGGGTTTACTATTCCACAAAAATTTCCACCAATATGGTTGTTAGGCACCCTACTCGACCAATTGGGATTAAAACTAGACAGTCATAAAGTTGGTCCCAAAGGTAAGCAGGTTAAATATTTTTTCCTCAACCAGGAGAAATTAGAATTTGCGCTCGAAGTTATTAAATACCGGGAACATAAGCGCGCTCTAAAAGAAGAACACACGCGACAAGCAGCCGACGAACAAGCACGTTATGAAGCTGGAATTCAGAAGCAGTACGGGATTAAGTCACTATCCAAATCGGTATCCACACCCCCCCCTAATTGTAAGGGGAAACCCCCAATGGGAGGGGAGAATACCAATGATAACCCCATACAAGAAGTAGGCGAGGGTTGGGAACCTAACGATGGCGATAATACACCAATCAAAACTAGTCTCAGTATGCTTTTGAGCGCTATTGCACGAGGAATTGAGGTTGTAAAAGCATTATTCAGAAGTTGGGCTGAAACACGTCGTTGGTGCGTAGTGATGGTGTTAGAAGAATCTGCTTCGCAATACTTACGTCAGATTGAACAATTAATACCTAATTTTTATGAGTGGTTATCAGTAGGTTTGTAAATAGCTAGTGAAAACAACGCTCTGAATTGATAGGCGCCGCTTTATATGGGTCGGCGTACAGGATTATTGTACCAAAAATTACCACGATTCGAGTACAAAACAATGAATACAAGTAGTGGTGACGATGCCGAAATATCCCAACCCCCAGAAAAAGTTCTAGAGGATGAAATTCCCGATTCTTTAGAAAAACAATTCAAGCATACTGCAACTATTCATGTCACATCAGTAGCAAGCGGCTGTTTGTTTCGCTACACCAAGACCCATAAAATAAAAAGTGGTTTGATTGTTGAATATCCTCGCATTTGTGATATTCGCGACTCCAATAATCCTAAGCACTGGTATTGGGGATACTGCTACAAGGTCAAGGATGAACACAAAGACTGGAAATTTAAAGCCCTAAGTGTCAAGCGTTCGTTGGTTACGACTGTACGTACTGCGATAGAGAGTCATGTGCCTATTGGCACCATTATTGCGTTGATAAAAGGGGATGCATCAACAGAACCAACAGTGGCAGAAAAAGTTCTAGAGGAAAAAGCAGTATTTTCTTTAGAAAAAAAATCAGCAAGTGGCAGCCTGTACCACTACACAAAAGACAAAAAGTTAAAATCAGGGCTAACTGCCAGTTATCCTCGTGTCGAAGTCGAACGCGACCCTAACAACTTTAACCATTGGTATTGGGGGTATTCCTACGAAGTTTTTATTGGAGGTGAGTGGAAAAGTCGAACCCTCTCAGTCCCTAAGTGTAAGGTCGCAGCAGTGTGGTTAATGATTGAAAATAATAAACCCGTGGAGGAAATTAAAAAATTTATAGGGAAATAAGCACTTAAGTGGGTAGTAATTTTTTGTCCCGTATGTTAAATGTTGTAACTTTTCTTAAGCTTCAACGTTCAATTTGCTAACAAACCTCGAAATTTTCGAGATTCAAGATTGTTCCGAAGCTTGAAACCAAGACGTATATATGGATTACTCATCGAGCTTGCGATTTTTTTCGTCTTGCGGACAAACTTCGTTTACGGCCGCAAGAAGCGCGCTTCACTTTCTTTCAGCACCTAATGAGACACACCACTTCATTTACTAGTAAAAAGTACTAAGTATTGGAGTGGTTCTTAAGCTCCACTCTGATATGCAAGTATTTTATAGGGAGCGCGCGCTTGAAATTTTGTGGGTGATTAAGTTACGCGTATTGTGCAGCAAGTTGGGCAGTTTTTAGGATATGTAAACACTCAGTCAGAATTAGTTCAATCATCCAGCTTCCGTCTTTCAAGCTAAACCATGCGGTACCTATCCGATCAATTTTGAAATTGTAGTTTAGGTTGTTAGCGTGCCATTGGGCAATATTTAGGCTTGGAAACTCACCAACTGATTTTTGATGCCAAACAGTGTTGTAAACTTCTCACTTTGATGGGTTAGATGCACTTTGTTGCACTAAATAACGAAATCATAAAGCCTCAGTAACGCCTAATTCTTATGTAAAATAATTTTTTGTGGATGAGTACATTGACTCTCATTTCACAACTAATTTAACCGTAATAAATTTTTGCGTTATAGACAATACTGTTTAGTTATCAAAACGATAAGTTAGAGTGATTTATTTAATTCTGCTCTTATTATCAAGTCGAATAAAATACGGCATTTCTATCTTTTTATAGTATTTTGAAATAATAAGGGAGCGGTGCCAAAACATGACATTTTCTGTGTAAAAAGCTTTTATTATTGAAAATTATAGGTATAAGGGATGTCTACTCTATGGCAAAAATGACATTAGACCAATTAAAGATTTTTCTAGCTGTAGCAGAACATATGCACTTCACGCGCGCGTCAGAAGCGCTGTATATTAGCCAACCTGCGGTAAGTGGAGCAATTCATGGATTAGAGGAAGAATATGGGGTAAAACTTTTCCATCGTGTTAATCGACACATTGAGATAACCAGGGCTGGACAATTGTTACAAGTCGAAGCTCAGAGAATTTTAGACCAGGTTGCTTTGGCTGAAAGGGGTTTACAAGAGCTAAACAATTTGCAACGAGGCGAATTAAGGTTAGGAGCTAGTCTAACTATTGGCAATTACTGGCTACCTGATTTTATTAGTCGATTTAAACGTCAATACGCTGGCATTCAGGTTAATTGTACTCTTGGAAACACCGAAGTAATTATTGCTGGAACTGTTTCGGGTTCGTTTGATTTGGGTTTGGTTGAGGGGGAAGTTCAACCTTCGGACACATGTAATTTAGAGAAGAAGATAGTCGGAAATGATTGTCTAGTCATTGTAGTAGGAAAAACTCACCCTTGGTATGAACGTACTTCTGTTTATTTAGACGAACTTATTACAACGGATTGGGTAATGCGAGAACCTGGTTCTGGGACGCGGCAACAGTTTGAACAAGCATTACAACAGTGGGGGATAGAAATAAGCAAACTAAATTCAATTTTAGAATTCAGCAGTGGCGAAATGGTGAAAGCCGTAGTTGAAAATGGAGTTGGCGCCGCTGCTCTTTCTGAGTTGATGGTAAAAAAAGAGGTACAACTAGGTTTATTACGCCCAATTAAGCTGATAGATTTTGAAAGAAAATTATCTCTTAGATATAAGATAGTCAGAGAATTTATCATGATAAAGCACCAGCAGCGATTTCAAACCCTTGTATCCCAGGTATTTGAAAAAACGCTATTGAAACAGATTTAGTTTAAATATATTTCAATAGCATTACCCACAAGCAAGCGATGATTTTAATCCTTTTGTAGGTTTCTCGGTTCGCTTTTAATTTTATTTTTGTCGCTCGTTCCTGTAGCAATAGCGGCTCCAGGTTGGTACTGGCGATATCTAAGGTTATTGTTGAAGCGCACAAACTAAGCATTGAAGTTCAAAGTCAATTGGGTAAGGGCAGCACTTTATTGTACGATTGCCAGTTTCAGATACAGAGGAATCATTGCTGTAATGCTTGTCTACATAGATTTCTCAATAAATACAGAAAAACTACTCAGATGTTATTCAAGCATTAAAAGATACTAAATTTTCATTTTGATTTGACAATAATATGCGATAATTACTTAATAGTACAAATGCTAATTAAAAAAGTTTATCATATATGACTTCTACACCACAGTCAAGTTGACAAAGTTATTTGGCATTAATACCTAGCGACAGGTCGATTTCGCTATTAAATTTTTTAATAAGCACAAATTTCATCCAAATTTCATTTATCTTTGCCAACATAGTATTATAGATAACCTTCTTAATTAAGAAATTATGCTTATTTCACAACACCCAAGCAGACCAACGCAAAAAGATCACTTACATACAAGTATACTACTTGTCGAAGGTGACCTCGATTTCGGTGCCGCCATTAAGCGTGCGTTAAAGCAGCATGATTATTTAGTGAATTGGGTGACTGATGGAAGCGAAGCTTGGACGCTTCTAGAAAATCAACTTTTAGAAAATCAGCAGAATCAATACACACTAGCTATTTTCGATTGGATGCTACCTGGTGTCACAGGTTTGGAATTGTGCAAGCGGTTGCGAGAAACTAATAATCATTTGCCCGTCTTAATGCTAACGGTTAAAGATAGGGTAGAAGAAAAGATTATAGGCTTGGATGTAGGCGCCGATGATTATTTGTTCAAGTCTTGTAGTATTACAGAACTAGTAGCACGCTTGCAGGTATTGCAGCGACGTTATGGTTTATTTCAACAGCCACAAAAAACTGTTAGTAATTTAACTCTCAATTACAATAACAATACAGTTATTAGTCATGATTGTGCTTTTGAAAGACAAGAAATTCCCCTTACCAACAAAGAATTTTACGTACTGGAATATTTAATGAGCTATCCAAATCAGATTATTACTGGCGATGAAATTCGTACCCAGTTCCAGAAGATGAACTCAGAGAGTTGCAGTTGTGTAGTGGCAACTCAGGTACGCACGCTGCGGCAAAAATTAACTAATTGTGGTTGTAGTAACCCAATCGAAGCTCTACAAGGCTCACGCTACCGTTTCAATCTCATATAAAAATTTCATCCGAATTTTATCTGGGTCTGTCATCATAGAGAATAGAGTAACTTAGATTAATTTCAGTCAATTGATACACAGAGCATTTATGGCTCATTCGCATAACCACGGACATGACCACGAACACAACTACGGTTCCACAAATTACAATCGCGCCTTTGTAGTCAAAGAACTTCACGATAATTTTGGCATCGAACATCCAACCATTCAAGTCGAAACTGGAGATTCAAGCTATTCATGTCCTTTTATATCAGAACACTCAGTTTAAGCTAATAGTATTTTAATTTTTGTAAAGTAGCCAAAATTTCATCCTAATTTCATTTTAGCTTGTCAAACTGTTGATTAAAGGTTCACAAATATCAAAGTGAATTTTGTTGTTAATTAACAAGAATTAGTATGAAAAAAATCTTAGTTTATACTACTGTTGTATGTATTATGACCACTATGCTTGTTATTCCCTCTACACCGACTAGTGCGAGTGATGATAACGGTACGCTTCCTCATGTTGATGGTAATTATCACTTCCCCCAAACAAAATGGGGCAATGTCAGGCATACCTTAAGGGTACATATTCCCAGAAATAGTCAAAGTATATCTCAAATTAGTATCGCAGTGCCAGAAACTGTTAGGTGGAGTAATAAGGTTAATGATATTGTTATTACTCAAAATAATGGGCAAAAGGTAAATGCAAATATTTCTCTAAATGAAAAAACTATAATATTAGCATTTAACGAACCAGTATATCCTAACAGCAAGTTAGAAATTGATATCAAAAATGTGAGACAACCTCTTCGTGGCAACGGACCTATTTACCGTTTATTTGCTAAATCTATAAATAGTAGTGTAGATATGCCAATAGGTATGGCTAGATTTCGCGTCAATGGTAATTGAAGTACATATTAACTACTGCATAGACAGTAGTTAATATGTACTTCAATTAGTGAATATTAGTCATTTATGATGCCATTGCCATAGCCATCTGACGGCAGGAATCAGCGCAACGACGGCAAGATTGGGCACAGCGTTTACAATGGTCGCTGTTATGTTTTTCACATTCAGTAGCACAGCGTTCGCAAGCGTCGGCACAGACACCACACATTTGAGCATGGAGTGCTGAATTACGAGACATGAAACGCGCGCACAAGTCACAAGTATCAGCACAATCTCGGCATAACTTAATACATTGAGCCATCATTTGTACCATGTCGCTACTCAAGCAGGCATCGGCACACATTTCGCAATCACGCAAACAATCAAGACAATTTTGAATGCAAGTTTCAAGTTGAGACTGGTGACTTTTAGTTGTAGTCATGACACGACTCCTGAAATTGTAAATTTTAAATGAATCAGCGTTTCTGCTGCTTTGATAACACTCTAAGAAACTCTAAATATAGTTACGTCTATCTAATGATATAGTATAATTTTATTACTAATTATGGATAATTATTTCATTCTAATTTCATTTTAATATGCATAGTTGATTTGCTAGTTAATATTCCAGATATTTCATTTTGATTTCATTTTTATATGAAAACATTTATATATGAGAAACCCTAATATTATTAAAAACAGGGTAATAAAAAATTATGAGCTTTGATTACGATTTATTTGTAATCGGCACCAGACCTGGAGGCGTTTCTGCTGCTAGACTTGCAGCTACTCATGGTGCAAAGGTGGCAATTGCAGAACGAGATAAAGTAGGTGGCACCTGTGTGATTCATGGTTGTATCCCTGAAAAGCTGATGGTCTATGCTGCTAGTTTTTCTCACGTTTTTGAAGATGCTGACGAATATGGCTGCTTCACTGTCATATTCCCCATCACACAACAAATGACAACGTTGAAGTACAGGGGGGTGGTGGCTTAATGATGGTGATTAACGTTACCTAACCTTTTTACTTTAAATCTATACACCTTTTTTCGATTTATCAAGTGCGGTTAACTTGAAAGACAAATTTTTGAAATACGTGGCGCCAATGACACTATCCCTATCAGTCGAAGTAGTCAAGTAGAAAAAAACAAAACGATAAGAACGTAATAGCAATAATGCTGTTCTACCCAAGGTAGCTTCTAATTTCATCCTAATTTCATCTTTGCCTGTAACACTAGGTAATAAGACCAGTATTACAATTACTAGTTTGTCATCCAAACTACCACACGTAATCAAAGCTACCACGTAACCCAAACTAATCGCCCATAGTGTTGACTCTCCAGCTAGGTGGAGATTATAACATATAACCAAGGAATTCATAAATCATAACTTATGCAATCTAACGTAAAAACTAACGTAAAAAATCGATTCTTCGCATTTAGTTTGGTGGCTATGGCAACTCTCGCTCTTTGCGCCTTAGCTGCTTGTTCCACAACTGCATCCCAAAACCAGGTTCAATCAGAAAATTCCTCCGCAACCGAAACCTCCGACAAGCAGATGGCTCAAGGTAGCATGAATCATGATGGCATGAACCATAATGGTGGGACGAAGCATAACATGACAATGGATTTAGGTCCAGCCGATGCAAACTACGATTTGCGGTTTATTGACGCGATGATTCCCCACCATCAAGGTGCCGTAACGATGGCGAAACAAGCACTGGAAAAATCCAAGCGTCCAGAAATTAAAAAGCTAGCAAACGAAATTATTAAGGCTCAGGACAAAGAAATTGCCGAATTGAAGCAATGGCGCCAAGCTTGGTATCCAAAAGCTGGTAGTAAGCCAGTCGCTTATGATGCAAAGCTTAACAAAACTGTGGACATGACACCTGACCAAATGCAAATGATGATGATGAACATGGACTTGGGTGCTGCGGATAACGAGTTTGACTTACGCTTTATTAATGCGATGATTCCTCACCATGAAAGTGCTGTGACAATGGCTTCATATGCTGCAAGCAAGTCGAAGCGTCCGGAAATCAAGAAACTGGCTACTGTTATTATCTCCTCACAGCAAGCAGAAATCAGCCAAATGAAGCAGTGGCGCCAAGCTTGGTACAAGCAGCAGTAGCTTTGATTATACATAGGTTGTTGGACGTGGTTATCTGTCTGTAGCCGAAGTCCAATAGCCATAATAATCCCAGCTATTCCAGCATAGTAAAATAAGCATAGAATCAAGAACAATACGCACGCAAAGCCCAACTGATACGGAGGCACCAGTATAATTTTCTGCTGTTTAGGTACTAGTTAGCTGTTATGAAGGGCGCCTTTCTAACTTCTAGAATATGGTTGTTGTGGTGTGTTTTTGATATCAAATTTGCAAACTGGAGAAAAAATGAAGTGTATTCTTACTGCACAGGCTATCACTCCGACTCTAGTTACTACATTACTCGTTTCTGAATAATATTTATGATTACGATTTGGTGATTTTATTTTTTGGAAGTCCCATTAAACAATTAGTGTCCGGAAAGTGGAGAATTCTGAAAGTTACGAATTCCTTTGTAAGCAGATAAATCTGCAAGTTCCTGCAAGGTCTTCTCGCCTTGGTAGAACTTACCATTAATTTCCCAAGTGGGAAAGCTTTGAATGTTGGCAGCTTGGCAAAGGTCTGGACGACCGTTTTTGCCTTTAGGATCGCACTCAACGTAATTCAATTGACTAGCCGCCTCTTTACCAAAGAGTTGCTTTTGGTTTTGACAGTGGGGACACCAGAAGGCTCCATACATTTTGGCTCCTACCTGCTTCAGATGCTGCACTAGAGCGATTTCAGCGGTGCCAGAGGTAGTCGTAATTGCATAACCCGTCTCTACTGAACCAGATTTGGTCGTGGCGGTGGGGTTATTGACATTAGCATAGACACCTAAAGTACCAACTAGGGTAATTATTCCCACCACAATCATAGTTAAAAATGCTTGTCCAATGTCCTCCCAATTGCGACCTATTAGTGTTAGGACAAATAAACTGAGCGAGAAAACGGCAGAAGCGATGCAGTAGATACAAAGCGATTTGATTTCAAAAGCCATCAAATACATCAAATAGCCGCTGAAAATCATCATTGCCGTCGCACCTACCAACAGCAGTAGCCAAGTCGAGTCCGTAAGCCTTGAGCGCAATTCGTTCTTAGTCTCAGGCTGAGTTAACCAAGGAGCTACTGCCATTACACCCATACTGGTGTAGGCTAAAAAACCGAATAGTGGCAAAGGCAAACCAAAAACTGTAGCATAGGGACTGGAAAGCACGCGGTCGCAACCACTAACGGGACAGGCTGCCGAGCCTCCTGCGAGCTTAACTACAGTTAAATAGGCGGTAATCGCAGCACCCAAGCTGGCAATTGCTGCAATCAGAAACCGAGACCAACGATAAATCCAAGGAACTGGACGTTTCCGTTTCATAAAAAAACTTGCTATCAAAATAAATAAATAAACAAAATTGTTCCACGTAAAGCCCTAATGTATTGAAAATATTGTGTATGTAAGGATGTTCATGTAGTTAACCCAAGTTAATCTAACTAATGAGAATTATCATGATTATCAATGCCTACAGGAGTAGGAGACATTGCTTCCTTGTTGTTATCCACATACACTTCAGTTTCAGTTTCATAAGTTATGCTTTCCCCACCAACCCCTACTGTTGCTAGGGTATGGCGCCTGCGACGACCTAATAATGAATTACTAGCTGCAAACGCAATCGCGGTAATTGCTGAACCACCACCAGCTGCAATTAACCATAAAGGTATCGGAAAATTATTCGCTTTAACTTCTGTTTTTTCTGCTTCTGAATGCCCTTCTTCCTTTTGTTCCTCAGATGCTTTTCCACCTCCACGTAATGATTGAGCGTAAAGTTGTGGCGCACGCTGGGTAACAATCATATCGCCATCAAACAAACCTGCTTTAACCTCAACCATATCACCAGAAGTTTGCCCGAAAGTAACTTCTGTAGCTTGGAAAGCATTTCCATTTTGGACATAAACTACTTTTTTGCCATTTGCATCGACAACGGCAGAAGTGGGGATTGCCAATATAGGTGTAGCAGTTTTGTCTGTGAGTACCTCTAATTCGGCAAACATTCCAGGTTTAAGTTGCCCGCTAGTATTATTTATTTCAGCTTGCACGGGTACAACTCGTGTTTCACCTTGTACTACTGTTCCTATCTGTGTAATTTTGCCTTCAAAAGTACTATTAGGTAACGAAGCAACTTTTACTCTCACTCGTTGACCATTTTTGATTTTATCTAAATCTTTTTCATAAATATTTGCCGTTGCAAATACTTGATTACCATTAATAATGGTCATTAGTTTACCACCTGCGTCTTGCAATGACTGACCAAGGCTTACGCTACGTTCTGCAACTGTACCAGAAATAGGAGCATTTACTGTTACCAATCCTTTTGCATTGGCAGTAGTTCCAAGTTGTTGCAGCCTGGTGTTATAAGTAGTAGCACTAAGCTTTAACCGTGATTGTGCTACCTGAACATCTGATTGCGCGCGTTTTAATTGCGCTTGTGCTTCCAAAACATCACGGCGACTTTCTACTCTTTTTAATTGTGCTTGTACTTCGGCAACGCGCGATTGAGAATCACGCAATTCCCGCAAAGGTATATCAACTTCGGCTTTTTTAACTTCACTTTCAGCTTGAACTACATTTGGAAGGCTTTTTGCTCTTGCGAGTTCGGCTTTTGCCCTTTCGAGCTTGGCACTAGATTCCAACATCTGTCGTCTTGGCAAGGCGCCTTTTTCTACCAATTCTTTATCGCGGTCGTACTGTTCCTGAGCAACTGCGACTTCAGTTGAAGCTTGCGCTATTTCCGCATTTGCAATTTGTTGTTGACGTTTGAGGTTTTCTTGGGCAACTTTTAAGACACTACGTTGGTTGACTAAAGCCACGTCGCGATTATATTGTGCCTGTGCAGCTGCAAGTTGGGTTTTGGCTTGTGCGATTTCTGCATCAGATATTTTTTGCTGGCGGTCTAAATTTTCTTGGGCTAATCTTAAATCGGCTTGCGCCTTCTGTAAAGAACTTTGTGCATCTGCTTGTTTCTCTTGAGAACCAACCCGCAACTCGACCAATTCGGGAGAAGCAACAACAGCAACAGGCTGACCTTTTTTGACTTGAGTGCCTGGTTTGACGAGTAATTCCACTACCTTACTGGTTAACGGTGCAGTTACATCAACTCGCTGATCGGGTAAAGTTTCAATTTGTCCCGTAGTTTTAATGCCAACATCAAGCTGCTGACGTTTTGCTGGCTCAACTTTAATTCCCAAGCGTTTAGCTATTTCCGCGTCTACCTGAACGGAACCACTTGTTTCACCGCCACCTTGAAAAGAACTGGCACCACTATGGTCATGTCCTGCACCCGCTAATGCTTTGGGAGAGGTGAGCAAAAAACTTACGGTTGCCGCGACAGGAGTGGTTAGTAGCAGTAGGCTAATAAATATACCAGAAACACGACGAATCCTAGAATTCGGTAGAAAAGATTGGGGCTTAAGCATTGGAGTTCAAGGGATTTGTATACTGTGTTTAAATTTTACTCTTAAGTATAAGTGTTTATTTACACTTGAATTGGCTAGGCGCTTTTCGGCGCCTAAATACTAGTCTGGCATCAGTAGATGAAATTAGTATGAAATTTTGCTTGGTAATTGTCAGATATTTTGGATAACTGGGTTAGCTCGTGTGCCCAAAATGGAAAAATTGTACGCACGATTAATTTTTACTCTTTTATCCTAAACTTTCAACTTTAAATTCTTCGACCACATCCATAACGCCAAAGTTAGCAAAAAACTTAACCCAACTACCCCAGCTAAAGGATTATCGTTAACACCTGTCACCCAAACAGGAACCTTACCCGTATATTCAATCAACTTGCCAACATTAACAACATACCAACCCCAAACCAACCCAGCATGAATACCTATCGATAAACCTAAACGTCCGCGACACAGACGTTTTGCCCAGATGCAAATCAACGAAAGTAATAGTAAACCGAAAAATTGCGGTGAAGTGCGAATTATTTCTGCTATTGGTTTGAGAAAATGCAATATCGGAAAAATTAACGAAGTTGCCCAAAGCACAACACTAGGTCTATAATCCCTTTCCAACTCATCGTATATCCAACCGCGAAAAAATAAACCTTCAGCAAGTGCAGTCCCAAAAGCGGTAGGTATTGCTTCTAAAATAAATCTTATTACCGACTGACTTGACTGCTGCCATTCCAACCAACCCAATAAACCTTGAACCAAAAATAATAATTGAATGCTAATTAACCCTATTGCCAAACCCCGCAGTAACTCAAAAGCAAATTGCTTTGTAAATTCTAAACCCACATGTTGGTATATTTGGGGTTGGTTGTGAACTAACTTTCCCCAACGAGGTAGAAAAATAAAGAATGATATTGCTAGCATTCCCATTGTCAAAATAGTCATTAAGTTAGCATCATATATTAATAGATATATTGGGATAGCAATAGGCAACCATATTACCAGTAAGCATAAAAAAAAGACAATTATACGAATAGCTGCTGGACGCTGGGCTAAAAGGCTTAAGTTATGTTTCATACTTGATTTTCATATATATAATAGAGACGGGTAATTATGGCGCCTACGATACCATCCGTGAAAAGCTAAAGGAAGGTGTATTCGGCAGGACTATAATGATGGGGAGGTTATTTCGGGCTGGGACTTAGCAAGTGTAGTTTAGTGTGGAAATGCCAATTAAAAAAAGTTTGCGGAAAGTATATTGAGTAGCTGATATTACATAATGACAGGTAATTATGAAATCAAGATGAAATACTAGTAGTTTTGAGCAAATTGAATTATTGGCAAATATTACTATGTCACAAGTTCAAGTACACATTTACTAAAATGACTAGAAAAGCCCTGACGCAAACCTTCCCAAAATTAGCATGTTAATTTCCAATGTCTAGCTATGGATAGTTCAATCATTTGCAAAGCCTCAGCCACAATAATTTCATCCCAATTTCATCTCTATGTGAAAAACTGTAAAGTATGTAGTTAAGTTCTCTCTTGGAACAACCTCCAAGAGTGAAGTAGCTATATTACTAACAGCGTGCCCCGCCAATTCCTGATATAACACCGGGCGCGACTTTGTACCCCTACTAAAAGGAATCTCTGGGTAATGCGAATTTCTAACCTTCAAACACGTAAAACTGCATCAATTAGTTTTTTTTCGCTTTTAGCACTAAATTTGCTGCTGTTGACTGCTCCCAAGGTCGTCTTAGCTGGACCAGGACACGATCATAGTGGCGCCAGTTCTTTTCAAGGTGGTGGCGAAGCAAGCACATCTGTTAAAGTCGATGCTACAACTGCCCAACGTTTGGGAATTAAAACCGAACCAGTCAAACGTCAACCTTTGGCTATAGGTATAAAAAGTACTGGACAGATTGAAACTTTACCAAGCCAGAAAGTTGAAGTCAATACCCCAATCCAAGGCGCCAAAGTCGTTGAGTTGTTAGTAGAACCAGGCGGCATTGTCAAAAAAGGACAGCCTGTTGCAGTTGTTACCAGTCCCGACTTGGTAGAACTGCGTGTTGTTTCTCAAGAAAAACGCGCTGATGCTATAGCTTCATTACAACAGGCACAATCCGATTTAAGATTGGCTCAACAAAATTATCAAAGATTTTTACAGATAGCTAACGCGAATATTGCTCAAACACAGAGTCAAGTAGCGTTTGCTACTGAAAAGTATAATAAAGATACGCAGCTTGCTAATGCTGGTGCCTTACCACGTCGAAATGCTCTTGAATCTCAAACTCAGTTAGCAGAAGCACGTGCTAAATTAACCGATGCTCAAAGCAAACGCGATGTTATTGAAGCCGAAGCACAAATGAGACGCGGGCAATCGGCGGTGCAAGTAGCACAAGAACGTCTACGTCTCAGTGATAGTACTTACAATACAAGGCTACAACAAATAGGCAACCTTCCCAATTCAAAAGGTTTAGTAACGATTACTGCTCCTATAACTGGTAAAGTAGCTGACCGCGAAGTTACTATCGGTCAAACTTTTAACGATGCAGGTGGCAGACTAATGACTATTGTCAATGATAGTCGGGTGTTTGCTACGGCAAATATTTATGAAAAAGATTTAGGTCAAGTCAAAGTCGGTCAAAAAGTCATTTTAAAGGTAGCTAGTTTACCTGAACGTAGTTTTTCTGGCAGAATATCGCGTGTTGGTACTATTGTACAAGGAGAAACACGAGTTGTACCAGTACAAGCTGAGGTAGAAAATTCTGGTGGACAACTCAAACCTGGTATGTTCGCGGAACTTGACGTATTAACAGACCAAAAATCGGTGCCTACTATAGCAATTCCAGCTTCCGCAGTAGTAGATGCGAATGGTAAAAAATTAGTCTACGTCCAAAATGGAAATGCTTTTGAGTCTGCTGAAGTAACTTTGGGTCAAACTTCTGGTGATATGGTTGAGGTAAAAACTGGATTATTTGCGGGAGATTCAATAGTTACGCAGCGGGCGCCACAACTTTATGCCCAGTCATTGCGGGGTGGTAGTAAAGCGAATGAGGGAGAAAGTAACGAAGAAGGAGATTCTCACGCAGGAGAACAAGAGGCTAAAACTAACGCTTCTCCAATACCCTTGTGGTTATTGGGAGTAGGGGGAGTAGGGTTGGTCGGTAGCGCTTTTGCAGCAGGTAGTGTTTGGTCGAGTCGCCGTACCCGTCAACGCTTAGTGGCGGTTGGTGATTCCCAGTACAATGGGTTCGGTTACGAAAGCGAAGTTTATCTCGATAACCATAAGCAACCAAGTTTACCTGCTTCGGCTAGGTCTGTTGAGGATAGCGAAACTCCTCGTCATCTCGAATAACTTGGCTTTACCATTATGACTTTTTCTTCCAAAGTTGAGTCATATAAATTTTGGAAGATTCTATTTACCAAAGCATTAGTTAAGGTAGAGCCTCAATAAACACTGATAAATTAATAAACTGAACCCAAAAAATATATTCATATGCTCAGTAATATTGTAAGGTGGGTGATTGACCGACGCTGGCTAGTCGTACTGGCTACAGTAATTGTTTCATTCTGGACATTATATGTCATCCCTCAGATGCCGTTAGATGTGCTGCCGTCCTTTGCACCACCACAAGTTGAAATTCAAACCGAAGCTCCTGGGCTGGCGCCAGAAGAAGTAGAATCTTTAGTAACTTTACCGATAGAAAGTGCGATTAATGGAACACCGGGAGTCACCGCAGTTCGTTCTTCAAGCGCAGCAGGTATTTCTGCGGTCAGGGTAATATTTAATTTGGGAACAGATATTTACCAAGCGCGTCAACTAGTCACCGAACGACTCCAACAAGCTACAAGCAAACTTCCTCCAGGAATTGAGGTGCCACAAATTGCCCCTACTAGTTCGCCCATTGGCTTAGTTGTTCAATACGCTTTTACTATTGAAGAAGGCGAATCTCAACGCGAAAATTCCCAATCCAAAATCGACCTAATGGAAGTACGCCGAATAGTTGATTGGCAAGTAACAAACCGCCTTTTAGCTGTTCCGGGTGTAAGTCAAGTATTGAGTTATGGTGGGGAAACACGTCAATTTCAAGTGTTAGTAGACCCAGAAAAATTAGCCGCTTTTAATGTTACTTTAGAGCAAGTGACAAATGCTACTAAAGCCGCAAATGTCAATGCACCTGGTGGTTATTTAATTACGCCAGATACAGAAAAATTAATTCGAGGTATCGGACGGATTGAATCAATTGAAGATTTACAAAAGTCAACTATTACTTCGCGTAATGGAGTGCCCGTTAGACTCCAAGATGTTGCCGACGTGCAAATTGGTGGTGCTGTTAAACGTGGTGATGGTAGTTTCAATGGCAAAGAAGCAATTATTTTAATGGTAAACAAACAGCCCGTTGCTGATACTCCTACTGTTAGCCGTGCAATCGAGGCGGCAATGAATGAAATTAAAGCTGGTTTGCCTAATGGAGTCAAAGTTACTACGACATTCCGCCAAGATAGTTATATTGAGTCTTCGGTAGACAACGTTCGTTCATCTCTAATTCAAGGTAGCATTATTGCGGCAATAGTTTTGATTCCGTTTTTGATGAATTGGCGTACTTTGGCAGTATGTTTACTCGATTTTTTCTTAACATTACTGTTTGGAATGTTGGCTCTCTCTTGGTTGGGAGTTGGGCTTAATACTATGACATTAGGAGGTTTAGCAGTAGCAATTGGGACGGCGATTGATGACGCAATTGTTTACGGGGAAAATACATATCGGCGCCTGCGTGAAAATAAAACATCTTCAAATCCTCAATCCCCATTAGAAATTATTTTTGAAGGTTCTCAAGAAGTACGCGATTCGTTACTTGGCGCCACGATTATTGGGATAATTGTGTTCTCGCCTATCTTTACCTTACCTGGTATTGAAGGACGAATTTTTACACCGATGGGCATTTCTTATTTGGTGGTTGTTGTTGTTTCTAGCTTAGAATCACTGTTAGTTTCTCCAGCTTTGTGTGCAATTTTATTACCCAACGTTAAAGTTACAAAACGAGAACCTTGGCTAGCAAGACTATGTAAGGGTATTTATGTTTCTTGTTTAAATTTTTCTACTAGAAATCCAATATTAGTTATTGCTATTTCTTTCATTTTAACAGTTGGCTCCATTGCAATTATTCCTTCTTTTGGTAGAGCTTTTTTACCAGAGTTTCAAGAACAAACTTTGGTAAATACTGTGAGCTTAATGCCTGGTACCTCGTTAGAAGCTTCTACTAAAGCTGGCTATGCATTGGAAGAAGCACTTAAAAATGACAAAAGGTATAAATTCATTCAAACACGTTCGGGACGTGCTTCTGGAGATGCCGAAGCAGCAGGTGTTAACGTTGCACACGTTGATATTGAGTTAACTGCCGAAGGTATGAAAAACCGCTCGAAAACTCTAAATGATTTACGTAAAGAATTTGAAAAATTACCAGGAGCGGCGCCTAATGTTGGTGGTTTTATCTCTCACCGGATGGATGAAGTATTATCTGGGGTTCGCAGTGCTATTGCAGTGAAAATTTTTGGTTCCGACCTAGCTGAACTGCGTAAAATTGGGCAGCAAATTGAAGAGCAAATGAAGACAGTTAATGGTGTTGTAGATTTGTTCCTTGAGCCACAAGTTCCTGTACCTCAAGTTCAAATTAAATTTGACAGAGATGCTGCAAGTCGTTACGGGCTTTCGGTGGGAGCAATAGCCAATATTATAGAAACTGCTCTGAATGGACAAGTCGTTTCTCAAGTTTTGCAAAATCAACAATCTTTTGACATGATAGTATGGTTAAAACCAGACGCACGGCAAAACTTGCAAACAATTAGTAACTTACTCGTTGATACTGAGAATGGGCAAAAAATTCCTTTAGGAAGCATTGCTAAAATCGAAAATGGAACTGGTCCAAATACAATAAATAGAGAAAAAGTTTCCCGTTTAATAATTGTTTCTGCAAACGCTAAAGGTCGAGATTTGCGTTCGATTGTAAATGAAATTGAAGCTAAAGTTAAACAAAATGTTCAAGTTCCTGCTGGCTATTTCGTTCAATATGCAGGGCAATTTGAAGCAGAGGAACGAGCTACTAAAAATATTCTCGTTTTTAGCGCAATTGCATTTGTTGCAATTACCGTATTAATGTATCTTTCGGTAAAATCTATCCCTCCCACTATCATGATTATGATTAATCTACCAATTGGTTTGGTGGGAGGTGTAATTGCAGTAGCATTAACTGGAGGAGTTATTTCGGTTGCATCTTTGGTAGGGTTTGTTTCTTTATTCGGGGTAGCAACTCGCAACGGTTTATTACTGGTAGATAACTATAATAGTAAATTTGCTGAAGGAATGGCGTTGAATGATATTATTTACAAAGGTTCAATGGAACGACTCAATGCTATTTTGATGACGGCTTTAACTTCCGCTTTGGGATTGGCACCGATGGTATTTCAAGGTGGGCCAGGACAAGAACTTTTACAGCCATTGTCAGTAGTTGTTTTTGGTGGTTTGTTTACTTCGACAGCTATAACTTTGCTGGTTTTACCTGCTTTATATGCAAAATTTGGTAAACATTTGTTTGGTAAGAAAACAGATGAGATTCAACCAGGAGAAGAAAAGTTTTTTATGCATATGTAAGATATTAGCTGAGGGGGTGCTGAAAAATTTATTAATTTGCTAGTTCCAAAAATGATATTCTTTAGACAGAAAAGAGGGAAGAAATATTTTAGGTCGTTCCGTTGGTTGCATTTGGTATTACTAGGTTTACTAATTAGTTTGCTAATAATACCATTAAGCGCAACCGCTTATATCAGTTTAATGACGAATGGCACCCGTTATATCAAACCAGAAGAAGTTCCACTAGAACGGTTAGCAATGGTATTCGGTGCAGGACTTTTGGCTAATGGTAAACCAACACCAATGCTTGCAGACCGTGTAGAAGCTGCGGTTAAACTTTACCAGATCGGGCGAGTTAAAAAGTTACTGATGACAGGAGATAATAGTACAGTTTCCTACAATGAGGTTAGGTCGATGCAGCAGTACGCTCATAATTTGGGTGTACCAATGAAAGATATTGTTCTAGATTATGCTGGTTTTAGCACCTATGAGAGTTGTTATCGCGCTCATCAAATTTTTGGGCTACATAAAGCTGTTGTTGTCACCCAAAATTATCATTTACCTCGTGCAATTTACACCTGTCGCCGATTTGGTTTAGATACTGTAGGTTTAGGAACTCCAGATATCGAAATTTACGGACTGTGGGGAATGATTCCTTATTTAAGGCGAGAAATGTTAGCAAACGTTAAAGCATTATGGGAAGTTCATATAACCCGTCCTCAACCTACTTTTTTAGGGCGTTTTGAGAAAATTTAATAGTTTTTGGAATTAGGCGCCTACCGAGCGTAGTAACTCTGAATAGTAAAAATTTAAACAAATTAGTAGACTCAGCAGTGCTGAGTTTTTTTATTTAAAAATATCATACAAATTTATAAATAATTAGCAGTTTTATATTTAAATAACTTATTATATAAATTAATCTCTTTATGACTGCTGAAATTTCATCATAATTTCATAAATATGTGTAAAGCTGTATAAAGTAATTTAATTCGGTTACAAAAAATGGAATTATTTTTGAAAATTTTCTTTTGTAAGTCATTTTTCATTTTATTTTTGACTAGTAGTAGCAGTTTTACGACTTATTTAGTCTATTGAAAAAAGCGCATATAGCATTACTAGGATTAATGCAAATGTTAAAGCAAAAAAGTAGTTTTTCGGAAATTAGACCATGAAAAAGCTTCAAATTAATAAACTCAAACGTTCTTTGAGTAAAGATATACTAGCGTCTTTTGTTGTATTTCTCGTTGCTCTTCCTCTGTCTATGGGGATTGCACTCGCTTCGGGAGTTCCTCCATCTCGTGGTTTAGTGACAGGAATAATTGGTGGAATAGTTGTCGGGGCTATTTCCGGCTCACCATTGCAAGTTAGTGGACCAGCCGCTGGGCTAGCAGTTATTGTTGCGGAACTAGTTCAAAACAACGGTATCGAAATGCTCGGCCCAGTTATACTCTTAGCAGGTTTAATACAGTTACTAGCGGGAATATTTAAGTTTGGTAAGATATTCCGCGCCATATCTCCAGCAGTTATTTATGGGATGCTTGCAGGTATTGGCGTACTAATTTTCGCTTCCCAATTCCATGTGATGCTTAAAGAAAAGCCCCGTGCAACTGGAATCGAGAATCTGATTTCGATTCCTATATCCATTTATCATACTTTTTTTGACTATGACAACATTAGCCATTTGATGGCGGCTTTTATTGGCGTTACTACTTTAATCGTGCTTCTGCTCTGGGATAAATTCAAGCCGCAAAAGTTAAAATTACTGCCTGGGGCATTAATTTCTGTAGTGGTCGCTAGCGCTATAGCCAACTTGTTTCAACTATCAATTCCCTATGTGAACGTATCTTCCATAACCGAAGCAATTCAAATCCCTACGTTTGGCAACTTAATTCGTTTGCTAAATCTACAGATTCTGATATCCGCCATCGCAATCGCTTTTATTGCTAGTGCAGAAAGCTTACTCTCAGCGGCGGCGGTAGATCGGCTGCACCAAGGTGCAAAAACTGATTTTGACGTTGAATTAGCAGCACAAGGTCTTGGTAACATAGTTTGCGGGGTACTAGGGGTATTGCCAATGACAGGAGTGATTGTTCGTAGCTCTGTGAACGTCAAAGCAGGCGCCAAAACTAGATTGTCGGCAGTACTTCACGGTGTATGGATTCTCGTCTTAGTAGTTACTGCACCTGGTTTACTCAAAATGATTCCTATGTCCAGCCTTGCTGGAATTCTGGTTGTTACAGGCTACAAATTAGTCGAAGTCGAAAATATCCGCAAGCTCAAACAGTACGGGCGTATGCCTGTGGTAATTTTCTTTGTAACCTTTATTGGAATTGTTGCTGCTGATTTGCTCACGGGTGTCGTAATTGGCATTGTGCTGACCACTATGACACTAGTGTATAAAATATCTTACTTAAACTTACGTCTTGATAGAGATGAGAAAAATCGGCAAATTCATATTTATATAGAAGGAAATGCTACATTTATTAGGCTACCAAAGCTAGCTTCTGTTCTAGAACAAATGCCAGCAGGTACTGAGTTGTATGTTCATCTTGATAAATTAGTTTATATCGACCACTCTTGCCTTGATTGGTTATCAATGTGGAGAGAGCAACAAGAACAGAGAGGAAATAAGGTCGTTATGCACTGGGAACAACTCGAAAATCGCTTCCGTAGACCTTTTCAAAGTCAGAATAATAATTTATAAATGCTTACGTACCCCAAAGAGTGAAATTTGTATTGAGATGCTGATAAATTTCATGTCAATTTCATCTGTATCTGAAATAATACGAAATAGGTGATTTGAGTTCTTGTTTTTTGTATTAATAATTTATTCAACGGAAATTACTCATGAATAATTCTAAATTACAACCGACTGAAGTAAATGATAAAAAGAAAGAATCAATACCTACGGTTGATATGGTGCGTGCATACCTTCACGAAATTGGACGTATATCTTTATTGACTTATGAGCAAGAAGTTTTCTTTGCCAAGCAAATTCAACGAATGATAATTTTGTTAGAAACTAAAGAAAAATTGACTGTTGAATTACAGCACGAGCCAACTTTACAAGAATGGGCAGATAAAATCCAACTGAGGCAAGATGTACTGCTTCAACAGTTGAGCGAAGGAAAGTTAGCCAAGCAGAAGATGATTAAGGCTAATCTGCGACTGGTTGTGTCTATTGCTAAGAAATATCAGAAACGCAACCTAGAATTTATGGACTTGATTCAGGAAGGTACATTAGGATTAGAACGCGGAGTTGAGAAATTTGACCCAACTCTAGGTTATAAGTTTTCGACTTATGCTTATTGGTGGATTCGTCAAGGAATTACGCGCGCGATAGCGCAACAATCCCGCACTATTCGTTTACCGATTCACGTTTCTGAGAAACTAAATAAAATCAAGCGCATTCAACGTGAATTATCTCAAAAGCTAGGTCACATCCCTAATGTTACAGAAATTGCTCAAGCACTAAATTTAGAGCCAAGTCAAGTCAGAGAGTATTTGCAGCTTGCTCGTCAACCTGCTTCCCTAGATATGCGAATTGGCGCCGAACAAGATACACAGTTACAGGATATGCTAGAGGATACAGGATTATCTCCTGAATACTACACCGACCGGGAAATACTCTACCAAGATATTCATAACCTATTAAATTTGCTGACTCCCCAACAGCAGGAAGTGCTAACTTTACGTTTCGGTTTAGCAGGAGGATATGAACTTACATTAGCACAAATTGGGTGCCATATGGGTATTTCTAGAGAGCGAGTGCGGCAAATTGAAAAACAAGCTCTCAGCCTTCTCAAACAGTATAGACATAAAGTCAAGAGTCATCTCGCTAGCTAGACGTAGTATAAAATTTATCTAACATTCATTGGATTTATAGTGAGAGGGTACTTGCATTGCCTCTCACTGTTTTATCTCTAACAAACTATGTTATAAAGCGCAGTTGAATCCGCAAAAATATACTTCCAAAACTTCCCTGTGACTGGGAGATTAGAGAATGACATCAACACTACCATAACGTTCGTTTGCAGGCAAAGCTTCCATCATTTTTTGGGGTTTGGGTAAATTGAGATTTGACATGAATTCGATAAAACTTGTGCGTTCTCGTCCGACAAAGCAAGGATTCCAGGTTCTTTCGTACATAGCGTGCTAAGTTTTTAATTACAGTCTATAAGTTTGCTTTATTTTCAAGGCTTACAGGCACCTACAGTTTAAATTTCATTAATAAAACATTTATGATGGTCATAATTGCTGTAATAAAAGCCGAGCAATGGTTTCAAGCTAATTTTTTCACAATTTTAGCACGCGCTTTGTACGCAAGAATCGGTATAAGTCTACCATGAAGTATACGAAACCGGGTTCTTTAGCTATGCTTTAAAACCGCATAGTTAAGCCCACAAAGGGATTGAAGTCATCAGCAGCTTGAGTTATTCCGATATTGACACCTGCATCTAGTTGGAGGTTCTCTGTTAGGAGATATGTTAAACCAGTATCAAACGTAGCAACAAATTGTGAACCAGTTTCTGTAGAAAAGTCTGTAAATAACTCGAAATAAGTACCGAGCTTGTCTGTAGCTTGATAGCCAACAACAACACTATTGACAAATCCCAAATTATACCCCGGATTAGCATCATTTTTGTTGAAATTAAATGCTGTCTGCATACCAAGATTAAAATTTTTAGATAACTGTATTGCAAAGGGAAAAGTAATGCCACCTTCAATTGAATTATTTCCCAGATTATTCTGGTTAGTAGGGAATTTAATTGAAGATATCATACCAAATGCAGTTTGACCGCCATCATTGCCCCAAAAGTTCACTCTTAAGCCAACTGTAGTGTCACCAAAGCCAGAAGTAGTTTGTTTATTCCCACTTGCGGGTTTTGTACGCACATTATTGTATATTTGTGGAATAATTTGAAAATCAACGTTATTGAGTAAACCAATTCGCAAATTGGGAATAAAAATTTGGAAGGCTCTGGTATCTATGGCATATTTATTATTAACATCTCTAGTATATGTGAAGAAATCTGCCTCAATTTGGTAATGTCCTGCATCAATAGTAAAGGGAGTATCGGTTTTGCTAGGACGACCTGCATTAAAAGCCCGCATCAATTCTCTAGGTGTAGGATTGAAAAGGTTATACTGACTTTTATCAGGCTTAGTCTCCCTAGTCTCCTGAGCCAATTCTAGTTTAACCACCTCTTCCACAACCAAGTTCAAACTATTAGACGAAGCAATATCCGAAAACTGAACCGTATCAGTTATTTGAGACAGAGAACTAGTTGCTTGAATATCCTGAATGTATTGATTAATCTGTTCCAACGTGCTAGCAGTTTGGTCTGTGGTTATAACCACCTTATCGCACTTATCGCACATAGTTTTAGCAGTAGGAACTTTAGCACCAGAGGCGCTGTTAATAAGTCCTAAGATTGTACCCAAAAATGCTGGACTGGCGTAGAGAAAGTTCCTAAAAATTTTTGACATGATAAATTTTTACGACAGGTCATTAAAAATTATGATAGAATTACTGTTATCTAATATTAATTAATACATTGTATTATTCATAATTATTAAATAACAAAATGTGTTGAGAACAGTGATTTAAATTTATCAAACATAAATCATAATAACAAATATCTTTTATTATTAAATAGATAAATAAAAATGATTACCCATGAATATTCTAAGTAAATGCCATGATATACAGGGATTTCATTCTGATTTCATCTGCATATGCTTTCACAGTTTTGCGAATGCTGATTACCACATCTGACGGCAACCAAGATGAACATGGACTTGGGTATAGTTACACTTACCAAGTCACAAGAATCACGCAATACCAATATATAAAAGCAAAGTAGGAGAGCGAAAAATTTTTCGCTCTCCAATAATGGTGCCCTCCCAAACCAGAAGGGCGCCTACCCAATTATTCACCACTCTATCCGCCATTAGAACATTTATATTGCTGGGCTACTTGATATCTTTAAAATGAATCCATTGTTGTGACACCTGTGCTTGAGTGGTCGGCGCCTTTTAAGGCTCGGTTTATAAGCATTGAGCTAATGCAGCCTAGGTGTTGGTCGGCAGCATATACAAACGCTTTAATCATTTTAATACAGCACCATAAGTTAAAATATTAAAAAACTTGGAACAGGTTGTTAAAATTTTCCAAGCCTTTGTAAATACTCGAATTTATCTACAGGTAACAATTTTGACAACTCGACTTGGTTCGTATGACTTTATCATAATTTTTTACAAGTAAAATTCAAATTGCATATAAAAAAATAAACTTTAAGCAAGTAAAATTTCATCTTAATTTCATAAACAGCTATCACAATAATAAATGTAGAGGCTATTGAGTAACTAAATTAAACCAGGAGAATAGAGATGAAGAAATTGATTTATGCCACAGCTTTTACCTTAACTGTGTTTAATACAGCTTTTAGTACTGTTGTTTACGCGCAGTCACAAGAATCACCCAACACTAATATACAGCAGCAAAGTAGTTCCAATCGCATTGCATGTAATTCTGTTCCTCCAGCAAGACCGACTGGTGGAGCAACTTCAACAAGACTCCAAGTTTTACAACAGTGTTACAAAAATACTCCAAAAGGTACTATACAATCAGCCGCAGGTGTTTGTGACCTACCTCCCGCAAGACCAACTGGTGGAGCAACTGTAACAAGACTTCAAGTGCTTGAAGAATGTTACAGAAAAATGTCGCAAGGGAGTAAATAATTACTGATGCTTCCATTTTCTCAAAATTACTGGTATTTCATCTTTATTTCATAACTACCTATCATCAAATATCAACTACCCAATATACTTTCTGTAAGCCTTTTTAATATTTGGCTTTTCCTTAATAAACCATACTTACTTCAGTTGAGTTATGCAGGAGTATATTGAGCTTTTTTAATATTGTAAATTGACCCTCTTTACGAAAATTACTTTCAATTACAAACTACGAGACTACGCTTAGTCTTGAAGATACTTGAAGCCAATCGCAAAACTTTTTGTTTTTCAAAGTTTGTGGAGATTAGGGCATGGCATTAACATCACCGCAATGTTCGTTTGCAGGCAACGCTTCCATCATTTTTTGGGGTTTGGGTAAATTGAGATTTGACATGAATTTGATAAAACTTGTGCGGTCTCGTCCGACAAAGCGAGGATTCCAACGCTTTTCTTCTCCAATAGTAGATACTGTATTTCCTCGGTAGTCGTGACCAGGATAAATTAAAGTTTCTAAAGGCAAGGTAAAAAGTTTTTGTGTAACTGAATCAAATAAAATTCCTGCATTTCCACTCTGAAAATCTGTTCTTCCACAACCTCGAATCAAGAGAGCATCCCCAGTTAGAACTCTGTCACTATTGACTAAATAAGCCATGTGACTATCGGTATGACCAGGGGTAAATATAGCTTTAATAGTTACCGACCCAAGTTGTAACACTTCTCCATCATGAATTTGTTGGTCTGCACAACTAGTTTGAGTTTTATCTGGAACAATACCTAAACAACCTGTTCTTTGCCGCAATTGCTCAGTTCCAGTGATATGGTCAGCATGGATATGCGTTTCTAAGCAATAGCGTAGAGTTAGTTCCAATTCTTCCAGTAACTTGCTATCTCGTTCGACCTGTTCTAGCACCGGGTCAACTAAAAGGGCATTTTTTGTAGTCAGGTCTGCAATCAGGTAAGTATATGTGCTACTTTCTTTGTCAAAGAGTTGGCGAAAAAGCATTCTAATTTACTCCAGCATCAAGTTTAAAAATTACTATTAAGAAGCCAGTTCTTGAAACATTGCTGTACTAAGATAGCGTTCCCCAAAAGAAGGCTGCACCATTACAATTAGACAACCTGCATTTTCTGGACGTTTAGCTACCTGAATTGCAGCATACAAAGCGGCGCCGGACGATATTCCTGACAATAATCCTTCTTCTTTCGCCAAACGTCGTCCATAAACCATTGCCTCTTCATCACTAACGCTAATTACTTCATCAATCAAATCTGTACGAAGAATCTCTGGCATAAATCCGGCACCAATCCCCTGAATTTTATGCGCTCCTGGTTTGCCGCCAGAAAGAACAGGACTGTACTTGGGTTCAACAGCAATAGCCTTAAAACTCGGCTTACGTTGTTTAATTGCTTCTGCAACTCCAGTAATTGTTCCACCAGTACCCACCCCAGCTACAAGGATATCTACTTCCCCATCTGTATCCAACCAAATTTCATGAGCGGTAGTTTCCCTATGTATTTGCGGATTAGCTGGGTTACGAAATTGTTGTAGCATAAAAGCGTTGGGAGTGTTAGCAACTATTTCCTCAGCACGTGCAATTGCGCCCCGCATTCCTTCGATTCCAGGTGTCAATTCAAGAGTTGCACCATAAGCTCTGAGCATCGCACGTCGTTCCAAGCTCATAGTTTCAGGCATTGTTAAAATTAAACGGTAGCCGCGCGCAGCCGCTACCATTGCTAAAGCAATACCTGTATTACCAGAAGTAGGCTCCACTAATATACTTTTGTCTGGGAAAATTAACCCAGCAACTTCTGCCGCATTAACCATACTTACGGCAATACGGTCTTTTACCGAAGCGACTGGGTTCATTCCTTCTAGTTTCACAACAATTCTTGCCAAACATCCTTCAGACAAAGAAATCTTGTTTAGTTGAACTAAAGGAGTCTTGCCAATCAGTTCTGTCACATCATGAGCAATTCGCATATTTCGTTCCTGAATAAACTTAACACTTATCGAGTCAATTAGAAATAGCTAATGAGTTTGATTTAGAAAATGGAGGTAATTTACTCTTCATAAAACAAAACTTTACATATTTTACATCAATCAATACATTTTCCAACTGAGTTTAGACAAATAACTACATAATATTAATCAAATCGGAGCAGAAAAGATTATATTATTTGTGATAATCTTTTCTGCTCAACAAGCTTTTAGTTCTTACATCAGCCACCACATCCCAAGATGAATTATCTTATTTATTTGGCTGAGGTGTCATCCGTAAATAGGGTTTGACTACTTGATATCCTTTAGGAAACTTTTGCTTCAATTCATCTGGGTCTTGAATTGAAGGTACAATTACACAATCACCACCGTCTGTCCAATTAGCGGGAGTTGCAACATTGTAGTGGTCAGTTAATTGTAATGAATCAATTACCCGAATCAATTCATCAAAGTTTCGCCCTGTACTAGCTGGATAAGTTAATGTCAACCGTAGTTTTTTATTAGGGTCAATGATAAACACCGAACGTACTGTTAAGGTATCGTTAGCGTTGGGATGAATCATCTCATACAAGTTAGAAACTTTACGGTCGGAGTCAGCCAAGATTGGATAGTTCATAGTCACTTTTTGCGTCTCTTCTATGTCTTTTATCCAACCTAGGTGTGACTCGATATCATCAACACTAAGAGCAATTGGCTTCACATTACGTTTATCTAAGTCAGGTTTAATTTGTGCAACTTCTCCAAGTTCTGTAGTGCAAACAGGTGTATAATCTTTGGGATGAGAGAATAAAACTACCCAGCTATCACCAGCCCATTCATAAAAATTTATTTCGCCAATGCTGGAAGCTTGAGTAAAATTGGGAACTATGTCTCCTAATTGAAGTGACATAATAAAAACTCCTTAGATACACAATGAAATTTATCAGCCAAAGTTGTAACTACTAATTAATACTGCATTGTTCAGATACTTAAAACTGGTAAAAGTACGGCTGTATAGCTTGTCTAATTAAAACAGACCCGCGCGCAACCAGATAACCAGTAGTAATAACTATACCAATGCCGTAAAAAACTCGTGTTAACTAAATACAAAGCTCTAAATATTGAGTTAGTAATCCCAGCCATAACCCGACTCTTGCTAAAATTATGTTCTGTCCCCAACGGTTGCAAAATCAAAATTTCCAATCTGTCAGGCTGTTACCTTAAATCGACTTTGTTTTGGAGGAAGTTTAATTCTGCTCGTGAGAAAGAGAATCATCGGTACTAAAGATCATAGAAGTCTTTACACTTAAAGTTTCGTCAATGGTGTAACGTAAAGCTTTTATGCGGCTTTAAATAGCAGCCTTCTTAATTTGCTGAGTGTCATATAATACATCCACTCGTTCTGTTGCAAACTTTGCTAGTACGGACTTCACTCTAGACATCAGATGTAAATGTGCTTCTATAGTTTTGGCACAATTAACACAGTCAATATCGCCAAGTTGCGTCTGTAAAGTTTTAAGGAAGAATTTGATTCATGGATTTTAGTCTTACAAAAATGTCATTTGGGAATAGACATAGAATCACAATTCCAATTTAGCTAGTTCAGCTATTATCTTTAGAAACGAAAAACAGCTTTACTCTGAAGCTAATACCCTTAACTCAAGTAGCAATTAGCATTTGCTTTGTATTTTGTCTTAACTTGTATATACTAACATATTTATTGAAGAGTCAAGAGGTTTTGACAATTTTTTTGAAGAAATTCTCTAAAAAATTATGTAAAATAAGCTAGCCAGTCATTTCAGCCCTTACAAAAGATTGCAGTTATTTGTGTCAAGACTTAAAACAAAGCATAAATTTCATCCTGATTTCATTTTTGGCTATTGAACTAAGTATAGACATCCCTGTTTAAGGCTTAGAGTCTAATTAATAAATGAGCAAATTTTTCTAAACGATAATTGCTATATTAGGTGGGCGTTTAATTGCTGGGAGAATCTCTGAACGGATGGTAACTGCAATTGGTAGATTTCTGTTTTTGATTTTTGCGGTAGTCGCAATTTTTGAAAAAACATAGCGAACTGTCAAACTGGCGCCATCTAAAAATTGCGAGTAAGTCGAAACTTCTGTAAACTAGCTTTGATTAGAGAAACAGCACTTACACTCAAAAACGAAGCCAGCAATAAACTAGCTACTGCATCTGCCCATAACCAGTTGAAAAAATAAACACAGCTAGTAGCAACAATCACACCGATTGAATTACTAGCATCAGCAATTCCATGTAAGGTAACTCCGCGTAAATTCAAGTCTTGATGGCTATGTTCGTGTAATAAGTCAACGCTTAAACCGTTAATCACCAAACTGAGAAAAGCCACAATTAAAGTAGGTAAGCCTGATATGGGTTCGGGATGATAAAGATGTTTCACAGCTTCCCAAGTAGTAAAAACAGCTAAAAATATCAAACTTAACCCATTCAACAACCCTACCCCTACTTCTACTTGTTGATACGTCAAATTAGCTTCACCTGAAGATTGACGCTGTGTTAGCCATACTGCTAACAGCGTTAATCCCAAAGTTAACATGTCAGTAAATAGGTGCCCAGAACCTGCCAATAGTGATAGACTACCGTAACAAAGCCCTACTCCTAATTCGATGAAAAATAAACTACTCCGGAGACTGAAGACAAGCCAAAGAAGCTGCAACTTTTCGGCTCCAGGAGTTAATTTACTATTACAATCATGTCTATGATTGTAGGTTATACCGCGTTTATTTATTGATAATTGATAAATGTCCACGATTACCGTTTATCCTATTTTAATACTCGTGTAGCGTTAAAAATCGCCAATAAAGCTACACCCACATCAGCAAAAACAGCTTCCCACAGCGTTGCGACTCCAAAAGCTCCTAAAACAATAAATAGAGCCTTAACAACCATTGCTAAAATGATATTTTGCCAAACAATTTGATGAGTCTTTCTACCAATTTTGATTGCCTCAGCTACTTTTGACGGCTTATCTGTCATAATTACGACATCCGCCGTTTCAATTGCTGCATCAGAACCTAACCCACCCATTGCCATACCGACATCGGCTCTGGCAATTACTGGAGCATCATTTATACCATCTCCGACAAAAACAAGTTTACTGTTTTTGGGAATTTTACGAAGTATTTTTTCAAGCGCATTTACCTTGTCTTCTGGTAATAACTCCGCTTCGTAGGAATCTAAACCGATTTGTCGAGCAACCTGGTCAGCTATAACTCGATTATCTCCTGTCAGCATTACTGTGTTTTCTACTCCCAATGCTTTGAGAGAACGAATTGCTTCTGCTGCATCTTCTTTAATTTCATCTGCGATTAAAATATATCCTACGTACACCTTATCTACAGCTACATGAACAACAGTACCTGCAACATCACAAACACTGTGAGCAATATTCTCCCGATGTAACAAACGGTCATTTCCTGCTAGTACATTTTTTCCTTCCACTTTGGCTACAATCCCATGTCCTGCAATTTCTGCATAATCTTCTACTGAAGATTGATTAACGTCTTTTCCATAAGCTGCTAGAATTGATTGAGCCACAGGATGATTCGATTGCGATTCAATCTTGGCGGCTAAAGTTAGTAGCTCGTTTTGAGAAAAATCATTTTCTGGTACTATCTGAGTTACTTTAAAAACTCCTTTGGTTAATGTCCCAGTTTTATCAAACACTACTGTTTTCACGGCAGTCAGTGCATCTAAGTATGTTGAACCTTTGACCAAAATTCCACGTTTAGCGGCGCCACCAACTCCACCAAAATATCCGAGAGGAATACTAATAACTAGTCCACAAGGGCAAGAAATAACTAACATCACCAGCGCACGGTATATCCATTCTGCTCCCGTGGCGCCTGGAATAAATAAAGGAGGAAGTATTGCAACTGCTAATGAGCCAAAAACTACAAAAGGAGTATATATTTTAGCAAATTTAGTAATAAATTTCTGAGTTTCAGCTTTTTTACTGCTAGCGTTTTGTACAAGGTCTAAGATTTTAGATATCGATGATTCTCCAAATAGTTTTGTTACTTTAATATAAATAACACCAGTTTGGTTAATCATTCCCGCTAAAACAGTTTCTCCTATTTTCACTGTTCGTGGTACAGATTCTCCAGTTAAAGCCGAGGTATCAATCTGAGAATTTCCTTCTATAATCTCGCCATCTAAAGGAATTTTTTCCCCTGCCTTAACAATAATAATATCCCCTACACTTACTTGTTCTGGCGATACTTTTCTGACTTCATTCCCAACCTTAATATTTGCATAATCAGGGCGCACCTCTAATAGCGATTTTATTGACCTACGAGAATTACCAACAGCATACTCCTGAAACAACTCTCCGATTCTAAAAAATAACATTACTGCTACGGCTTCCGGAAGCTTATCAATCGCAAAAGCTCCCAATGTTGCCACAGTCATTAAGAAATTCTCGTCAAATACTTTACCTTTGAGAATATTCCGACCTGCGCTAGTTAAAACTCCCCATCCACTTAATAAATATGCAGGAACGAAGACTAGATATTCACCAATGGAGTAGGGTGTGTTGTGTAGTTGCTTTTCAAAAATAAAACCAACAACAAATAAGACGATAACTAAACCAACAACAGCCACTTCCTTCTTTAAATTTAATTCTCCGTCTCCATGACTATGGTCGTGGTCGTCATGGTCGTGTTCATGGTCATGGTCATGGTCATGATTATGGCTCTCATGATATTTATGGTTGTCTTGACTTGAGTGTTGAGTATGGGAGTTTTTCATTTTCAACAATTTTATTTAATAATTGAACAACTATTCATATATTACAGTATAGCTAACAATCTTCAAGCCTAGCGCCAGAATTTATTCCTTTTCGGCTACTATGCTTACCAAGATTGAGCTTAACCCCATTCACTTGTCGTACTTAAGTATAAAAATATACTATTGATTGAAATTTAATTCTATTTTTTATAATACATTAGTATTGTTTAATCGTATTCTTGAAGATAATGTACTAATCCGATTGAAACTGTCACTATTTAGGCAAAAATTAGCACAGTAATCACAATCGCATAGACAATTAAAGCAATTATCGATACAAGTTTCGAGTTGGGATTGTTGAGATTGAGTGGTAGCCATAATTTACCTCCTACTTCAAATCAATTTTTAATCAAGCAGTATTTATGCCTTTGAACCCCACATTAAAAAACTTTCAGCATATTTACGTCATCCTAATGAAGCAATAAAAAATAATAAAAATTTGTTACTAATGAAGTGTAACGATTTCATCTCAATTTCATTTTCATATGCTTGCTCACTTTCAATATTGCTCGGTTAAAAAAGCGTGAGCAGTATTGGGTTCGCTTCTAATTTCATCTTGATTTCATTTTTGTCTGCAAAACTAGGTAATAAGTTCAGTTAAACTACTTATTAAGAAATTTAAATTTAGAGTAAATTTTCATTGCTTAACTACTTCTTCTATTGCAATTAACAGTAAAAATCCGACAAAGAATATTGCAGTAGATAATGGAGTATCTGGAATTTCGTGTGCTTCAACCAAAAGCTCCTCTGTTACAAGGTAAAGCAAAGCGACCAATCCAGTTGCAAGAAATGTAGCTAATGCAGCCCCAGAAAGCCCTCCTAACAAAACTACTCCTATAGTTGCGCCTGTTGGCAAAAGCAGAGCCATCAAAAGCGTAATTAAAATTAATCGTTTAGGTGTTGCATTTTCTTGACCGAGATTCGCTGACACCGATAAGCTGAGAAATAATAGTTCAATAGTAAGAGCTATCGTAAGCAGAATACCTTCTTTAGCGCCTGCTGCAAATCCAATACCAATAATCAAACCATCAATCAAAACATCTACACCCACCGTCGTAATTAGACTCATCGAACTTTCTGATTTTTTTGTTAGTGCCTTCACACCTAGCATTAAAATTACACCAATCGTTCCACCCAGAATCACTGCAACTGGTGACTTTTCATGAACGACATCTGGCAATAACTCCCCTGCTGCTGCCGCAAATACAACCCCTGCTGCAAAATGTTGAATCAAGCTTCTGATTGTTGGGCTTGTTGGTGCCATGCGGCAACAATTCCACCTACAACTGTAGCGCTGACAGGAATTAGAGTATATGTCAGCACACTTAGTAATGTGTTTGCCAAGGATAACTCCATAAATTTAACGATTAACAAGGCTTACATATTATAGAACCTAAGCAACTTGTATCAGTGTTTAGTAATTTATATTACATTTAATATACTTAAATATTTTACTGATATAAAAACTCTCTTTTTGTTAAGTTTTATAATTGTACGCTTATAAAACAAATATTTATTGTAGTTAACAAATATTCACAGTCAACCTTCAACCGACTTGAAGACTCGTGTAGCGTTAAAAATTGCCAATAGAGCAACACCTGATACAAAAGCCTTATAACTGCTGCATCAGGGTTTTAGCAGCTTTACGGCAATTTTTTCAATTAACGGCGCTTTATTTTTTAAATTTCATCCCAATTTCATCTTGATTTGGGAGAGTAGAGAAAGCACTTTATATTTCATTGAGTACTTGCATTCGCTAATTGGTATCCCCCATAGGGTCTAAAAATGCTCAATTCTATAGTTAAATGGTCTATAGCCCAACGTTGGCTGATTGTATTTGCATCTATAATTATTAGCTTCTGGGGCTTCCGTACTCTCCAACAAATGCCGTTGGATGTATTTCCTAACTTTGCCCCACCCCAAGTGGAGATTATGACGGAAGCCCCAGGACTGGCGCCGGAGGAAGTAGAGTCTTTGGTGACTCGTCCAATCGAAAGTTCAATTAACGGAACTCCAGGACTGGAAACATTACGGTCTTCTTCAGCTGTTGGACTTTCTGCGGTTAGAGTCACGTTTGCCTTGAATACAGATATTTATCGTGCGCGTCAGTTAGTGACAGAAAGGTTGCAACAAGCACGCAGTCTGTTACCGCAAGGTGTATCTGACCCAGAAATTCTTCCCGTTAGTTCGCCATTGGGATGGACTGTTAAATACGCTTTTACCTCCGATGCCACTCCAAATATGGAGGTGTGGCGCATTGTTAATTGGCAAGTAAAAAACCGTCTTTTGGCAGTCCCTGGCGTTAGTAATATCGTTATATTTGGCGGTGATGAGCGTCAGTATCAAGTATTAGTTAACCCAGACAGATTAAAAGCATTTAATGTTTCTCTTAATGATGTTACTAAAGCTGCACGAGCAGCTAACGCCAACGCACCAGGAGGATTTTTAATTACTCCCGACCAAGAAACGTTGGTACGTGGTGTGGGGCGAATTGAGTCTATCGAGCAGTTAAAAAAATCTGTAATTAAAGCTACTAACGGTACGCCAGTTTTGCTAGAACAAGTCGCAGATGTGCAAATTGGTGCAGCCCTGAAACGCGGCGACGGTAGTTATGGGGGCAAACCAGCAGTGATTTTAACTGTTAATAAACAACCAACAGCAGATACGCCAAAGGTGACAAAGGCTGTTGAAGCAGCAATGGAAGAGATTAAAGCTGGTTTACCTAAAGATGTCAAAATTACAACGACTTTCCGCCAAGAAGATTTTATCGAAGCATCTATCAAAAATGTTGAAGAAGCTTTGCGTGACGGTACTATTATCGTCTCCATCATACTGATTTTATTTTTGATGAATTGGCGGACGGTAATTATTAGTTTAAGTGCTTTACCCGTATCCTTGTTGTTAGGAATGATGATTCTCAACTGGATGGGACAAGGTATTAACACCATGACTTTAGGGGGACTCGTTGTCGCGATTGGTTCGGTGGTAGATGACGCAATTGTAGATATGGAAAACGTCTACCGTCGTCTGCGAGAAAACCAGCTTGCCGGAAACCCAGTTCCACCATTGCAAGTAGTTTTCAATGGTTCTGTAGAAGTACGTGTTAGTGTGCTTTTCGCGACAATTATTATTGCGGTTGTCTTTGCACCAATTTTTGCTCTTTCTGGTGTGGAAGGGCGAATTTTTGCACCAATGGGGTTAGCGTATCTGTTGTCTATCGCTGCTTCCACTTTGGTAGCTTTAACATTAACCCCAGCGATGTGCGCTTTGTTGTTAGTAAATGTAAAATTGCCGAGTACGGAAACTTGGTTAGAAAAACAAACGCATAAAATATATAGTCCAGCGTTAAAATTTTCCTTGCGGCGCCCTAAAATTATTTTGGCAGCAGCTTTAGCAGGTTTTGTAGCCTCAATCGTAATTTTACAAGGCTTGGGGCAAGTATTTTTACCAGAGTTTAAAGACCGTTCGTTGGTCATTGCCGCAGTTCTTATGCCTGGTGAATCGCTAGAAGCAACCAATCAAGTAGGGTTAGCAATTGAGGAAGCCTTAAAGGAAAATCCTGGGGTTGAAACCGCTCAATTACGCTCTGGGCGCGCGCAGGGGGATACAGAGGTAGCAGGTGTTAACTCCGCAGAACTTGATGTGCAACTAAGTGAAGAAGGAGCAAAAGACCGGGATGAAACAATTGAAACAATTCGTAAAGAATTTGAAAAAGTTCCTGGAGTAGTTGTTAACATTGGTGGTTTTATTTCGCACCGGATGGATGAGGTGTTGTCGGGAGTAAGGAGCGCGATTGCAGTTAAAATTTTTGGTCCCGACTTAGAACAACTTCGTAGCCTTGGACAACAAGTACAGTCAGCGATGGGGCAAGTTCAAGGTTTAGCTGACTTGCAACTCGAACCCCAGGTGCCAATGAAACAAGTACAAATTCAATTTGACCGTAACGCAGCTGCACGTTATGGTTTAACAATTGGGGAATTATCAGAAGAAGTAGAAACCGCACTCAATGGGCGAGTTGTTTCCCAAGTGTTGGAACAACAACAAACATTTGACATGGTGGTTTGGTTGCAAGAAAAATACCGCAATAATTTAGAAGTAATTCGTAATTTATTAATAGATACTCCTCCACTTTCAACCTCCTCTAACGTAGGCAAAATTCCCTTGGGTCAAGTTGCAAAAATTGACTATGGCAAAGGTCCCAATACCATCAACCGCGAAAATGTTTCTAGATATATAGTTGTATCAAGCAACGTTGCCGGACGAGATTTAGGTTCAGTAATTAAAGAAATTCGAGAAAAAGTTAAGCAACAGGTACAATTGCCACCTGGATATTATATAGAATATGGCGGTCAATTTGAAGCGCAAGAAGGAGCGACAAACACTTTAATTTGGGCAGGATTATTATCGTTTATAGCTATTGCAGTAATACTTTATTTCGCAGTTAAATCAATTCCTGCCACGATTATGATTTTAATTAACTTACCATTAGCGTTAATTGGCGGTGTAATTTCTATTGCTTTAACTGGTGGCATTCTTTCTGTAGCCTCAATGGTCGGATTTATTACTTTATTTGGTGTTGCAGCACGTAATGGACTTTTATTAGTTGAAAACTATAATGCTCGGTTAGCACATGGGGAACCTTTGCGAGAAGTTTTAATGGAAGGCTCAATGGAGCGATTAGCTGCAATTTTAATGACAGCTTTTGCATCTGCTTTAGGCATGGTTCCACTGGTTATTGGTGGTGGGGCTGGTAAAGAAATTCTTCAGCCGCTAGCAATTGTGGTCTTAGGTGGTTTGTTTACCTCCACGGCTTTAACTTTACTAGTACTCCCAGCTTGCTACATACTGTTTGCTAGATTTGTGATTCCAAAAAAGGTTGCCAATATGCAGGATAGAGAAATTCCTCAAGGTTCAATTACATCATGATATTTTTCTTAGTTACATATCGGTAATCATAATAGATAGTAAACCTATCAATTCACTTGTTATGAGCATTAAATATGTTATATTATCAAATGTTAGTTTTACACGATGAGGAGTAAACGAATGAAACTTATAAAAATAGCTGTTGTTTCCGTTGCCAGTATGGGATTAATGTTCTTAGGCGCCTGTAGTGGTGGTACTCAAGAAAATGCTTCTACGGAGAAAACAGAAACCACTACTAAAACAGCTGAAAATGCCTCAACCACAGAGACAGCAAAATCAGGTGGCTCTGAAAAAGGCCATTCACATAAACACGATGAATCACAGGAAGGAAAAGAGCATTCACATGGCGGTCAAGTTGTGGAGTCAGGTCAATATCATTTAGAATTGGTTGCAGAAAAAGAAGATAAAGGAACTCATTTAGATTTTTACTTGAAAAAGGGTGAGAAACATGAAGTAGTATCCAATGCTAAAATTACTGCTGATATTCAATCACCAGATGGAAAACAAAAAACAGTTCCTCTTACTTATAATGCTGAGAGTAAAAACTATGAAGCGGAAATACCCGAACAAGCAGTTGGTCAATATCAGGTGAAAGTTACTGCGGATGTTGGTGGTGAAAAGCTAAACGGTAGATTTAGCTTTAAACAATAGTCAAATTACTTTTAGGTTTAGGGGCAGCTTTTATCAAATATTTTTTTTAGATAACTTGATTGTCCCTAAATTATTCAAACTGGTTGATAATTGTCACTTGTCAAACGATAGAAATTTTATCCACTGATAGTAATTAAATAAAGAAGTGCAGTTATGTCTGATAGTCACAGCCACGGAGGAAATGACGGTAGAGGTGGTGATTACAACCGCGCGTTTGTTGTCAGTGTTGTTTTAAATACCAGCTTTGTGATTATTGAGGCGGTTTACGGTATAGTTTCTAACTCCCTTGCATTGCTTGCTGATGCGGGTCACAATCTAAGTGATGTGCTAGGTTTATTACTCGCTTGGGGAGCTAGTATTCTCGTTCGGCGCCGTCCGACAGCACGTCGCACGTTTGGGTTACGACGTTCTTCCATTTTGGCTGCATTGCTAAACGCTGCTTTTCTCCTGGTTGTTTCTGGTGGCATTGGTTGGGAGTCAATCCAAAGATTTCGCTCCCCTGCACCTGTTGAAGGGGTAACAGTAATTACAGTCGCAGCAATTGGAGTTGCAATCAATACATTAAGTGCTTTGATGTTTTTGTCAGGGCGCAAGAATGACTTAAATATTAGAGGCGCCTTCTTGCATTTAATGGCAGATGCAGCGGTATCTGTAGGAGTTGTATTCGCAGGTATTGCAATTTTGATTACAGGTAAATTATGGCTTGACCCAGCAGTGAGTTTAATAGTCACCATAGTAATCGTAGCTGGAACCTGGGGACTTTTACAAGACTCGCTGAATTTAATTACAGATGCTGTTCCAGAGAATATAGAACCGTTAGCAGTTCGCTTGTACCTATCTAAACTTCCTGGTGTAAGTAGCGTTCATGATCTACACATTTGGGCAATGAGTACTACTGAGACAGCTCTTACTGCTCACTTAATTATGCCGGAGGGACATCCTGGTGATGCTTTTTTGGCAAGGGTAAATAACGAGCTTCATGATAATTTTAGCATTGAGCATACTACGCTACAAATTGAGTATGGCGACCCAAACAACCCTTGTGTAAGAGCAAATGAAGGAGGAGTTTGATTGTAGATTTTGGCATGGTAAATAATTTTTATATAATAATTTAACCTTTGATATAAAAATACAAAATTGGGTACTTCTACTGTATTAATTCAGTTATGTATTTTGAGATTATTTATACTATTTCAAACCAGATTATAGCTAAAGTTATAAAATAAAATACTTTCATATAATAATTTAAACATATAGCCTCAAATTAATTTTAAACATCTATAATAGATTTAAGTACAAAGCATTATGTTTGTACTCCTGATTTAGTTATCAGACTATTTTTGTGCTGTGACTAGCTGCGCGGAATGGTCTGATTTTTATTACTACTATGTATTGAATATTTAATATCTTATTTCATCTAAATTTCATCTTCATTTACTATAGTGAGTAATAGAAGCTTATATGCTTTAGCTCCACACACTGATCAAGCTTTTTAGTACTATTTAAACAATAGCGCTAAAAGCTTGATTTTATAATCATGATTGAGCATGAAACCTAATCCGAAACCTCAAAAACTTAGTTTTATTCCTCATTCTATCTTGCTGACTCTAGAAAAGTTAAAACAAGCATTAGAACCAAACGCTGAATACAAAGCTATTGAGGAATTTCGTGCTTCTCGTCAGAGAACGATTAATTCCATCCGTTATTTATTAATTCTTTTGATTGTTCCCTTACTGTTAAATCATTTATCTAAAAATATTGTTATCCATCCTTTAATTAAAAAATTTTGGAATCAAGAACCAGCCAAGATTTTTTTAAATTCCTCGCAAGAAAAAAGAGCTTTAACTGAATTTAGAAGATTTGAGCGAGCAATGGAGTTTGAATTACTTATAGGAAAAACTCCAGGGCTTTCTCCTGTTATTGTAGAGCAGAAGGAAAAAGAAAAGGCTATTGCATTAGCTCAAAAATACAAAAATGAAAGCATTGATGCAGTTGTTAATGTTTTTGCAGATATAATATTTTTGTTCTCATTTACTTTATTATGTATTTTTGGCAAACAACAGTTTGCTACTATTCAAAGCTTTAGTACTGATATATTTTATAGTTTGAGCGATTCTGCGAAAGCTTTTTTTATTATTCTTGCTACTAATATATTCATTGGCTATCACTCTCCATATGGTTGGGAAATTCTTCTAGCGGAGACTTTACAGCATTTTGGTCTTCCAGAAAACAAAAGTTTAATTTCGGTGTTTATTTCTACTGTCCCAGTAGTTATGGATACAATTTTCAAATATTGGATTTTCCGTTATCTCAACCGTAGTTCTCCTTCAGCAGTAGCAACTTACCGCAACATGAACGAATGATTATTAAAAATTGTGTCTTGTAAATGCTATAGGGTTTACGCCAAAACCTTACTCTACATTAGAGATGCAAGCAACGCATATAGAAATAATTCTGGTTCCAATCAAAATTTCATCTTGATTTCATAGTGGCATGTCAAACTGATTAATGAAGGTTCATTCGTCAAAAATGCATCTTACGTCTAGTTGATAAAGTTCGTTATCCGTAAATCCACGATGAAAACAACATTGATTTATACGGGTGCGATGTTTGTTGTTGCTGCCACAGCTTTTACTTGCGCTGATTATGCAAGCGCTGTAAGCGATAACACTAAGCATCCTAATGCTGATAGTCAGTATCAATTCTCAATTGGTAACTGGCGGATTGTTAAACATAGTTTTCAATTACGTATACCCAAGGATGGTAAGCCTCTTTCCCAGTTGATTATTGAAGCTCCATCGACCGTAGCCGTCAGTAATGACATTGAAGTCTTGAATACAAAAGGTCAGAAAATAAACATTAATACTTTTGCTAATGGTAAGCAGATTATTATAGATTTTCCGGAAAAGGTAATTTCTAATACAAAGCTTCTGGTGAATCTTAACAGAGTTAGACAACCTATCACTGGTCCAGCTTCTGTGTATCGATTGTCGGCTAAGGTTGTTGGTAGCGATACAGAGATTCTTATGGGCGAAGCTCAATTTCCGACATTCTAAACTTATAACTAGGTAAAAATACATTTCATCCCTATTTCATCAATATCAACAAAACTGATGGACAAATAAATATGGACAAATAAATTAAGATGTCGGCGATGTTTGCAAAATATTGCTAAAAGTTTAACTATATTGAATTAATGATTGAGTGAGGAGTAAGTATGAGAAAAATTTTGATTTACGCTGTTATATCGACTTTCGCTGCTACGCTTATAATTCCTGCCAGATACGCAAGTGCTAGTGATAACAATTGGAATCTGCCACATGTTGATGGTAATTCTCAATTTCCTCCTACTAAGTGGCACAGCGTTAGACATACTCTGCGAATACATGTTCCTAAAAACTCTAGAGGCATTTCCCAGTTAAGAATTGAAGTTCCAGATACTATAAGATGGAGCAAGGATAAGGGCGATGTGAAAGTAATGAAAGATGATGACAAGAAAATTAATACTAATGTTTCTGTTAATGACGCCAGTATTTTATTAGCTTTTCCCGAACCAATCGCTCCTAATACTCAGATTGAAATTGATATCAATAAAATTAGAAGACCAAGAATGGGGAATGGCTCTCTTTATCGTATTTATGCGACATTTACTGAAAGTGATAAAGAGACTTTCATGGATACTGCTTTTTTTCGTGTCTATCTTTAAATTCTTTATAACTTAATAAATTAAAACTCAGTGTTTCTACAGTTATTAGTGTAGAAACACTGAGTTTTTTAATTAAATAAAGTTAATTGAATTTATGAAGCATCAATAATATTAATTGATTTCATTAGAGGAAACTATTATTTTTATATATTATAACGTAAAATTTCATTTCAATTTCATAACTAACCTTCATACTTATAAATAGAGGCAATTAATTCACTAACTGAAAGAGGACATGAATATGAAAAAGTTGATTTACACAGTTGCATTTACCTTAGTTCTTGCATCTTCAGTTCCTGCGGCTTTTGCAGAAAATCTTAACGATGCTAAGGTCACTCACCTTGGTAATAGTAGCGCATTTCCTAACGATTCTGCTGCTTCTGATGCTACTCATAAATTTGAGGTTCACGTTCAAGGAAAAGCTGTATCTGAATTAGCTATTAATTTGCCAGAAGGGGTCAAAGTTAATAGAGAAATTGAGGTTACAAATAAATCAGGTCAAAAAATTCCTGCAACAGTTTCAATGGATGGAAAAACAGCTACAGTAGCTTTCTCGGAACCCGTAGCACCTGGTAACTCGCTGGTAGTTTCTATGAAAGGAGTTAACGCTTCGAGTCACGATTCTAGTCAATGTTTACATTATCAAGTATCCGCTAAAAAAGAAGGAATGAAAGAAGCAACTCCGCTCGGTTTAACTAAGATAAAAACTTACCTATAGCGGTTCCTAGCCAAGTGAGGTATTCATTAAATAAGTATATCTCTTGTGGGGTGGGCATCCTTGCCCGCCCTTATGTACTTTATTAGAACGGGAAACGCTATAAGTTAAGCAGCGACATTAAATCAACTGCTCTCGAAAGAATCAAGTAGTATTTATAGAGTAGCTTATTCAAAATAAGCTACTCTATAAACCTTACTAATTTTTTATACCTACGGTCGTTAATAATTTTTATTTTTATACTTGATTTTTCGACCATTTTATAACAAAGTTAGCTAGATACGAAACTCTACCTTATCCCATCTTCTATGACTTCTTTTAACTCCAATTTCATATCAGATACAACAACAGTTTGGCACACCCTGCAAGCTTCAGAAACACTTTTGTTGCAAGAGAGCAATAGCAATAATGGTTTGACATCTCAACAAGCTACTGAAAGATTGCAACGCTACGGTTATAATGAAATACAAGAACAAAAGGGGCGCCCTGTTTTATCTATCTTGATAGACCAGTTTACTAACATCATGTTGCTGATGTTAATGGCAGTGGCGGTAGTTTCAGCGGTTTTGGATTTGCGAGGTGGTGAGTTTCCCAAAGATGCCATTGCAATAACTGCAATAGTTATTCTTAATGGTTTACTAGGCTTTATACAAGAAAGTCGTGCTGAAAAAGCCCTAGCTGCGCTCAAGAATCTTACTTCTCCCAAAGTTCGAGTGATGCGAAATAGGAAACAAGTAGAAATCGCAGCTAAAGATTTAGTGCCTGGGGATATAATGTTGCTCGAAGCTGGGGTGCAAATTGCAGCAGATGGTAGGTTGTTAGAATGCCAAAATTTGCAAGTTCGAGAAGCAGCTTTAACTGGAGAAGCAGAAGCAGTTAGCAAACGCGAAACAGTACAATTACCATTAGATGCTCCCTTGGGAGACCGCATCAATATGGTTTTTCAAGCAACAGAAGTAGTTCAAGGGCGTGGGAAAGTACTGGTAACAGCAACAGGGATGCAGACTGAACTCGGTAAAATTGCCCAAATGCTTCAATCTGTCGAGGCAGAACCAACTCCAATGCAGAAGAGGATGTCCCAGTTAGCTAACACTCTGGTGACAGCCTCTTTAATTTTAGTAGCTGTGGTTATAGTCGGTGGCATTTTACGGACAGGTGGTTTTAAACACTTTGAAGAACTTTTAGAAGTCTCGTTAAGTATGGCTGTGGCTGTAGTTCCAGAAGGTTTGCCAGCCGTCATTACGGTTACTTTAGCAATTGGAACTCAACGGATGGTGCGCCGTCAAGCTTTAATCCGTAAATTGCCAGCAGTCGAAACGCTCGGCTCAGTTACTACTATTTGTTCAGATAAAACAGGCACGCTAACGCAAAATAAAATGGTTGTACAACGTGTCGAAACCGTTAGCAATTCTTTAAAGGTGACAGGTGATGGTTATGCACCTGTTGGTAATTTTGAAGCAAATAAATTTTCATCAACATCGGCGCCAACGACAATCAGTCCTGAAAAATATCCAGAGTTGCAAAATCTATTACTTGCATCTGTACTATGTAACGATGCAGTACTAACCTACGAGCAAAATCAGTGGGGAATTTTAGGTGACCCAACAGAGGGAGCTTTGCTATCCTTGGCAGGTAAGGCAAGCATTGAGAAAACACGGTTTGAGTCTTTGTTTAGGCGCGTGGCAGAGTTTCCCTTTTCCTCAGAACGGAAGCGGATGAGTGTAATTGTCCAAAATAATGAATCATTGAATCCTGCTATCGCTGATAACTATACTTACCTCATGTTTACTAAGGGTTCGCCAGAGTTAATACTGCAAAGAAGCACATTGTACCAAGAAGCTGATTCGACGTTGCAAACGTTACATAAAGAAGTACGCTCGCGCATCCTTGAACAAAATAACCAGATGGCTGCTGAGGGATTGCGAGTGCTGGGGTTAGCGTACAAACCCTTAAATTTTTTACCCGATGAAGGTTCAGAAGAAGCAACAGAGCAAGAATTAATTTGGTTAGGGTTAGTGGGAATTCTCGATGCACCTCGACCGGAAGTAAGGGAAGCGGTGCGAAGATGTCGGGAAGCAGGCATTCGACCTGTTATGATTACTGGTGATCACCAATTAACTGCTAGAGCAATCGCATACGATTTAGGTATTGCTAAAGAGAACGATGTTATCCTTAGCGGTCAGGATTTAGAAAAGCTACAACCCGAAGAATTAGAACAAAAAGTTAAACATGTATCAGTTTACGCGCGCGTATCGCCCGAACACAAACTGCGAATTGTCGAAGCGTTGAAGAAGCAAGGTGAATTAGTGGCGATGACTGGCGATGGTGTAAATGATGCCCCAGCATTACGGCGTGCTGATATTGGTATTGCAATGGGCATTACGGGTACTGACGTGAGCAAAGAAGCTAGCGACATGGTTTTGCTCGATGATAATTTCACTACTATCGTTGCTGCTACAGAAGAAGGTCGGGTAGTTTACGATAACATTCGCCGTTTTATCAAATACATTCTCGGTAGTAATATTGGCGAAGTTTTAACAGTCGCAGCTGCTCCTCTTATGGGTTTAGGAGGTGTTCCCCTCTCTCCACTCCAAATTCTCTGGATGAACTTAGTCACAGATGGTTTACCAGCCCTCGCTTTAGCAATGGAACCAGCAGAACCGAATGTAATGCGTCGTCCTCCTTATAATCCTCAAGAAAGCATTTTTGCACGAGGACTTGGATTCTATATAGTTCGTATCGGCGTTATTTTTGCAATTATTACCATCGCACTAATGGCATGGGCTTCTAACTATACTCAAAATTTTGGCGACCCTGAGCGATGGAAAACAATGGTATTTACAACCCTGTGTCTTGGCCAAATGGGTCATGCCTTAGCTATTCGTTCGGACACACAGTTAACTATACAGCTAAATCCTCTTTCTAATCCCTACGTACTTGCCTCTGTATGCTTGACTACAATTTTACAGCTAATGCTAATTTATGTTGCTCCGTTACAACGCTTTTTTAATACTCACTGGCTCAGTCCCTTAGAACTTGCGATTTGCCTTGGATTCAGCGCTTTGATGTTTGTTTGGATTGAACTGGAAAAATTATTTATCAAGCGATTTTTAACCCGCCATCGCAAAATTTCATCTTAATTTCATTTCTACCTGTAACAATAGGTATTAACGAGTGCAGGCTCCTCTAACACCACACCACACCTACCGTGGGTATAAGAGTCTACACTTGTTTTCTCTCATTCGGGATTTTAGGCAATCTGTACTACAATAAATTTTACTTAACATTTAAAAATTTCATCCCAATTTCATCCAACTCTGTCAATCTATTTTTAAGGGATAACCTCGTTATAAACTATGCTTATTTCACAAATCTCTAAAGAATCGCTAGAAAGTTATTTTGATATGAGAGTCTTGCTTGTAGAAGATGAACCCGATTTAGGTGCAGCCATGAAACGTACTTTAAAACAGCACAAGTATTTAGTAGATTGGGTCATGGATGGCACAGAAGCTTGGTCATACCTGGAAAATGGTTCGGCAAATTATACATTAGCCATTATTGATTGGATGCTTCCGGGAATTACTGGATTAGAGTTATGTAAAAGACTGCGTATGAGAGAAAATTCTCTGCCTGTTTTAATGCTAACAGCTAGAGATAGAATGGAAGATAAAATTGCTGGTTTGGATGCTGGTGCTGATGACTATTTAGTAAAACCATTTGGAATCGGGGAACTATTGGCACGGTTACGAGCTTTACAACGTCGTTCCCCGCACTTTCAAGCTCAACAACTGGCTATTGGAAATTTGACCCTAGATTACGGCAACAACTCAGTTATTTGCCAAGATGTAATGGGAAACAAACAAACAATTTCCCTTACGAATAAAGAATTCCAACTTTTGGAATATTTTATGAAACATCCCAATCAAATTGTAACTACTGAGCAAATTCGCAACCAACTGTGGGAAGTAAGCGCAGAAACTGGTAGTAATGTAGTAGCAGCACAAATGCGTCTCTTACGCCGTAAACTGGCTGCAAGCAGTTGCACAAGCTCAATTGAAACTCTACATAGTGTCGGATACCGTTTCAATTCTACGCTATGAATCAAAATAAACTTTTTCAGCTTACCCGCATTCGTTTTGCTCTATGTTATGCCCTTGTTATGGGTTTAATTTTAGGTGTATCTGCCTTCGGTTTTTATAAAGCTGTGTTCCATGCCCATGTAGTAGCATTAGACAGTGAAATAGAATCTGTTGCCGGAACAATACATGACACTATGGAACTCAAATTAAAGCAACCAGGGCGATTAGAGCCTATTGTACAGCAGTTATTCCCAAATATCAGTACCTGTGTAATTGGAGCTAATTGCATTCAACAGCCGAATGATTCTAAACGCCACGTCCTCGGTGCTGTTAATAACGGGAATTATTATATTCGTTTTTTTGATAATTCTGGACGTTTAATTGCGACAGGTGGCTCTTATCCAGATGGTATATCAACCGTTTTCAACAATCAAAAATGGGAGTTTATTAAAGATACTAATGGTAAAGATTACCATCAAATAACTTTACATCTACATACTCAAGATAATCAGGAATGGGGCTACTTTCAAATTGGGAGAAGTTTGCAAGAGTTCAATCATTATCTTGATACTGTAAAATTAGTTATTGCTTTGGGGTTGCCAATAGTAACGGTAATGATTACTGCTGCTAGCTGGTGGTTATCAGGGTTAGCAATGCAGCCAATTTATCAGTCATACAGGCAAATTCAACAGTTTACGGCCGATGCTGCACATGAATTGCGAACACCTCTAGCTGCGACAGGCGCCACAGTAGAATCAGTGCTATTCATGCCACAATTGTCGGAGGAAGAAACACGAGATATTTTGCAAACTATACACCGTCAAAATCAGCGACTTACGACTTTAGTTGTTGATTTGCTAATGTTAGCGCGTTTGGATAGACAACCTATAAAACAACGGGATATTTGTTGCCTGAATGAAATTATTAGCGATTTAATTGAGGAATTTGAGGCAATGGCAGCTGCCGCAGGAATAAAGCTGACATCTGTAATCCAAGCGAATCAATCATTAACTATTATTGGTAATTCCGACCAGCTTTATCGACTAATTTCTAATTTAATCGTTAATGCAATTCAATATACACCGCCATGTGGAGAAGTGATGGTATTTTTAAATAGAACTGACTATTATGCTGTAATCAAAGTTCAGGATACAGGTATTGGAATTCCACAAAATGAACTCTCTCGCATTTATGATAGATTTTATCGAGTAAATAGCGATCGCTCTCGTAGCACAGGTGGTTCTGGATTAGGGTTAGCTATTGTCCAGGCTATAGTTGGGGCACATCAAGGTAAGTTAAATGTGGAAAGTGAATTGGGTAAAGGTAGCACTTTTACCATTCAATTACCTTTTGATGCTACACCACTAAATAGCTTAACCATATCTCCATTCAAACCATTTAAATGGTTATATCGCGCTTTCCGCAAGTCAAAATATTAATTTAAGCTTTTTATTTTTAGAGGTTACTAGATTGGCATCAGCGCTAAATTGATTATATAAAATTTTATTTTATGAAAGAAAATAACAAAAAAATCTGATACATAGATATTAAATTATTTCTATCTAAAAATCTGTCCAAATTTCATCCTGATTTCATCTTGATATGAAAAACTTATAACTAAGGTACATAAGATACCTACTTAGTGCTGTTCTCTCAAGGGAGAAAGGGGGGAAGCTGAAAGAATAAAAATCTTCTCAAGTCAGGATTTCATCTTTGAACTTCAACCTTTTTCCCCTAAATCCATCTGGTCATGTCAATCTAAATACGGAGGTAAATTAAGAACATCAATAACTCAGTGTGGGGCTGAACTTGATGTCATCTTCCATAACTTCTTTTAATTGCTACTTGACTTACAGATTTTCCATCTTTCTTATTTTGCTACCCCTGACAACAGGAGTGCTTTTTTCTGGTGTGGTGTAATTTTATCTCTAGGAGTGAAAATATATGTTGAAGTACCGTTACTTAGTTGTTACAAGTATTGGTTATATAGTTATATTAAGTAATATAGCTACTAGTTCAGCTCAAACAATATTCCAGTTAACACAATCACAATCTCAGCCTACATCTCCTACTTCAACTTCACTTGACAACCTCAATCCAAATTCAAATCTTCTACAGTTTCCTACCAAATCAGAGGAAGTTAAAATTCTCGTAACTCAGCCTATTACCTTAGAACAGGCTTTAGAACTAGCACGCCGTAATAATCGAGACTTGCAAGTAGGAATATTAACTCTGGAACGTAGTCGCGCGGGGTTACGTGAAGCACAAGCAGCTTTATACCCGAACTTTGGTTTAAGCACAGATGTATCCCGTGGACAATCTGCAAGCGATCAACTTTCTGCCGAATTGCGCTCTCGAGGTGGAATACCGACAAGTCAAGAAGCAGCAAGTACAACTTTAGGAGGCGCCGCACAGTTAAGTTACAACATTTATACTTCTGGTTCAAGGTCAGCCCGCATTCGAGCCGCAGAGGAACAATTACGTTTTGATGAGTTAGATGTGCAACGTTTGTCAGCAGAAATTGGGCTGCAAGTTGCCACTCAATACTACGATTTACAACAAGCCGACGAACAAGTTAGAATTAATCGTGCTGCCGTTGAAAACGCGCAACGCAGTTTAAAAGATGCTCAAGCATTAGAAAGTGCGGGAGTTGGTACTAGATTTGATGTTTTGCGTTTTCAGGTAAATTTAGCAAATGCTCAACAAGAACTGACTAATAGCCTTAGTCAGCAGCTAGTAGCCGCAAGACTGCTAGCAGTCACGTTGAGTTTACCACAATCTGCAAATATCAGTGCCGCAGATTCAGTCAAACTAGCTGGTTTATGGAATCAGACACTTGAAGATAGTATTGTGCTGGCGTTTCAAAATCGTCCTGAACTACAACAGCAATTGGTACAACGTAACATCAACGAGCAGCAACGACGCTTGGCACTCGCTGAGGTTCGACCACAAGTTAGTTTGGTGGCTAGTTACAATTTGTTAGACGTATTTAATGATCGTGTTGGCATTACCGATGGTTACTCACTTGGAGTTAGAGCAAACTGGAATTTATTTGATGGAGGCGCCGCTAGGTCAAGAGCGGCTCAATCAAAAGCTAATATTACTATTGCCGAAACTCGTTTTACTAGCCAACGTAACCAGATTCGTTATCAAGTCGAACAGTCTTACAGTAATTTGCAATCGAATTTGAGTAATGTTCAGACTGCTACTGTTGCTTTAAATCAATCTCGAGAGGCTTTAACTTTAGCAAGGTTAAGATTTCAAGCAGGTGTAGGTACTCAGACTGATGTTATCGCTTCTGAAACCGAGCTGACTAGGGCTGAGGGTAATCGGGTTAGGGCTATATTGGATTACAATCGTGCTTTGGCTGGTTTGCAAAGAGCTGTTAGTAATCTGAGAAATCCTTAAATGTAGGTGTGCAAATGTTGAATCACGAGAAAAAATGTATGTTAATTGGTCAAGTAACAGCTTTAAGCGGAGTTCCTATCGGGACTATTCGCTATTATGAAAGTTTAGGTTTACTGAAGTCTTATGGACGTACAGAAGGTGGATATCGGCAGTTTTCAGAAGATGTGCTTACCCGTTTAGCTTTTATTAAACGGGCACAAAATCTAGATTTGAGTCTGGAAGAAATTGGGGATATTCTTAATGTTTATGATGAAGGAAAACCTCCATGTAGCCAGATTAAAGAGAAACTAGACAATAAGCTATTAGAAATTGATAATAAAATTGACGAACTGTTAATTTTACGTAATGAGTTGGGAGAATTGCTTTCTGATTGGAAAAATTTACAAGATAAACCAAAGGATACAATTTGTCCTATTATTCAGAAATATTAAGTAGTTGTAAAACATTTTGTCAATTCTCAATTATATGATAGGTTGACATCATTTACTAGCTCAAACTATAGTTATTTAATACTATTTTATTTTTCTTATGTATTAACATTTAAAAACTTTTTTAGATACATTTTTTTACTGTCAACCCGCCCTTAAAAAGGGTGGTTTTTTTTGTCAATAATATTTATTATTTATAAAAAATTAATTTTTTATAATATAAGATTGAATACTTTTTTAAGTAATAATCCTAATTACGTAAATTTACTGTGGCTGTTTAAGAGTTGGAAGCAGCAATATAGATATTCAAGGATTTACAAAGATTTTTCTAGTAGCTAATTCATTAGTTAGCCCTTGTCGTTACAGGGGTGTTAAAGACGCTTTGTCTGAATTTGGTTGATTTGAATACGCAAGGGTAGTTATGCCGATTAATTTATCTGGACAAAATGTAAGTATTGATAAAGACTTAAGTATTAATCAGAATACACAGGTATTAACAGGTTCAATTCGGTGGGGAAATACAGAAGATTATTACGGTTTAAATTTGAGTAGTCGTAGTAGTTTGAATCTTGCACTCAATGACTTGTATGCAAATCTTAATGTACAGGTACTAGACAGTAATAATCAAGAAGTTGCTGGTTCTTACAACCGTCGTAATCGAGATGAGTTAATCAGTACAACTTTAGAAGCAGGTAATTATTATATAAAGGTTTATCGATTTCGCAATGCGATTAGTGATTACACTTTAAAGTATAGTGTTAACTCGATTTCACAATCACCTCAAAGTGTTGGCGCCTTTCTTCCAAATGTACAATCATCGCCTCAAAATGCTGGCGCCTGGTTAGACATGGTAATTCAGGATGTACAACTGCGCGAAGTAGTAAAGTCATCTTTTAGCGACTCAGTTATAGACCGTAACGATGTGATCAAGATATTGCGCGCATCTTCTGATGAAGGTGTGGTAGACGCAACTGAATTTAAGGACTTGAAAAACTTGGTTAGTAACGCTTCATTGCTGGGAATACCAGAATACGTGCGAGTACTAACTAACAAAGTTGTCAACGGTGATCCAGCAAATCAAAGATACCAGGGTAATTCATTAGGTAATTTGAGTGCTGGTAGTAGCAGTGCCCAGATAGAAAACCTGGTCAATAAATGGTTTCTAGGACGCGACTACCCAAAAACTTCATATACATATAAAGAAACAAGCGGTTCTTTATTTCAGAATGGTGTTAGCTACAAAGACATTAAACAAGGTCAGATTAACGACTGTTACTTTCTTGCTGGACTAGCTGCGACAGCATTTAATTCTCCTACCACAATTGAGAAGATGTTTATCGGCAACGGTGATAATACTTACACCATTCGTTTCTTCCGCAACCAGATTGCAGACTACGTTAGCGTAGATAAATATTTACCTACTGATTATGCTGGTAACTTCGTTTACGCGAGTAAAGGTACTAGCTACAATAATTCAGGCAATGAACTGTGGGTTGCACTAGCTGAAAAAGCATACGCACAACTTAACGAATCTGGGTGGATTTACCAAGATAACACCAATTCTTACTCTGGTATTGGAAAAGGTGGTTATGTTAGTGACGCATTGTCACAAATCACAGGTAATCAAGTCTCAATGAGTAATGTTTTAAACCTGAATTCAATTATAAAAGCGATAAGCTCAGGTGAATCGATTAGTTTGGCATCAAAATCAACTGGTGTTGCACCGAATATTATTGCAGCACATGCTTATATTTTAGTCAATTATAATTCTTCTACTCAGAGATTTACTTTGTTTAGTCCGTGGGGAATAGATGCTTCGTTACCTAAACCAGGTATTTTAGAAGTTGGCTGGAGTGAAATTGAATCTAATTTTAGTTATTGGGATGCTACACGAAAGTATACTTAAAAGCGAACCTTTGAGCATCAATGACAAGTTTAAATGAACGCCCATTTAACATTTTAAGTGTCATATCGAGGCGCCTATCTCTTAAAGAAACTACCGACACTCGGTGAATCTGTAAGAAAGTTGTGCAATGGCTGTGCATCATGTAAACCTACAACTTTTGCTATTTCTGGCTGCATATTTATGTTTGATATCAGATAGTATACCAACGTGAAAATATTTGAAATTCTCAAATGTTCTCACCTCTGTAAATAAGTCTCTGTATTCTTCGCAGTACATGTCTACTACGGAGATAGTCTCGGTAGCCATTCGAGAAACCAATCAAACACTCCTATATACGCACGGGGCAGTATTGTTATTATACTCCTATGAGAGTAATAAAAGAGCGTTAGGTGCGGCTTGGATAATGTATCGTCAACGCTGGTTTATCAAAGTTTAACTATATCATTCTGACTACTGAGCGTAGCGCAAGCATAAACGAAGTTTTCCCTGTGCCTTTGCAGGTACTCTCCTGAGCAGTTACTTATATTTTAAAAATTTGAGCTAAATTTCATCTTGATTTCATCCGAGTATGAGAATCTTATTTATAGGGGAAACCTGCTGTAACAAATATTACTTTGTGTGAGGAATAAAAATCATGTCCCAAGCTAAATTATTGTGGAAATGCCTACTGGTTAGTCCTGTTGCTCTAGTAGGTAGCCTTGCTTTTTCAGTATCAACCATAGCTGCTGAGAATCCAGTAAAGTCTGAAGTAAATCAAATTGATGCCCTAGCTCAAGTAGACTCGACTTCCGGTAACTCTTCTTTAAACCAAATCCAACAATACAGTGGTGACAATGCCCAGGTCACATCTGTTTCCCAGTTTTCTGATGTGCAACCTACAGACTGGGCTTTCCAAGCGTTGCAGTCGCTTGTTGAACGTTATGGCTGTATTGCTGGTTATCCTAATGGGACTTTTCGGGGAAACCGTGCTATGACCCGTTATGAATTTGCCGCTGGTTTAAATGCTTGTTTAGAGCGAGTCAACGAACTGATTGCCACAGCAACTAGTAACTTGGTTACTAAAGAAGATTTAGCAACCTTGCAACGACTTCAAGAAGAATTCTCTGCTGAACTCGCGACTCTACGCGGTCGTGTAGATGCTCTTGAAGCTCGTACTTCTGAAATAGAAGCCAATCAATTTTCCACTACAACAAAGTTGAATGGAGAAATCATCTTTAACGTATCTAATGTTTTTGGCAGTGATAAAAGGGCGGTGACTTCTGGTGTCAACCCAAATACTGCTAGACAATTAGATTCTAACACTATTTTCACTGACCGAGTTCGTTTAATTTTGAATACGAGCTTTAATGCTAGAGACTTATTGCAAATACGTTTGCAAGCCCGAAATGTAACTCCCTATGACACAAATGTTACAGGCACTAACATGACCCGCTTTGGTTTCGATGGGAATCAAGACAATAACATGGGTGTTGATAAAGTCAACTACTCTTTTAACCTCAGTGATTCGATACGAGTCAAAGTAGATGCAGCAGGTGGTAATATATACGACAATATCAACAACTTCAACCCAGACTTAGCTAGTGATAATAAGGGCGCTTTATCTCGCTATGGTCGTTTTAGCCCCATTTACCGCACAGGCTTTGGTGGTGCAGGCGCAACTATAAATATT